>JAFTCG010000040.1 GCA_017454815.1 Clostridia bacterium
CGTCCAAGAAAAACATGTTCACGCCGGCGCAGACAAAGGAAAACATGGTGAAAACACCCGTTTTCCGCCTTCTTGGCCCGGATCCCGTGCATAACTACGACAATGAGAAATATATCCTGTCGGATGGGGACAGAGCTGTCCTTTATACCCTTGAACCCGCATGGACTTCGGCGCGAAGGAAGGACGTCGTGGAATGGTATGACACAACTTACTACAAGAACGAGAGCCTCAGCTTTTCCTGCGTTCAGATAGGGCAGGAGAACAGCTTTTTCGAGGTCGGCGAAAAGATGCTTGAGGCGCTGGAAATGCAGATAGAAGTTTTCAAGTCCGATCCTGAAGTTAAGTTTATGACAACGGGGGAGATGGGCAGGCGCTTCAAGGAATCGTTTGCCATGACGCCGGCGGAAAGCGTTTTTGCTTCGGAAGATTGGTCGGCGGGCGAAAAAGTCCAATCACTTTATTATAACTGCAAAAACTACATGGCAAATCTTTTCAGGTTTGAGGATCGAATTTTCTTCAGGAGCATCTATCTTTTTGACGAAAACGTTGAGGAAAAGTATCTTTCCGACCCGTGCGAAACCGCATACGTAGCGATCTACGAAAACCTCCCTGTTTGCGACACGGTGAACTGGAAGGACAACAGCGGCTTTGAACTCGACAAAAACGCCTGTAAGTTTGATGTGAAGAAGAACGATGACGGCTCGCTCACAGCCTTCTGGAACGACAAATCGGTGACTTTTACTCAAGAGAAGATCGTGCTCAAGAACGTTTCTCCCGTCCTCGACGTCGCTTTGTCCAATGCGGAGATTTCGGCTTCGGATAACGTCCTTGAATACAAAAAAGATGGCGCCGAATACAGCGTGAAGGTCATCGGCGCTCAAATCACGCTTGATGAAAACACCGTCGCCTTTTCGTCCGGCGAAAACGTCGAGCTCGCATTCTGCTGAGGGAAGCACTGCCCGGAGTTTTTTAAAAACTATTGGTTTTTTATAAAAAGATACAATTGAAGCAAAATAAAATGCCGGTCGTACTTTTAGTATGATCGGCATTGTTTCAGAAAACCAATGCGCCAAAGGGATAGAAACCTCTGACGCATTTTTTGATGTTTAAATCTGTTATGATTTCGGATTGAGCGCTCTCTTGAGCCAGATAGCGCCGATATCCATAGCGTTATAAAGACCTTTTTTCTCGCTCTTTTTGACGATTCTCTCCCTCGGGCTTGCGTCCGGATCGGTCGAAAGCAGCTGGACGATAACTTTTTCAGCCATCTGAACGCCGTTTTCTTCTTTGTTGCTGACGATCTGGAGCATTATAACATACGGATCGTTCATGTCACCGTAATAAATCGTGTTATTGCATCGAACGAGAGGTTTGTCCTTGTACGTA
This sequence comes from Clostridia bacterium, assembly GCA_017454815.1. GTDB lineage: Bacteria > Bacillota > Clostridia > Oscillospirales > Acutalibacteraceae > SIG575. The sequence continues at coordinate 1,387 of JAFTCG010000040.1, forward strand.
AGGAACTCGGGTTCCTTTTTTTTTGTTGCCATAAAGACACCCCTTTATTTAAGATAGTTTTCGACCAATATCTGCAAAAGCTCATCTCTGTCGATCTTGCGGATGATGCTTCTTGCGTTATTGTGCGTTGTGATATAAGTCGGATCTTCGGAGAGAATGTATCCAACGATCTGATTGATGGGATTGTATCCCTTTTCTTTCAGAGAATCATATACGATTGTCAGGTTTTTCTTGATTTCGTCTTCAAGTTCTGATTTGATTGAAAACTGAATAGTCCTGTCGTCCATAAAATACATCTCCTTTTATATTGAGATCAAAACTTAATCATATACATTTTACACTATTTTTTGTATATTTACAAGCTTTTTTCAAAAATTATTTTAGCTTCTCAGCTCAACGCCGAGTTTTTTAAGCTCTTCGATCGCTTTTTTGACCGAGGAATCGGCTTCCTCATCGGTGAGAGTCCTGTCGGCGGAGCGAAGCTTGATGTTGAAGGCGACGCTCTTCATTCCCTGAGCGATCTGCTCGCCTGTGTAGACGTCAAAGAGAGTGATTTCTTCAAGCGTCGGGCCTATAGCTTTTGCAATCGCTTTTTCAAGGAAGAGGACGGGGATGCTCTTCTTACAGACAAAGGCGAGGTCTCTGACCATTGCCGGGAATTTGGGCAGGGGTTTGTACTGTCTGTTCTTGTCGCTCATGTCGAATAGTTTCTTCATGTCAAGCTCTGCAAAGTATACTCTTTGGCTGATGCCGAAGTTTTTGGAAACCTGCGGATGCACTTCGCCGAAAAGCGCGAAAGTTGCGCCGTTTTTGGAGAGCTTTGCAGTTCTTCCGGGGTGCATGGAGCAGTTCTCCGTTTCTGCAACGATGTCATAGTCGTCGATGCCTGCTGCGCCGAGGATCTCTTCGACAATACCTTTGATCACAAAGAAATCATATTCGTTTGAATACATTCCTATGCAGATTTTGAGGTTTTCATCGGGGAGTTCTTCTGTGCCGTTGGAGACATACTGTGTTGCAAGCTCGTAAAGGGCTGCGCTTTCGTTCCTGTTTTTGAAGTTTTTCGCAAGAACTTCAAGCATCGAGATCATCGGAGTTGTTCTCATGACGCTGGTGTCCTCGCCCAGAGGATTGGAGATAACGACGGATTTTCTCAGCTCGCTGTTTTCGGGGAGAAGGATCTTGTCGTAACCCTTCGGGCTGATGAATGAGAACGTTGAGATCTCGTCAAGACCGCTTGCGCGGCAGGCGAAATCCATCTTCTTCATAAACTGCTGATAATCGGTCAGCTTTGCGTTCGCAACGCCGGAAAGAGGTCTGTTCTCGATGTTGTGGAAGCCATAGAATCTTGCGATTTCTTCGGCAACGTCGGCTTTGTGCTCGATGTCGTTCCTGAAATAGGGGGCGGTAACCGTGTCGCCGTCGACGGTGAATTCGATCTTTTCAAGTATCTTCTTCTGCTCGTCTGCGCTCAGATTGATGCCGATGAAATTGTTGATCCAGTCCGGGTCAAACTTAACCGTAGATTTCTTTGCCTTGTTTTCGTAGCAGTCAACGATCCCGTCGACAACTTCGCCTGCGCCGAGGATGTTGATGAGTTCGAGCGCTCTTTTTATATTGTGCAGACAGCCTTCGGGGCTCAATTCTTTTTCGTATCTGATTGAAGATTCCGATCTGAGGCCGAGAGCTTTGGAGGTTCTTCTAACACCTACTCCGTTAAAGCAAGCGGACTCAAAAACGATCGTCGTCGTGTCGTCCATGATGCCGCTGAATTCGCCGCCCATGATGCCTGCAACGGCAACGGGAGCGTTCGCGTCCGCGATAACGAGCATATTCTCGTTGAGTTGCCTTTCAACGCCGTCGAGGGTGGTGATCTTTTCGCCGTTTTTCGCATTTCTGACGATGACCTGATTGCCGCCAAGGTAGCGAAGGTCAAAAGCGTGCATAGGCTGACCGTATTCGAGCATGACGTAGTTGGTGATGTCGACGATATTGTTGATCGGGCGCACACCGCTTGCCCTGAGCCTTTCGCGAAGCCATCTTGGCGACGGCTCGATCTTCACGTTCTTGACTACTGCGCCACAATATCTGTAGCATTTTTCAGGGTTTTCGATCCTGACCGAAAGATAGTTGTTGACGTCGTCGCCGACGGTTTTAACCTCCGGATCTTTGATCACAAGCTCGCTGCCGAAAGTTGCCGCGGCCTCTCTCGCAAGGCCGGTGACGCACATGCAGTCGGATCTGTTGGAAGTGATCTCGAATTCGGTGACAACGTCGTCAAGCCCGATTGCTTCGTGGATGTCTTTGCCGGGGGTCTTGTCGCAGTCTTCGCCGAGGATGAAAATACCGTCCTCGATCGCATAGGGGAAGTCGTTGACCGTGAGTCCGAGTTCTGCAACGGAGCAAAGCATACCGTTGCTGAGGACTCCGCGGAGCTTGCCCTTTTCGATCTTCTGTCCGCCGTGAACAACTGATTTGTGCTTTGCAACGGGGACGTAGTCGCCAACGGTAAGGTTCTGCGCGCCGGTTACGATCTGAATATTTTCTTCTTCGCCGACGTTGACCTGACAAACCCAAAGATGATCCGAGTCCGGATGCCGCTCAAGGCTTTCGATCCTGCCAACGACGATGTTTTTCAGTTCGCTGCCCTCAGCTTCAAAGCCCTCGACCTTGGAGCCGGAGAGAGTCATTCCGTCGGCAAATTCTTTGTCTGTAACGTTAAGGCTGACGTAATCAGCAAGCCATTTTTTTGATAAATTCATTTTCAGACCTCCTTAAAACTGTTCCAGGAAACGAACGTCGTTTTCGTAAAGAAGACGCATATCGTCGATGTTGAACTTGAACATAACAAGTCTTTCAAGTCCGAGACCGAATGCAAAACCGCTGTATTCTTCGGGGTCGATGCCGCAGGTTTCGAGAACCTTCGGGTGCACCATGCCTCCGCCGAGGATCTCGATAAATCCTTCGCCCTTGCACATCGGGCAGCCTTTGCCGCCGCACCTGAAGCAGCTGACGTCGATCTCGCACGACGGCTCTGTGAAGGGGAAGTGGTGGGGACGAAGTCGGATCTTCGTTTCGTCGCCGTAGAGCTTTTTGGCAAACATTTCAAGAGTTCCCTTGAGGTCGCCCATTGTGATGTTTTTGTCGACCACGAGACCTTCGATCTGGTGGAAAAGAGGGGAATGCGTTGCGTCGACGGCGTCGGAACGGTAAACTCTGCCGGGAGAGATGATTCTGATGGGAGGCTTCTGTTTTTCCATAACGCGGATCTGAACCGGGGAAGTCTGAGTCCGCAGGAGCATCTTTTCGGTAATGTAGAACGTATCCTGCGTGTCTCTCGCAGGGTGATCGGGCGCCATGTTGAGCGCTTCAAAGTTGTAATAGTCCCATTCGACTTCGGGGCCGGAGGCGATATCAAATCCCATGCCCAGGAAGATGTCCTTGACCTCGTCGAGGACGATCGACAGCGGATGCTGATGGCCGATCTTGTGGGGCTTTCCGGGCATTGTGACGTCGATGGTTTCTTTTTCGAGCTTAATTTTCATTTCGGCTTCTTTGATTTTAATTTCGGCGTCGGCGATCGTTTTTTCGATATGATTGCGGATCTCGTTTGCCATCTGACCCATTATCGGGCGTTCTTCGGCAGAGAGCTTGCCCATCATCTTGAGCACAGCTGTCAGCTCGCCTTTTTTTCCGAGGAATCTGACGCGAGCCTGATCGAGCTCCGCCTTGGAGGTGACGGAGTTGATCATTTCGGCAGCGTCTTTTCCGATTTTTTCAAGTTGATTTTTCATAATTATTGTTCCTTTCATTGGTTTTGAATCAAAAAAACGCTCCCGCCCCACGAGGGACGAAAGCGTGAACTTCCGCGGTACCACCCTGACTTTTTGTCATGGCAAAACATAAAGCTTTGCTCAGAGCAAACACTCTTTCGTTCTTTAACGGGAACTGACCGTCGTTGCCTACCACAAAAGCTTCAGCAAGCCGCTCCGGAGTGAACTTCGAAGATCCTTTACACAGCGGAAAAACTCTCAGCCGCGGTCTTTCCTCTCTTTGCCGCAGGGGAAATCCTACTCTCTCCATCAATGCGTTTAAAGTATTTTACCACATAAAAACAGATTTTGCAAGCGTTCAAAACAAAAAACCTTCCGATCGACGGAAAAAACATCGCATCGGAAGGAATTTTTTTAGTTTTAAAACTCTATCTCTGCGTCGGAGATATAGACCGGAAAATCCTCGTTCGTCTGTTTCAGCGTTCCGGTAACGATAACAGGAGTGCTTTCGAGCGGAAAGTCGTCCGGGAACGTGAGACTCTGCTTCGGGACGAATTCGATCCCAATGCTGCAGCAGGCAGTGGCGTCGCTGACCTGGCAAGTGAAGCGAAGGTCGTTTTCCTCCACGTTTTCGTATATCGCGCTGAAAAGACCTCTGAGCCTGATGGTTTTCCCGTCGTATACTTCGGGATAATCGCACATGCTGTAGACCTCCGAATAAGCCATGTTGCCTGAAAAACCCGTCAGGTCAATATCAACGTCGGCTTTGGGCAAAGACGTTGCGGAAGTCTCGTCGACTGTGTCAACGACCGTGCTTTGGATTTTGCCGCATCCGGCCAAAACCAAAACCGAAGACAGACAAAGTAATATAGTAATAATTCTTTTGGACATGGGATCAGTACTGTGTATTCTGATAGAGACTGACGTCCGTAAGCGTACCCCTGTTTTCAGAAGTCTTTGCGACCTTGCCCGTGAACACGATAAGAGATCCGAAAGCGGGGATCTTGCCGTCCGTATCTATTTCAACAGACCATTTGTTGTCGTAATATGCGTCTTGAATAGCGGAGTCTGTCTGCATTCTGCCGTAGCCGCAAACTGTTTTGCCTTCAAAATAATCGGGAATATTGACGATGTTCTGGATCTCAACGTAAAGGAGAGTATCGCTCATCGCGCACATATCAACGTCAATGCCTCTGTCTGCATATTCTTCAACAACGGTTACTACGGGATCAATTATCCAGAATTTATCAAGAGCGTCGTCGTTTTCTTCGTAAGTACCCTTGACTTCAACGTAGGAGCCGTTTGTGGGTTTCTTCGCGCCGTCGTCGAGTTTGATCTCCCACTGCCAGTCACAGCATTTCGTGTTGTCCATGTATCCCCAGACGTAGTATCTTTCGACTTTGTTGAAAGCATCGTAAAGAGTTGCAAAAGTGCCTTCTTTTTCAACGCTCTTGCCGGCGTAATCGCCCTTTTGATTGTTGTAGAAGATGTTTTGATAGAGGGTGTATTCAGCCTGGCTGAGATTTGTTTTCATCACAGGTGAATCAAGCTTCTCAAGGCTTGTGTCCGTCTTGGCGTTTACGGAAGCATTGTTTGTGACGTCAGAGCTGTTATTGTTATTATTTGCTTTAGTGCCGCAGCCGGACAAAAGTCCGACGAAAATGATTGCACTCAAAAGAATACAAAGTGTTTTTTTCATTAGTTTTTCCTCCTGATAATTCCAATGATCCAGAATATACAAAACGCTGCTACATCAACGCCGACAATTGTCGAGCCAACGGGGGTGCTGGCGAGGACGGAAATCAGAATTCCCAGCACTGCACAAACGGCGGAGAAGATGGCGGAGCAAATTGTAACAGACTTGAAGGTTTTGAAAACTCTCATCGCGGAGAGGGCGGGGAAGATGACGAGAGCGGAGATCAGCAACGAGCCGACAAGGTTCATCGCAAGCACGATGATGATCGCAATGATGACCGCTATCATCAGGTTGTAGGCTCCCGCGTTGGTGCCGGTCGCCGAAGCAAAGCTTTCGTCAAACGTCACTGCAAAGATCTTGTTGTAGAACAGGACGTAAACGAGCAGCACAACAAACGAGAGAATAACGCAAAGCCATACGTCGAATTGCGAGAGAGTCAGGATCGACGTCGAGCCGAAAAGAGTCGAACAAACGTCTCCCGAAACGTTACCCGATTTTGACGGGAAAATGTTCATCACCATGTAGCCCAAGGCGAGCGATCCGACGCTGATCATCGCGATTGCGGCGTCACCCTTGATCTTGCGCTTCTTTCCTCCCGCGAGCAGGAGTATCGCCGCAAGGATCGTTACGGGCAAAACGAGCACCATCTGGTTTGAAAAATGCATAACTCCTGCGATCGCCATCGCGCCGAAAGCAACGTGCGAAAGACCGTCGCCGATGAACGAGTACCTTTTGAGCACGAGCGTAACACCAAGCAGCGATGAACACACTGCGATGAGCAAGCCGACTATCAGAGCATACCTGACGAATGGGTACTCAAAATAGGTCTGGAGCTTGGTGAAAACCTCAATCATTCTTTTCACCTCCGTCAATTCCCATGAAAGCCTTGCCTTTTTCGCTGGCGAGGTAGCTTTCCTTCGTGCCGTAGAAAACGTCGTTGTCTATGTGAAGGATATGCGAAGCATATTTGATGGCGGCAGAAATGTCGTGGGAGATCATGATGATCGAGATTCCCTGACGATTAAGCTCGGAGATGAGAGCATACATTTCCGCGGTGACCTTTGGATCAAGCCCGGAAACAGGCTCGTCGAGCAGCAGTATCTTCGACGTGGCGCAAAGCGCTCTCGCAAGCAGAACACGCTGCTGCTGACCGCCGGAAAGCTCCCTGTAACAACGCTTCTGGAGATGGGTGATGCCCATCTTCTCCATCGCGTCGAGCGCGCCTTTTTTCTGCTGAGCGGAATAAAAGGGGAGCAGCCCCATTTTTCCCTGAAAACCGGAAATAACGATCTCGCTGACGGAAGCGGGGAAATCCCTTTGGACGACCGTCTGCTGGGGAAGATATCCGATTTCGTTTTTGCTCAGTCCGTCGTAGTAGACGATGCTGCCCGAGATGGGATGCTGAAGTCCTAGGATCGTGCGCATCAGAGTGCTCTTTCCCGAGCCGTTTTCGCCGACGATGCAAAGGTAGTCTCCGCTTTCGACCTGGAAGTTCAGGTGTTCGGCGACGACGTTGGAATCGTAGCCGACGCAGAGGTCTGTAACTTTAAGCTGTAACATTGTTTCTCCTTATTTCAAAGCCTGTTTCAAAACTTCGAGGTTGGACGTCATGATCGCGAGATAATCGGCGCCCTCCTTGACCTGCTCGCCCGTGGTGGACTGCATGGAGTTGAGAACAAGCATTTCTTTATCCTTTGTTTCGGTGTTGGCGATGACCGTCTTTGCAATACGGTCGTCGCTGCCTTCGAGCGTGATAACGCAGTTGAGCGAAAGCTCGTCAACTTTCTTGGCGAGGAATTTGATGGTTTCAAAGCTTGCTTCCGTTTCGGCGGAACAGCCGATGAACGCCGCATAATAGTCGATGGAATAATCGTCCGTCATGTATCTGAACGGGAACCTGTCGGCGAAGACGAGGGTCTTCACTTCCGATTCGGAAACAGCCTGAGCATACTGCTCGTCGAGGGCGTTGATTTTTGAAATATAGCTTTGAGCGTTTGCCTTGTAAGCCTCGGCGTTGGCGGAATCGAGCTCGCAGAGCTTGTCTGCAATATGCTGACAGATCACTGACGCATTCTTCAGCGAAAGCCAAACGTGTTCGTCGTATTCGATCTCTTCTTCGCCTTCCTCGGCTTCTTCTTCGCCCTGCATTCCCTCCTTGAGCTCTTCTTCCTTAAGGTTTTCGGAAAGCACGTCGCAAAGGTTTATGACAACAGGTTTGTCGGAGGAATCTTTGAGAACGTCGTCGACCCATTTGTCGGATTCGCCGCCGACGTAAATGAACAGATCGCAGGTGGTGATCTTGATAATATCGTCGGCAGTCGGCTGATAGTTGTGGAGATCGACTCCCGTGTCGAGCAGCATGGTGACGTCCGCCTTGTCGGACATGGAGCCGAGAATGTTTTTTACCCAGTCATATTCCGGGAAGATAGTTGTTACAATGCTGAGCTTGTCGCCCGTGTTGACGGGAGCGGCGGTGCATGAAGCCAGAATGCCGATCGTCAAAACAGCGCAGATGATTAAAGCTGTTATTTTTTTCATAATTTGTTGAACCTCCAAAGTAAAAAGTGAGTAATAGTAAAAATCGAATCAATTTGCCTTGAAGCGTTCAACAGCTCATCTTGTCGCACAGTGAAACGGGGGTATGATCCGAAAAACTCAAAAACGAACTTCCTGCGGAGACTATCGCCGACAGAGCGGCAGCAATAAACAGGAAACAGAACAAAACTGTCGCAGAAACCTTGAAGCGGTTTGCAACACATTCGTTGATGAATCTGCAGACGAAACAACCGTCCCCGTCGCAATCGTGGTGAGAGCAAAACACCATGAAACATGATGAAAGCAGTATGACGAGAACAAACGCCGCCAGCGTCAAAACGGCAAAGGTACGCCTGGATCCGGCCATATTTTTCACCACCCTTGCAACAAAAACTACACTTGGAGAATATTATAGTATAACAACGCCGATTTGTCAATACGTGAGAACAAAATCAGCGTTGATCCGAGTGCAATTTTATGGTTTGTCGGCTATTGACTTTGGGGCGGTTTTGTATTATCCTTAACTTATCCGGCGACGAGTCAGCGTAAGGTCAAGCAGAAATCCGCCCAGGGCGGTCACTCCGGCGCATTTTCTTGACGTAAGTATCAGCTCGATGCTGATTTCTTTGAGCATATAATAGTCCCCGATCCTCCCTGCGCAGACATACAGTATCGTCGAGATCACGAGCACAAGCACAGCCGTCGTGAACCCGATTCTGACGAACAGTTTTATGAATTTTTTGCAAAGTCGGTCATCTTTCACGCATATCGCCTCCGTCAAAGATTATAAAACATTTAAAAACCGTTCTTCAACAGGGAAATTATGTAATCAGCATTATTTGTAAGGTTATGGTGAACAGTATGGATTTTGGAATTTCGAGCGCATGTTTTTATCCTCTTGAAACCGAAAAATCGCTGAAAATCATCGGCGAGCTCGGCATAAGGAATGCGGAAATATTTTTCAACGCCCCCTGCGAGCTAAGCGGGAGCATATTCCGCGAGGTGCTTGCGATAAAGGATCATTACGGCATCGACGTCAAATCTCTTCACCCATGCACTTCGGTGTGCGAGCCGCTTTTCTTTTTTTCGGATTACGAGAGAAGATTTTACGACATGCTGGATTTTTACAAAAAATATTTCAACGCCTGCGCGCAGCTCGGAGCGGAAGCCCTTGTGATGCATGGGATGAAGACCGTCATGCGCATCCCCGACGAGCAGTATTTTGAAAGGTTTGCAAAGCTCTGCCTTGTCGGCAAGGAGTACGGCGTAAAGGTCTCGCAGGAAAACGTCCACCTGTTCGCTTCCGGCGACCCTGCGTTTTTGAAAGAGATGAAGGATTATCTGAAAGACGATTTCCACCTTGTTTTTGACGTCAAGCAGATGAGACGTTGCGGCTTTACCGAAGATGATTTTCTCGACGACATGATCGACGATATAATCCATGTCCATATCAGCGACAGCAATGCCCAAAAAGACTGTCTGCCCCCCGGCGAGGGCGACTATGATCTGAAGGGGTTGCTTAAAAAGCTCGAGGGCAGCTCCTTTGACGGGACGTGCCTGATCGAGCTCTACAGCTCGGGATTTGACGACTATTCCCAACTGAAAAGATCCTTCGACCATCTTTGCAGCTTGGTTTGATTTCGGCGGGTGAAAAAATGATAGTTTTAACTTGTGAACAGATGAAATATGCCGAAAAGTCCGCGAACGATAACGGGCTTTCGTACCTCGAAATGATGGAGAACGCCGGCAGAGGATGCTACGGAAAGATCCGCGAAAACATGAGCGACAGCGCCCGAAAGGTCTGCATCCTTTGCGGAAAAGGCAACAACGGCGGCGACGGGCTTGTGGTTTCCCGATTGTTTTCCCTCGGCGGCTTTGACGTCAGCGTTGTTCTTGCCTGCGGCGAGCCTGTCGGCGACAGCGCGGTTGAAGTCTACAAAAAGCTCGACGGATCCGGCTGTAAAGTTATCGACTTCAAAAAAGACGGCAGCGAAGCTTTTGACGAGATTGAATCTTCCGACGTGATCGTCGACGCGGTCTTCGGAACGGGATTTTCCGGCGACGTCGGCGGAAAGATCAAAGAGCTGTTTGAATATGTCAACAGTCTGAAGACAAGCGTGTTTTCGCCATAGACGTGCCGTCGGGTATCTCCGGCGACAGCGGCGAAGCGGGTGGGACTGTGATAAAAGCGGACTTCACCGCTGCGGTCTGCGCTTTGAAGCCTTGCCATGTTTTCTATCCTGCGAGAGAGTTTTGCGGCAGGATCGAGACGGTCGACATCGGGATCGGCGAGGATATAATTGAATTGGCGGCAAACGGTGATTTTTATACCTTATCATTTGACGAGATCAAGGAGAAGTTTAATCCACGCACGAGCGTTTCAAACAAGGGCGATTACGGAAAAGTCCTTGAAATCTGCGGAAGCAAGCAGATGCCGGGCGCGGCAGTGCTGTGCGCAAAAGGCGTGCTTCGTTCTGGCGCAGGGCTTTTGAAGATCGTGTTTCCCGAGGATGCCTACAGCGCAATAGCCTCGCAGGTCGCGGAGGCAACCTTTTACCCCGTGAAGGGCGACAAATCGGGATTTTTTGACGGAGCGGACTCGGATAGGATAATAAAAAACCTCGACTGGGCTGACGTTGTCGTCATCGGTTGCGGCATCGGAACAGGCGAAGCCGCTTTCGGGATCGTCCGCGAAGTTATAAAGAATTCGTCCGCACCTGTTGTTGTTGATGCAGACGGAATAAATGCGCTCGCAAAGAACATAGATATTCTGTGTGAAGCGAAAGCGCCGATAGTCCTTACGCCGCATCCCGGCGAAATGAGCAGGCTTACCGGCAAAACCGTCGGCGAGATACAAAAAAACAGGATATCCGCCGCGAAAGATTTTGCCGAAAAATACGGCGTTACCGTCGTTCTCAAAGGCTCAAACACTGTCGTCGCCGTCCCCGGAGAAAAGAGCGTTTTTGTAAACACGACAGGCAATCCCGGCATGGCGACAGGGGGAAGCGGAGACCTGCTCGCAGGTATAACGGCGGGATTCCTCGCCCAGAAGATGAGCTGCAAAGATGCGGCTGTATGCGCCGTTTTTGTCCATGGTGCGGCGGGCGACGCTGCTTCGGCTGAGCTGTCGAGAATGGCTTGTCTGCCCGGCGACGTTGCCGAAAAGCTGTCCGAAATATTACTTGAAACGGAGAGATGAAACATGAATAAAATTTTCAAAAGAATTGTTTGCGTTATCCTTGCGACCGCCGTTGCGTTCACTCTTTGCTCCTGCGAGATCAGCTTTAAGAAGCTCCCGAAAATCCCGTCCATGAACTTCACCACGAGCGCCGTTGTGAAATATAAATCATACGACGTTATGACTTGTACGATAACGAGCGTTGAAGACGAAGCGATCACCGTTGAAGTCACAAGGCCGGAGATCCTCTCAGGCTTGAAGCTTGTTTGCAGCGGCGACAGCTGTACGATAAAATACGGCGCACTTTCCTACGATGCCGATACCGGGAAATATCCCCAGCTTGCCTTCGCCGACAACCTGAAGCAGGCGATCGAATCGGCGAAAGAAAACCCCGACGTATCCAAAACCGACGACGGAAACTGGTCGCTGCATACCGTTGTGAACGGCTCCGACGTGTGGACGGTGCTCGACGGCGAAACGTCGTATCCCTTGTCGATGAAGATACCTTCCGACGAGCTGGAGATGACCTTCACGGATTTTACCGAAACAGATAAATAAGATTATTCATAAAACGGAAAAAGAGGTTGCCACAAAAGTGACAACCTCTTGCTATTTTCCGTTTAAAAAATTAAACTGCGCGGTTTACCTTACCGGAGCGAAGGCAACGGGAACAAACGTAAACCCTTTTCGGAGTACCGTCAACGATAGCTTTAACACGCATGATGTTCGGTTTCCAAGTTCTGTTAGATCTTCTGTGGGAGTGAGAAACCTTGATACCGAAGGAAACTCCCTTTCCGCAATAATCACATTTTGCCATAATTCGCACCTCCTTTGTCGATCATTGAATTGCAACATCACATATAGTAACAGATATTAAAAAAAAAAGCAAGCATTTTTTGAAAAAAAATAATTTTTTCGTGTTTTATCATAAAAAAATCTTCAATTCGAGCGTTTTTGCGCCTATAAATATAAATTGTTTAAATAATTAGCAAATGTTATTGCAAAACAAATATAAGATGTGATATAATGAATAGGATTATTAATATGCCAAATTGCGACTTTAAAAGGGGAATATAATGACAAAACGAATTATCGCAAGGATTTTGTGCGTGTTGTTTTCGCTGAGCTTGCTCACCTTGTTGAGCGGCTGCAGCTTGTACATCGCTTCACTCGACAAGCTTTTACGCGCGCCGATGTCCGATCCCGAGCTTGAAAAGATGATCAACAAAAAATTCGGCTCGTCCATAACGCTCATTGCGCCCAGCCGAAACGAGGACGATGACGATCCGGAATACCTTTCTTCAAATTTCAACTATGCCGACCTTGATTCCGACGGCAGGGATGAAGTTATCTGCTTTTACAGCGAAAAAGCATCCCCGGAGACTATCCACGTCCTGATCCTCAAATCTGACGGCGAAAAATGGAGCATCGTCTCCGACACCCCGGGATCCGGCAACGAGATAACTTCACTCAGGGTGATCGAGCTGTCCGACCGAGCCCAAAAGCAGATCGTCACCACCTGGAAATATGTTGACAACATGATCCTGAACGTCTCCTGCCTTGCAGATGACTCGCAAAACGGCGTAAGCCTTGTCAGGATGTGCGAGGACAAAAGGTTTGATGAGATAGAAATGGTCGACGTCGATGCCGACTCTTACACCGAGATGCTTCTTCTGAGTTACGACCGGGGCACTCTCGAACCTGAGAAAGTGCCGTTTTTGACGATCCTCGATATGGATGAAGCAGGGGATATAGTTCCCCTGTGCCGCGCGGATCTGCCCGACGGGTGCGAAAACGTTGAAGTAGCTTATTGCGAAAATACTTCCGAAACGCCGTTTGCGATCTTCATTGATTATACCGACAGCTCCGACGTTGCCCATTCCGGCTTGTACTACTGGAACATGGCAAAGTTCGATATCGTCCGCATAACCGACGGTTCGACTGTCAGCAAGCTCGATCCCGCGCAGGAAAAATATGTTTCGATCTTCAACACCGCGCGCTTTTCGCCCTCCGGGTGCGCCGACGTCAACAACGACGGGATGTTTGAGATCCCGATCGCCCAGACCTTTTCCGGACAGCAGAAAGCCGGCAACAGGCTGGCGTACACCCAGTGGAGCAACGTCGTCTTCAACAAGGACGGCTCTTGCACTTTCTCCGAAGCGGGGAGCGAAAAACGCATCTATTTTGACGACGTGTATTACCTGAAGGTTCCCGCCTATTTTGAAGACGGCAAGCTGTTCGCCTTTTATTCCGGCGGCAGCAAATGGTCGTTCATCTACGGCGACTTTGAATCTGCTCAGGAAGCCGAAAAAAACGAAAGCTCATGCTTTGCGGTTGTCGAATCGGTCGACGAAAAAGATATTACGCAGTATGAAAGCTCCGGCTATTCACTGCTTGGCTCTTCCGGGGCCGAACAGGGGAAATCGCTTGTCTGCAAAATCACGGACTACGGACTTGCGATGGGACTAAAACGCGATGAACTATTTAACATAAAATAAGGAGACATGAAAAATGAAAAAAGTATTGGTTGCGGAAGATGAATCCTCTATCAGAGAGTTTATTGTCATTAATCTTCAAAGGAGCGGATACGACGTCCTTCAGGCGAAAAACGGCGAGGAAGCCCTCAAACTTTACGAAGAACACGGCGATGAGATTGACATAGCCCTGCTTGACATCATGATGCCGATAGTCGACGGCATTGAGGTGTGCAAACAGTTGAGGAGCAAAAGCAGGAATATCGGCATCATCATCCTCACCGCCAAAACGCAGGAGATGGATAAAGTCACCGGGCTTCTGGTCGGCGCCGACGACTATGTTACAAAGCCGTTTTCGCCGTCCGAGCTCATGGCGAGGGTCGACGCGCTCTACAGGAGAGTCGAAGCCATCGGCAAGCCTTCTTCAAAAGAAAAGGAAGGCGTGATCAACAGCGGCGAATTCTCCCTGAACATAAAAAACCGCACTTTCTTCAAAAACAACAAGCCCATCGAACTCACCCACGTTGAGTTTTCGATCATGGAATATTTCTTCGAGAACAAAGGCGTTGCTTTGAGCAGGAGCGCGATCCTCAACAAAGTCTGGGGCGAAAAATACCTCGGCGAAGAAAAAGTCGTCGACGTTAACGTCAGGCGTCTGAGGATGAAGATCGAGGAAGAATCTTCAAATCCCCAGCATCTTGTGACCATCTGGGGCTACGGCTATAAGTGGATGGCGTAACTCGACCGATCAAAAAAAGGAGGTGAAGACGTAAAATTGAAAAAAGAAAATACCGGCGAGCCGAAACAATCGTTTCGCCAAAAATACAGGCTTCAATCCGACACTCTTACGTTCAAATGGATGACTAATTTCGTTTTCACGTCTTCGGCTCTTTTGCTTTTGATATTCGTGATCTTTGCCGTGGCGATGAAAAACTACTACTACAACTCAGTCCAAATGAAGCTCCAATCGGCGCACAATTCTATGGTCGACGAATATTTTGCTTCCGTGAACAAGGACGAAGAAAGCTTTGTGCGCGGGGCGGAAACTTTCGCAAAAAGCTTTTCCGACAAAGACGTTATCGAGGTCTGGGTGATCGACAACAACGCAAACCCCGTTGCGTCTTCGAGCGGCGCAGACGTCTCGAACCGAAACGATGAGATGCCGGATTATTTTGGCGCGATCGAGTCGTCCGAGGACAGCGCCGTGTGGAGGGGCAAGAACGCCTACGGCGAAAAGATCATGGCGTGCACCTATCTGCTCGACAAGTACCACAACAACACCGCCGTTCGGTATATGATCTCTCTTGAATATGTTGACAATCAGCTCGAAGGGCTTTATTTCTACGGCGTGCTTGTTTGCATTGCCGTGATAGCGCTGATCCTTTTTTCGGGGATGTATTTCATCAGGTCGATCATCAACCCTGTCACGAAAATGCGCGACGCAACCATGAAATATGCGAAGGGAGATTTTTCCTTCGAGATGGACGACTTCGGAAGCACAGAGCTTCGCGAGCTCGGCGATTCGATCAACTACATGATCAGCGAGATAAAGGACGCCGACAAAATGAAAAACGACTTTATCTCCACCATCTCTCACGAGCTGCGAACTCCGCTCACCGCGATAAAAGGCTGGGGAGAAACGCTCCTTCAGATGGGGCAGACGGATGAAGAGCTGATGAAAAAAGGCATGAACGTCATCATCGGAGAGTCCCAAAGATTGACGGAGCTGGTCGAGGAGCTGCTCGATTTTTCAAGGATACAAAACGGCGCGCTTAAGATGAGGATCGAGACGATCGACATCCTTGCAGAGCTCGACGAAACTGTTTTCGTCTTCAGGGACAGGGCAAAACGCGAGGGCAAAGAGCTTTCCTACAATGCGCCCGACGAGCCTGCGCCGATGCCGGGGGATGCCAACAGAATAACCCAGGTGTTTTCCAACATCCTCGATAATGCTTTGAAGTATACGCAGGAAGGCGGGAAGATCTCCGTGCTTGCGACCATCGAGGAGGACAACAACCTCGTCATCACCATCACCGACACCGGCTGCGGCATTTCGGAAGAAGATCTGCCAAAGGTGAAAGAAAAGTTTTACAAGACGAACAATACAGTCAGAGGTTCGGGAATCGGACTTGCCGTTGCCGATGAGATCATCAGACAGCATAACGGTAAGCTTGATATATACAGCGTTCTCGGAAAGGGAACGAGCGTAAAAATTACACTTCCGATAGACAAATCGGAATACTCAAAAGAAAAGGAGTTGAATAACGTTGAGTGATAACAGAAAAGTATCGGTTGGCGGCCAGGCATTGATAGAAGGCATACTGATGAGGGGACCGAAGTGCTCCGCGATGGCGTTGAGGATGCCGGACGGATCCATCAGCGTTGAAAGAAAGGATCATGTTTCCATTGCAAAAAAATATAAATTCCTCGGTGTTCCGATCATCAGGGGCGTTGCTTCGTTTATCGACAGCCTTGTTTTCGGCTACAAATGCATGATGGAATCCGCCGAAAAAACAAGCTTTGAGGATCTCAAAGCCGACGACGGCGAGGAGATGTCAAAGCTCGACCGCTGGATAACGGATCATTTCGGCGAAAAAATGATGACCGCGCTGACGATAATAGCTTCGGTGCTGGGAGTTCTGCTCGCTGTTTTCCTGTTCATGTGGCTGCCCGCGCAGATCTTCACATGGATCAACAAAGCGGCGAATGAATCCATCTCGAATTTCAGGGGACTTTTTGAGGGCATAATGAGGATGATAATCTTTGTCGGATATATGTTCCTCGTTTCAAAAATGCCCGACATAAAGCGCGTCTTCATGTATCACGGTGCGGAGCATAAATCAATTTTCTGCTTTGAAAACGAGCTTGAGCTGACGGTCGAAAACGTAAGAAAACAGAGCCGTTTCCATCCCAGATGCGGCACGAGCTTCATGTTCGTGATGATCATCTTCAGCGTCATCGTTTCAAGCATCGTTTCCATCGCGATCCCCGCGTTGACGAAAATCACTTTGGTCTGGGTGCTCATCAAGATCGTTCTTATCCTTCCCATCGTTATGGGACTTGGCTTTGAATTCATAAAATACGCCGGTACTCATGATAACAGATGTGTGAAGATTCTTTCCGCCCCCGGTCTCTGGATGCAGAGGATCACGACCGTCGAACCTACGGACGACATCATCGAAGTCGGCATCGCTTCGCTCAAAGCGGCGCTCTATGGCATTGAAAATGAAACAGATAGTGACGACTGCGTCGTTTCTGACGTATCGGAAAACGATATTGAAGAAGAATATCCCGCAGAAGTCACCGACGCTCTTTCCGAGAAAGTTGAAGATTATTTTGATGAGGATGCGGCTGTCGAAGAAACTCTTGAAGAGATCGCCGAGGTCGAAAAGGCGGAAGAGATCGCGGAAAAACCCGCGGCCGAGCTGAAAGATCAGACCGTCGACGAAATGATGGAGGAGCTTTTCAAAGAAACCTCCTTCAACGATGAGATATGACGCTTTTTGAAGCGCTGAAAAAAACTCAAAACGAGCTCAAGGACGTCACCGAAGACTGGCGGTTTGATGCCTGGGTGCTCTTTTCTCATTGCTTTGATATCAGCCGAAGCGAATATTTTCTCAACTCACAAAACGAGGCTGATCCCGATAAGGCAAAAAAGCTTTTCAAATCGGTCGAATCAAGGAAAAGCGGAAGACCGCTCCAGTATATCGTCGGCAAATGGAGCTTCCTCGACTGTGAATTCTTTGTCGGCGAGGGCGTTCTGATCCCGAGGGCGGATACGGAATGCCTTGTGGAGGAAGCGGCTCGGATCATCGGGCAACATGACGTCAAAACCGTTTACGACCTTTGTGCCGGGACGGGCTGTATCGGCGTTTGCCTTGCGAAGATGTTTCCGGAACTGAACGTTGTCTGCTTTGAAAAATCTGATGAAGCCCTGGATTATCTTGAAAAAAACGCGGTTTTGAACCGCGTCGATAATTTGGAGATCGTCAAAGGCGACATTTTTGAAGGCTGCGAAAAATACTCGATGCTTTCGTGCGATATGATCGTCTCCAACCCGCCGTATATCATCAGCGGGGAGATCGCCTCGCTTCAAAGCGAAGTTCTCCGCGAGCCTCGGCAGGCTCTCGACGGGGGAGAGGACGGCCTGGAGTTTTACAGAGCTTTGAAAGAAAAATGGTTTGACAGGATCGGACGCTGCAGGTTTATCCTAATGGAATGCGGCGAGGATCAGGCAGACGACGTCGCCGGAATCTTTTCTGAGTATAAAACAATAGATTTCGTCAAAGATTTGAACAATATCAGACGTGACGTATGCGTCATAAAGGATGGAAAATAGCTATGTCAATTTTTAACTTTGCAAGCATGGACAAGACGCAGATGCTCATCATGATCGCCGCAAAGGTGTTCGTGCTTTTGTGCGTTTTACCCGTGCATGAATACGCCCACGCGCTCGTCGCCACAAAGCTCGGCGACAAAACGGCGAAGCTCAGCGGAAGGCTGACGCTCTTGCCTTTTGCGCATCTTGATCTATGGGGCTCGATCATGATCCTGCTGTGCGGGATAGGCTACGCAAAGCCTGTTCCCGTCAACCCCAACAACTTCAAAAACCCTAAAAAAGGCATGGCGATCACGGCGCTTGCAGGACCTGTTTCAAACCTGATAATGGCGTTCGTGTTTTTGATTTTTGTCAATGCCCTGAGCGCGTTCGGAGCTTCGCTTTATGCGAGCAACAGATTGCTTTATACAATTATCTACTATTTTTTGTATTTCGCGGCAAACATCAACGCAACTCTTGCGGTGTTTAACCTTTTGCCCGTGCCTCCGCTCGACGGCTCGAGGATCTTCTGGGCGATATTGCCGGACAAGTATTATTTTAAAGTAATGCAGTATGAGCGATATATCATGATAGCGATGTTTGTGCTGCTTTTGACGGGTGTGTTGAGCGTGCCCATATCGTTCCTTTCCGGATGGGCGCTGAAAGGTCTCAACTATGTCGCGTCGCTTCCGTTCAAATTTTTTGCATAAAGGAAGATAGCTTTGGAAAAGATCAACTACAAAATCGAAGTGTTTGAAGGGCCTCTCGACCTTTTGCTTCATCTCATCAGCAAGCATAAGATCGACATCAACGACATCCCGATCCTCGAGCTCGTTGAGCAGTATACGGACTATGTCAAGATGATGCAGGAGGAGAACATGGACGTCGCCAGCGAATTTTTGGAAATGGCGGCGAGGCTTGTCTATATCAAATCTGTGTCGCTGCTCCCCGTGCAGGAGGAGGAAGCCCAGCAGCTTAAGATGGAGCTGACGGGCGAACTGCTTGAATATCAGCAGTGCAAGGCGATCGCCGAAGAACTGTCAACTCACACCGACGGCTTTGACTTTTTTTCAAGACAGCCGCAGACGTTCGATCCCGACAAAACCTACAGGCGCTCCCACGAGCCTTTTGAGATCCTGCGGGCATACCTTAGCGCAATAGGAAAGGGCAAACGAAAGCTCCCGCCCCCGGTCGAAGCGTTCAGCGGTATTGTCGCAAGGAAGATCGTGTCCGTCTCGTCGAGGATAAACAAGATTGTCACCGACCTACTGAAATCGAAGAAAAAGCGTATTACCGACTTTTTCTCGTCAGCCGAATCGCGCTCGGAGCTCGTTGCGACGTTTCTTGCGCTGCTTGAGCTTGCGAAGTCGAAGAAGGTCTATATTTCCGGCGAATGTGACGAAGCCCAGGTTGAACTTTTGAACGAAGGAGAAAATTTATGACATTCAAACAGATGCAGTCTGCCGTTGAGGCTGTCCTTTTTGCGGCGGGAGAGCCGCTCGAGATCGAAAAACTTGCCCAAGCGCTTGAAATCGAGGTTGAGAATGCCCAAAGCCTTGTGATGACTCTTTCCGACGCCTATGACGAGCGTGAGAGCGGTCTGCAGATCGTGAAAATGGGCGACAAATACCAGATCTGTACCAGAAAAGAGTATAGCGAACAGATCAGGAGCGTGCTTGAATTAAAGCGCAACGCTCCGCTCTCGTCGGCGGCGTTCGAGGTGCTTGCCGTTATCGCATATAACCAGCCGATCACGAAAGCCTATGTTGAACAGGTCAGGGGAGTTGACTGCACAGGCGTTATAACCACCCTCTGCCAGAAAGGGCTGATCGAGGAAGTCGGCAGGCTCGAGCTGCCCGGAAGACCTCTGATTTACGGCACTACCGCCGAGTTTTTGAAGTGCTTTTGCATCTCATCTCTTGACGACTTGCCCGACGTCCCTGAGCTCAACGAAAAACCTGACGAGGAAGCCGCCGCGGCGCAGGCCGCCCAGGAGGAATATGACGAGCAGCTGATGCAGCCTGAGGATGACGACGAAGAACAGGAAGACGAAGAATAACATTTTCCCGAAAAGGGGGAGAACTTTTTGCTTTTTTTGAAAATTCTCTGCGCCGTGATAATTGGGGTGATCCTCGTTTTGTGCATCCCCGTGACGGTTTTGGCGCAGTATGACGAAAAGTTTGAAGTGAAAATTAAATATCTGTTCCTTTCTTTGCGCGTTTTCCCCGCCGGGGAGAAGAAAAAGAAACCGAAGAAGGAAAAAAAGAAACAGAAACCTTCCGGCAAACCGACCGCCGAAAAATCTCCCGCGCCGAAGAAAAAGAAAACAAATCCGCTCCTTGAATTCTACAACAACAGCGGTTTTTCCGGCACTTTAAAGCTCATCAGGGACGTTGCCGGGATCGTGAAAAAGTATCTCGGCAGTTTGTTTATTCGGCATCTTGTTGTCGGCGAGCTTTTTTTGGAGCTTGATGTGGCGGGCAAAGACAGCGCCGACGTTGCCGAAAAGTTCGGCAAGATATCTGCCGGGGTTTGCCCGTCGCTTGCTTTTTTGCAAGCTCATTTGAAGATAAAAAGCAGAGATATAACGATCCGCCCCGATTTTCTCGGCGAAAAGAGCGTTGCAAAATTTCGCGTAAAGCTTCGTTTCAAGCCGTTTTGGCTTTTGAATTCGACTATCTATGCGGCCGTAAAACTGCTCGTGCAGTTGATCAAAGTTGCCGTTGTCAACAGCAACGCAAAGAAAGTCAAAAAGAAATATGTAAGAAAATCAACAGGGCAATAATATGATTTTGCGTCCCGATTTAAAATCGTTTACACAATCAGTTTAATATCATACATTATCGAGGTCTAAACATGAAACAGTTTTCCAAGAGGACGATATCGTTTTTGCTGGCGCTTGTGCTACTGTATTTGACGTTGTCGGCGAGCGCGGCCGCGCAGGAGAGCGGACTTATCCACGGCGTTTTGCGAAACGGCGTTATCAGCGACTATACTTACAGCGACGAGTATTTTTCAAGGGATTCCTACGAATACAGTCTTGATACAGCTTTGATATCGCTCCATTTCCAGATGGCGGCGATGCAAAACGACAACGGCGCAGGCAAGGAAATCGAACTTGCAAAAATGCCGGACGCAGGGATCGAGTTTTTGAACACTCTCGGCTTCGACACCGTCAAACCTTACGGCTACGATCTGCCTTATACAACCGACAGCATCGGCTGTCTGATCGGTCAGAAGAATATAGACAGCAGGAACGAAACCGTTATCGCCCTCGGAATTCGCGGCGGCAATTACGAATGGGAGTGGGGCGGCAATCTGAAAATCGGAACAGGGGAGGAGCACGAGGGCTTTTCCATCGCAAAAGACGGAGTTCTTCAATACCTTTCGGATTTCATAAGCAACTTCAAGTCGACCTTCAACTCCACCGTAAAAATATGGATCACAGGTTTTTCCCGCTCTGCGGCGGTGGGAAATCTTGCGGCCGCGGCGCTCATCAACGGTTCGAGCAGCGTCGGCTATGATTTCGATGAACACAACATTTTTGCTTACTTCTTTGAAGTCCCGAACTGCACAACTTTCGCGGGCGTGAAAGATGAAAAGTATTCATGCATTTTCAACGTTCTCAACCCAATCGACTTTGTGCCGAGGTTTGTTCCGGAGGCTTGGGGCTACGGAAAATACGGAACGGACGTCTTTCTCCCTTCGGCTGAGACAACAGAAAACTACGCTCTCCTTCGCTCCAAGATGGAAAAAGAGTATAATTCCATTACTAATCTCAACTACTATGAGGATTTCACTTTTTATGAGTTGAACAGCGTCAGCGGAGTGGTGCGCGATATATTGAACTATTCTTCGATCAAAAAGATCGGGCTTTTCAAAGCGAATGACTCTGTCGGTCAGGGCGAATATCTCGACGATTTGATAAAGCTGCTTGCGACGAAGATCATAAAATCTCCCGAAAACTTTGTTGAAAACTATCAGGGCTTTTTGATGAAACTATTGCCCGCCCTTATCGTTGACAGCGATAATTTCAGCTTTACGGGCAACGCGGCTCAGATCATCTCGCTGTTGGTTTCGTTCCTGCAAAAGAATATCGTAACTTTCTTCGTCTCTCCCGTCAGGTTTTGGGACGGCTTGAGACGGCTTCTCGCGCAGTACCTTTCGGAAAACATGAAAATCAAAAACGTTTATTTCCCCGAAGGGTTGACTTATGATGATTTCTACAAGCTTCTGGGCGAGCTGGACGACGTTCTGCTCGGGCTTTTGAGTGAGCCGGATTACGCTTATACAACGTACAGATTCCTTTCATCAAGAAGCCCGCTGGGCGATTTCATCTGCTTTGTTCCGCATTATCAGGAAGTGGAGCTTGCTTGGCTGAGGACGCTCGCTAAGCAGGAGCATTAAAAGAAATAATTATTACCGGGGGAGAACAGGAATGATAAAAAAGCTATTCAGCGCAGCGCTTGCGTTGCTGATGTTGTTTGATATGTTTTCGCTTTCGATTTCTGCGACGGAGTCGGACAACCACGCTTCGTGGAGCCTCAGCTGTTCGGGAACAAAGCCAAAGCCGGGCGACGTTTTCGAGATCGACGTTTTTCTTTCGGCGGACTATGTTACAAACTGCTTTGGCGCGTCGATAGTCTATGACAGGAACTACTATGAGCCCGCAGAGGATGAGGAAGCCGACAACTTCGTGATCGCGGATGACCTTGCGCCCCTTGGCAACAAAAGCGTTATCATGTCCGAAGAAAGATCGTCTTCCGTCGCGGACAGGCTCTATGGCGCAACATATACCGAGGAAATGAGAAAGCAGTACGCGGTCGCATGGTTTTCGTTCTTTTTCCGCAACGTGTTCTTTGACGACCCGATGAATGATGTTCTCCCGTCGTTCGCTTCGCCCGTTAAGGTCGCAACGCTGAAACTCAGGTACAGATCCGACGCTCCGGACGACGGCAAAGGTCTTATTTGGATGGACCCGGCGCATCTCCAGACGGCGAACGATACTTCAAAGCATACCTTCGTCGCTCGCAGCTCGAGCAACGTCGTGGGCGAATGCGTTGTTGAAAAAAGGTTCGGCCAGTCGATCGATTTGAGCGGCGCAGTTGAATATTTCGGCGTGCCAAAGCTTTCTGCCGCCCGTGGCTCTGACGCAGTGGTCGACGCGCAGTCGGGACTGATCTGTTCGTTTTCTTGCGCAAGCAGCGCGGCTGACGTTCTCGCCTTGGTGGAGGCGGACGACGGCGCAACGCTTGCGGCCGCTCCCACAGCAAATGGTTACGGAACGGGGACAACAGTAAGCGCCCTGATTAAAACCAAAGCTTTTGCATCCTACACCCTCGCGCTCTACGGCGACCTGACAGGGGACGGATACGTTGACTCTTTCGACGTTGCCCTTGCAGGAGAATACGTCAACACCTTCACTTCGCCCGAAGACGATGCCTATTTTGCCGCAGCCGACGTCTACCCCGACGGCTACCTCGACGCCATCGACATGGCGTATATCCTGAACTTCGCCAACTTTGAATAATAACGCAACGAAAGTAAAAATTTTAATATCATTGCCAATGGAGAAAGAAAAATGAAAAGAATATTGAATAGAGTGTTGTCTGTCATAATCGTTTTAGCGATCCTGTTCGGCGCAGCGCCGCTGAGCGGAAGCAAAGCATAGGCTTCCCCTTGAGGGGAAGCTGGATTGCCATAGGCAAGACTGATGAGGTGTAAACCTTCCGAATTAGAATATATTTATCACGGCACTGCGTGCCTACACCTCATCCGGGTTCGCTTTGCTCACCCACCTTCCCCTCGAGGGGAAGGCTTGGCAGTGACGCAATTACATTTTTACATCCAAAAGCTTTATTTACCATTATAACTGTGCACGTCACTATTGGCGGATTATATTCGCCCATATATAGCAGAACAATATAGCAAAAAGGTTATTTCAAATTGCAGGAGGTCAGAAGATGAAAAGAATATTGAAAAGAGTGTTGTCTGTCATAATCGTTTTAGCGATCCTGTTCGGTGCGGCGCCGCTGAGCGGATTCAAAGGCGTCGGCTCATCCTTGTGGAACGGGCTATGCTCAATTGCTGCAAGCGCAAAAGAGGGGGTTGAGGAAATTATCGAAACCCTAACGCCTGCAAACGTTTCCGATAACACCCTCGACGCCACAGGTCAGTGTGGCGACAACGTCTATTGGACGTTTAATTCTTCCACAGGGGCCCTCAACATAAGCGGAACAGGTAAGATGTACAATTATAGTTATAACGGTAGTCCGTTTTATTACAATTCATCTATCAAATCTGTCACAATTGAATCAGGCGTAACGAGCATTGGCGAATGGGCATTTGTAGGTTGCAAAAGTTTGACAAGTATAGAGATCCCCGACAGCGTAACGAGTATTGGTGATCATGCATTTTACTATTGCAGAAGTTCAACAAGCATCGAGATCCCCGACAGCGTAACGAGCATTGGCAACAGTGCATTTGGAAATTGCAGCAGTTTAACGAGCATAACAGTCTACAATAACAATAATAACTATAGTTCTGATTCTTTCGGCGTTCTATATAACAAAGATAAAACAGAACTTATACAATATCCCATTGGTAACGAAAGAACATCATTTACGATCCCCGAAAGTGTAACGAGCATTGGTAGCTACGCATTTTACAATTGCAGCAGTTTAACAAGTATCGAGATCCCCGACAGCGTAACGAGCATTGGCGATGATGCATTTTACGAATGCAGCAGTTTGACAAGCATCGAGATCCCTGACAGCGTAACGAGCATTGGTGATTATACATTTTACTATTGCAGCAGATTAACAAGCGTAACGATCGGCA
>JAFTCG010000041.1 GCA_017454815.1 Clostridia bacterium
GACAGCCACATTTGGTGAATGTCAAGATCAATCCTTTGTATAGGGAAGAAGAGCAACCTGACGTGCGCGTTTGATAGCAGTCGTGAGAGCCCTCTGGTGAGCGGCGCAAGTGCCTGTCACTCTGCGGGGAAGGATCTTTGCTCTTTCGGAGATGAATCTCTGAAGCTTAGCAACGTCCTTGTAATCGATCTCTTTAGCTTTGTCTACGCAGAAAGCGCAAACTTTTTTGCGTCCTTTTCTGTTGGGACGGTTAGCTTTATCGTATGCCATTATTAAAAACCTCCTTGTAAGATCGGCTGACAGTTTTCAGCCGTCGAAATGAAAAACGCTGTCTTTCAGAACGGCAGATCGTCGTCGCCTGAAAGTTCTTCAAAATCACTCGTGTCAGCTGTTGAATACGAGGGAGCGGGGGAGCTTACGGGAGCATCGTTCGCCGCGGGGCGGGAATACGTTCCGGTCTCAGCCTTCGAGCCGCAGAAACTTGCGCTGTCGACAACGACTTCGGTTGCCGTACGTTTTGCGCCGGTTTTGTCCTCGTAGTTTCTCGTCTGCAAGGAACCTGTGATCGCGATCATGGATCCTTTGTGGAAATAAGAAGTGATGAATTTTGCCGACTGACGCCATGCGACGCAGTTGATGAAATCCGTCTGCCTTTCTTCGCCCTGACGGACATATCCTCTGTCGACAGCAACGCTGAAAGAAGTAACTTCGATGCCGGAAGCTGTCTGGCGAAGCTCGGGATCGGCGGTGAGCCTGCCCATAATTACAACATTGTTAAGCATATTGTATCTCCTTATTTCTTGACTGTGAGTGTACGAAGAACGCCGTCAGTGATTTTGGCGACACGTTCGAGCTCTGCAACAAAATCGGTATCTGCAGAATAAGTAACGACGATATAATAGCCGTCCGCCTCATCGTTGATGAGATAGGCAAGTTTACGGACACCCCAATCGTCGATCTTTTCGATAGTACCGTTTGCCTCAATGAGAGCTGTGAATTTTTCTACAAGAGATTTTGCAGCTTCTTCGCCGTTAGCGACGGAGAAAACAAGAATTGATTCATAGCTGTTTGCCATTGTGTAGCACCTCCTTCTGGTCAAAATGGCCCGTTGCTTTTCGCACGAGCAAGGATACTGTAAACCTATACACTTTACAGCGAGAGATATTATATCACTTCAGCAAATTGTTGTCAAGCAGTATTTTTCTGTTTTTTACCCTAAAAAGGAAATTTTGCAAGATGAGTTTTGGCTTTTTTATCAAAACTGTTGCTTTTTGATTCGTTTTACTGTAAAATTAAACAGGACATTAAAAAAGGGAGGAAAATTGTTTAATGGATCCAATGAACAAAGAAATCAAAGTCGGCGGGTTTGCGGCTTTTATAAAGGACATGTTTTCCAAAGATTCCAAGACGGAAGTCGTTGCGCCGAAGAATGCCGCAAAGAAGAATCTCATCGCCGCATTGATGACGGTCGTTTTTGCGGGAGTGCTTTATTACCTGATGCTTCCGGTGATGAACTTCAAAGAAATTAAGATGTACCTGTATTTCGGCATCGTCGTTGCGGCGTTTCCCGTTTTTTCATATATTCTGCACGGAGCTTTTCTTGACGAGGATAAACAGAACTATGTCAAAAGGAATTCAAAACCGTTTATCATTCTGATCCTTTTGCTTGTGCTCGTCGTCGTCGGAGGACTTATTTCCTCGGCGGTCTTCTTCCGCGCAAAAAGCTACAGCCGCATCATGAGCGTGCAGACGGGCGATTTTGCAAACGACGTTAACGAGATCGATTTTTCGAGCGTACCGATGCTCGACGAGGCCTCGGCTCAGAAGCTCGGCGCAAGACAGCTTGGCGAGCTTTCGGAATACGTTTCCCAGTACGAGGACGCGCAGTATTATACTCAGATCAACTATAAGGACAAGCCTGTGCGCGTGACGACTCTTCGCTACGCCAATATCATCAAATGGCTGACTAACATGAAAAACGGCATCCCTGCCTACATGATTGTCGACATGACGACGCAGGAAGTCAAAGTTGTAAAGCTTCAGGACGGCATAAAGTATTCTCCTTCGGAGCACTTCAACAGGCTTCTGAAAAGGCATCTTCGTTTTTCATATCCGACTTATATCCTCGACAATCCGACGTTTGAAATCGACGACGACGGAAATCCATATTGGATCTGCTCCAGGCTTGACAAAACTGTCGGGCTCTTCGGCGGCGACGACGTGAAGGGTATCGTTATCGTCAACGCGGTGACGGGCGAGACTTCGTATCACGACATCGAGGAAGTGAAGACCTCGGAAGCTCTGCGCTGGATCGACAGAGTTTATTCATCGTCTTTGCTCGTCCAGCAGTATAACTACTACGGCGAATACTCCAGCGGTTTCTGGAATTCGGTCCTCGGACAGAAGAATGTAAAGATCACCACTCAGGGCAGCAACTACCTTGCCCTCAACGACGACGTTTATATGTACACGGGTATAACCTCCGTTACAAACGACGACTCCATCATCGGCTTCATACTCTGCAACCAGAGGACGAAGGAAACGACGTACTACAAGATCTCCGGCGCAACAGAGTATTCCGCAATGGGCTCTGCGGAAGGCAAAGTCCAGCAGTACAGCTATGTTGCGACGTTCCCGCTGCTGCTTAACATCAACGGCGAGCCGACGTTCTTTATGGCGCTCAAGGACAGCGAGGGGCTTGTAAAAATGTATTCGCTGGTGAACGTTTCGCAGTACCAGATCGTTGTCACTGCGCCCACTCTTGAAGAATGTCTGGAGCAGTACTACGCCGAGAGGAGCAAGGTCAAAGTCACCAACGATGATGAGAAAACCGCTCCCGAGCAAAATGACGAAATGGCTTCCTCAGGAGTCGTTGAGGAGATACGCTCCGCAGTTCTCGGAGGCGAGACGTTCTACTATATCAAGGTTGAAGGCGATTCGCATTATTACTGCATTGCGGCATCATATTCCGAAAACGTTGTGATCCTCAACAAAGGCGACAGCGTGAAGATCCTCGTCAACGAAAAAGTCGACATGGATCAGAAGATCATTCAGGCGTCGAGCATTGAGATCGTCTGACGCGACCGTCCGGAATTCGGAAAAACAACCGAACAAATCTCACAAAAAAGCATCCGCTCTCCCTCCAGGAGAACGGATGCTTTTGCTTATGGTGCTGTAGTCGAAGAGCGATCGTCGGGCAGTACGTCGTCCACGATGTCCTCCGCGACCGACGTTGCGTCGTCGATGAGCGAAGTGACCTCCCCGACAAGTGAATCGTTTTTCTTTGTTGTCGCGGCGATGTCTGACGTTGCCTGACCGTATGCATTTGTGACGGTGACGGTCGTCTCATCCTCTTTCATTTTGCTCTTGCACGAAGCAAGGGAAAAGAGAACCGAAACGCCCACGAGCAACACAATTATCTTTTGCATTGATATTACTCCGATCGTAAATAATTTTAAGGATTTTATTCCTTATAAAATTATCTGCAGAATCGGTAAAATTATTCGTTTATTTTTTGCTTTGTTTTACGACAGGCTCTGCGCCCCAGATATTTTTTGCGTATTCGTTGATCGCCCTATCGGCGGCGAATACGCCTGCGCCCGCGATGTTGGCAAGCGACATTCTGTTCCAACGGTCGCGGTCTTTCCAGACTTCCTCAGCGCGTTTCTGGACGCATCTGTAGTCCTCGAAGTCGGCGAGCACCATGTAGGGATCGTGGTAAATGATGGTTGATCCGATCTCGGGGAAGGTGTTGCCGTTGATGCCGTGGTTTGTGATGAAGTCGATGGAGTTCCTGAGCTGAGCGTTGTTGTGGTAGAAGCTCATCGGATCATATCCGATGCGTTTGAGGGCATTGACTTCGTTGGTCTTCATGCCGAACAGGAACATATTGTCGTCCCCGACAGCTTCGTGGATCTCGACGTTTGCGCCGTCGAGAGTGCCCATGGTGATCGCGCCGTTGATCATGAGCTTCATGTTGCCTGTGCCGCTTGCTTCCGTTCCGGAGAGCGAGATCTGCTCGCTGATGTCTGCGGCGGGCATGAGCTTTTCGGCAAGAGTTACGTTATAATCTTCAAGATAAACAACCTTCAGCTTGCTGTTGACGTCGGGATCGTTGTTGATCATGTCTGCGAGAGCACAGATAAAGCTGATGATTTTTTTTGCAACAAAGTATCCCGGAGCAGCTTTGGCGGCGAAGATATATGTGTGGGGAACAAAATCTCCGTCGGGGTTCGCTTTGATCTCAAGATATTTCGTCAGGATGTTCAGGGCGTTGAGGTGCTGCCTTTTGTATTCGTGCAGTCTCTTGACCTGTACGTCAAAGATCGAGTTCGGGTCGAGGGTTACGCCCGTTTTTTTCTTCACGAGGGCTGCGAGGTCTTTCTTGTTTTCAAGCTTTATTGCGTCAAGCTTTTTGAGGACTTTCTTGTCCTTTGCAAATTCGGCAAATTTTGAAAGCTCGCTTGCGTCGTAAACGTAGCCGCTTCCGATGAGGCTGTCAAGCAGTTTGCAAAGTCTCGGGTTGGACTGACACAGCCAACGCCTGTGTGCGATGCCGTTGGTCACGTTCTGGAATTTTTCGGGAGTTACGCAATAGAAATCGCTGAAGACGGTCTCTTTGAGTATGTTGCTGTGGAGAGCCGAGACGCCGTTGACGCTGTGGGAAGCGGCAACGCAGAGGTTTGCCATTCTGACAACTCCGTTGGAGATGATCGCCATTCTTTCAACTTTGTCCGCATCGTGCGTTGCTTCCCAGATGCTGCTGCGGAAGCGGTTGTCGATCTCCTTGGTGATAACGTAGATCCTCGGAAGAAGCTGTTTGAATAATGATTCGCTCCAGCATTCGAGAGCTTCCTTCATGACGGTGTGGTTTGTATAGGCGACGGTCTTCGTGACGATATTCCATGCGTCGTCCCAGCCGTAGCCGCATTCGTCGAGCATGATCCTCATCAGCTCCGGTATCGAGAGCGTGGGATGA
>JAFTCG010000042.1 GCA_017454815.1 Clostridia bacterium
GAGGGGAAGCTGGATTGCCGTAGGCAAGACTGATGAGGTGGAAAGCCTCAGGTGCTTTCTTATCCAACCTCAGCGGTTGGTTTTGAAACTAATAACGGATTCCCCTCTGATAACAGGGGGGATATTTTTGTCAACCGTTGAAATAGATGGTACACATCCGGTACACATACGGTACACATAAAAACTCTGAAAAAGCCTTATATATCAAGGGTTAGTACACTTTGTACACTTTGTACACATAATTTTTTTCTTTATATATACGAGGTAAATAGTATAAGCTAATTATCAATCAGTGATGATATATAAACTTTTTAAAAACAAGTGTACAAAGTGTACCAAAGCCTCAAAACCCTTGATTCTATTGACTTTTTTCGCTTCGATAAGTGTACCGACAAGTGTACATCAAGTGTTCCATGTGTTCCGATTACAAGGTTAATCCCATTTTCTACGATCGGTATACGCCTTGATTTCTTCATTTTCGTCAAAAAAACAGCCCGCTTTGTTCAGCAGGCTGCCTGTTAAGTTTTTCGGGGCAAAAAATCCATAGAATTTTCGGCCGTTATTCCTCGCTTCATAATATAATTTGACTTATGATAGAGCTGAAATTGGCTTATCTGCAAAGCAGAATTACGTCTGTCGGCGCAGCTGAATCGTCGTCCATCTTGAGGATGGCGTAATTTTTTTGACAAAACCTGTTGAAATGACAGAGCTTTTCATGTATAATAAAAAAGGTTACAGAGTTTCGGCTTTATGGAGGGGAGCATGGACGGCAGGGATGATTACTTCTTTCGCGTGATCTCGAATCAGGTGAGATTCGGCTGCCGACAGGGCGACGGCGGAGCTGTTACGGCGCAAATATTTGGACGCTCATCCCGTTTTGCCGGAGGGTTGGAACATGCTTCTCCGACGGGAGCTCCCATTCCAACGGGCGCTCAAAGCGCTTGATCCCGGCAAGTTGATCAAATATAATCAAAAGGATAAGAAACGAAGCTATCGGGAGCGAAAGCCAAATGAAAATTCTTGACGAAGCGAAACTGAAAAGAAACATTGACGAGAACGTCAAAAGAGATATAGAGGAAGAATTTGTCGGCGGTGGCGAGATCATCGTCAACCAGAACGGCGAGAGGGTTTTCCACGAGCTTTACGGCAAAAAGAACGCAAGCGAGGACATCTCTCCCGATTGCCTTTACCGCATCGCCTCGATGACGAAGCCCGTTACCGCCTGCGCTGTGCTCAAAGAAGTTGAGCGCGGAAACATCGACCTCGACGACGACGTTTCGAACTATCTTCCCGAATTTGAATATTCAAAATTAGATATAGCGAAGGTCGAAAACTTCAAACAGGTCATCGTCGGCAAAAACACAAAGCCGATCAAGGTTTTCCACCTCCTCACCCACACAAGCGGCATCGGCTCGGACTGGCTTTTCGGCAAAGCGCTCGCAAAGATGACGGACGACGACAGGAAAAGCCTCGGTTCGACAGTGGCATATTATTCAAAAGAGCCGCTGCAGTTTGAGCCTTTTACAAAGGAATGCTACAGCCCGACGGCTTCGTTCGACGTCGCGGCGAAGATCGTCGAAAAAACGAGCGGCAAGCCCTTCGACGTCTACTTGAAGGACAATTTTTTCGATCCGCTCGGGATGAAAGATACGACTTTTACGCCGACAAAAGAGCAGTGGGGCAGGGTCGTCGGGATGTTTGACCGCGACCAAAACGGCAAGGGATATTTCTGCGAGATGCCCGAAGGCTGTGTTTACGAAAATTTCCCCGCGCAGTGCTTATGCGCCGGAGCGGGACTGGTGTCGGGAGCCGAGGACTACAGCCGATTCGCCGAGATGCTTTTGGCAGAAGGCAAAGATAAAAAAGGAAACACGATCCTCGACGGCGAGCTCATCAAAAGCAAGATGGCAACGCCGCTTGTGCCTGCTTCGCTCATGGGTCAGAACATTCATCAATGGGGCTTGGGCGTTCGCGTGATCACGAACGAAAGCTATATCCTCCCCGTCGGCTCGTTTGGCTGGAGCGGCGCTTGGGCGACAGCTTTCTGGGTCGATCCCGTCAACAGGATCACCGCGATCTACATGAAAAATATCCGCTGCACACGCTACGGCGAATACGAAGAGATCACAAAGATAAATTTTGAAAAAGACGTCATGGACGCCCTGAAATGAAAACCAAGGGCAATGATCCGTCCTGCAATGGAGCTGACTGGGAATGAAATGGTTGAACGGAACAAAACTCAAAGAAAATATCTGCGCCACCGTTGAAAAGGAACTTCAAGACAAAGACATCGGCGGCGCAGAAATTATCATAAATCAGAACGGAGAACGAGTTTTCCACGAAGTTTTCGGGATGAAGAACGGAAAGGAAAAAATGCGCTTTGACGGCATTTACCGCATCGCCTCGATGACGAAGCCCGTTACCGCCTGCGCAGTGCTCAAGGAAGTTGAGCGCGGAAACATCGACCTTGACGACGACGTTTCAAACTATCTCCCCGACTATGAATATTCAAATTTTGATATAGTAAAGCTCGTCGACGGCAAGGAAATCGTTGTCGGCAAAAACACGAAGCCGATGAAGGTTTTTCATCTCCTCTCGCACACAAGCGGGCTGGGAGCGGATTGGATAGGCGTCAAGGCGATGGAAAATATGCCCGATGAAGCAAAAACGTCGCTTGAGAACGCAGCGAAATACTATTCAAAAACGCCGCTGATGTTCGAGCCCTACACATGGGAGCGATACAGCATTACAGCAGCGTTCGACGTCGCGGCAAGGATAGTCGAGATCGTCAGCAAAAAGCCTTACGACCAATATCTTCGCGACAACATTTTTGCGCCTCTTTCTATGACAGACACGACTTTTTCCCCAAACGAAGAACAGTGGAAAAGAATGGTCGGCGTTTTCTGCTGCGACAAAGATGGAAACGTTATTGAAAGACGCATGGTAAAGGGATGTGTGTTTGAAAAACTCCCCCCCTCGTATATGTGCGCAGGAGGCGGACTTGCTTCAAGCGCCGAGGACTACTCGAGATTTGCCGAGATGCTTCTCAACGACGGGAAAGACAAAGACGGCAACGAGATAATCCGTGAAGATCTTATCAGAAAGATGAGAAGTCCCGCTGTTGATGACAGCATTATGGATCAGATCCACCGATGGGGTCTCGGAGTCAGGGTGATCGTCAGCAAGAAAGATATTCTTCCCATCGGCTCGTTCGGCTGGAGCGGAGCCTACAAAACGCATTTCTGGGTCGACCCCGAAAACAGGATCACGGCGATACTGATGCAAAATTCATCCATCCCCGAGGACGACCGCACAAAAATCAACTTTGAAAAGGACGTTATGCGCTCTTTTTGAACTCCCGGGGAACTTCGCAGACGCGGCAGACCTTTTCGCCGCAGATGCGGTTTCGCAGCTTCCTCCTGATTTTCCTGAGCATCCTGTTCTCGAAATCAATAAGCCTGTCCTTGTTCTTGATCTCAAGGATCAGCACGAATGAAACGAGAATTTCAATTGATGTGAAAAATACGAATGACATAAATCCATCTCCTGTCGAACATTTGTTTTATCTGATGTTCCCATTTTAACCCACCGGGCTTGAAATGTCAACACAAATGTTCGGGTTTTGTCGAACAAAGTCCAAAAAAGAGGACACCAACTGAAAAAACAACGTGATTTTTCCGAAAAACCATACTTTTTTTATACCAAATAATTGAAGGTCGGTAGAAATATGTCCCTCAAAAGAGTTTACGCCGAGATCGATCTCGGCAATCTTGTCCACAATTTAAACAGCGTAAAGGCCCGGACGAACACTGAAGTAATGGCGGTCGTCAAGACCGACGCTTATGGCCACGGAGCGGTCGAATGCTCCAAAACGCTCCTTCAAAACGGGTTTTGCAATTTTGCCGTTGCGACAGCGGAG
Organism: Clostridia bacterium; assembly: GCA_017454815.1. Taxonomy (GTDB): domain Bacteria; phylum Bacillota; class Clostridia; order Oscillospirales; family Acutalibacteraceae; genus SIG575. The sequence continues at coordinate 3,920 of JAFTCG010000042.1, forward strand.
GAAGCCATTGAGCTTTGCGAAAACGGCGTTACGGGCAGGATACTGATTCTCGGTTACGTTTTCCCGGAGGACTACCCGTCGCTTTTGGAAAAAGACGTCCGACTTACGGTATTCGACATTGAAACCGCAGGGCAGATCGATTCTGCGGCGAAAGCTTTGGGGAAAAGAGCGAAAATACACCTCAAGATCGACACGGGCATGGGCAGGATAGGCTTCCTGCCGGACGAAAAAAGTTTTTCACAGATCGTTGAGATATCAAAGCTTCCGAACGTTGAGATCGAGGGTATCTTCACCCACTTTGCCTGCGCGGATATGGCGGACAAATCTTTCACCGAAAAGCAGAGGGCTGTCTTTGAAAGTTTTGTCAAAAAGCTCGAGGACGCCGGGGTAAATATCCCGATCAGGCACGACTGCAATTCCGCCGGCGCGATGGAATTTGACGGCGGTTTTCTTGACATGGTCCGAAGCGGCATAATCAACTACGGTCTCTATCCTTCCGACGAAGTAAAATTTGAAAAATACGACATAAAACCCGTGATGAGCCTCATCAGCCACGTCACGCTTGTCAAAGAGGTCGAAGCGGGCTTCACCGTCAGCTACGGCTCGACGTTCGTGGCGGAAAGAAAAACAAAGTTAGCAACTGTTCCCGTCGGCTACGGCGACGGATACCCGAGGTCTTTGTCAAATTGCGGGATCGTCCTTATAAACGGAAAACGCGCCCCGATAGCAGGACGCGTTTGCATGGATCAGTTTATGGTCGACGTAACAGATATCCCCGACGTCGAAAGAGGGAGCAGAGTGACTCTCGTGGGCGAAGACGGCGAAGAGAGGATCACCGTCGAGGAGCTGTCTGCGCTCTGCGGCAGGTTCAACTACGAGTTTGTCTGCGACATCAACAAGAGAGTCCCGAGGGTCTACAGGAGATAATCTCAGACGCTGTCCGGGAAAAATTCCTTTTGAAACCAGATGTCATCGATTTGGAAAGTCCTCTTGTCGAGGTATTGAAGCTCGCCTGAGTCGGTGGTGAAATCGAATATCAGCTTGTACGAGCAAAGGCATTGCTTTTTACAACCGATTTTCTTGCCGAGCTCGTTTTTGCCGTATTTTCCGTCGCCGAGCAGAGGATGGCCGATCGAGGCAAAATGAGAGCGTATCTGGTGAGTTCTGCCCGTGAGCAGTTCAACTTCGACAAGGCTCAAACCGTCTTTTGATTGTAAAACTTCGTATTTTGTGCGGATCGTTTTTGCGCCGTCCGTCTTTTTTTTGCTGACGGTGACTTTGTTTTTTTCTTCATCTTTTGAAAGGTAATCCTCCATGATCCCGCTTTTCTTTTTCGGCGTGCCGATGAGGATGCAGCGGTAGAATTTATGGATCTCGCGGTTTTTCATCTTGCTGTTGAGAATGCGCAGGCTCTGAGCGTTTTTTGCGGCGATGACGATGCCGCCGGTGTTCCTGTCGATCCTGTTGACGAGGGCGGGAGCGAACGAGTTTTCATCCTCGGGGTCGTATTCTCTTTTGTTGTAAAGGTATTTTTTGACTCTGGAGATGAGAGTGTCGCAATATTCCCTGTCGTCCGGGTGGCACAGCAGCCCCACGGGCTTATTGAGAAGGATGATGTTTTCATCTTCAAAGATCACGTTCAGGCTCTCGGACGCCGAGGTGAAGTCGTAGCGCGTTTCGGGCTTCACAAAAAATTCGTCCTTGATATACATCTCGACCGTGTCGCCCACCTGAAGACGGTAGGCAATGTCGCTCTTTTTGGAGTTGACCTTTATTTTTTTTGTTCGGATGTACTTGTACATCAGAGTTTTCGGGAGATTCGGAAAGCTCTTCTGAATGTACTTGTCGAGGCGCTGGTTTGCGTCGTTTTGGGTGATAACAAAACTTTTCATTTTATCCTCTTATATATTTTAAGATTTTTCCGGAGGTGATATTTTTGAAAAAAAGCAGCGAGAACAATCCTCATACCGGTCACCGTGCGAGGGTCAGGCGCAAGATAAGAAACGGCGCTTTGGAAAACATGTGCGACCACGAGGTGCTGGAGTACTTGCTGTTTCATTCCGTGTCGTACAGGGACACGAATCCGCTCGCCCACCGGCTGATAGATCATTTCGGTTCGTTCCACGCGGTGTTCGACGCGCCCGTGGAAGAGCTTTTGCGTGTCGAAGGGGTTACGGAACTCACGGCGACGTTTTTGTCATCGCTCCCGTGTGTTTTTGAAAGATACAGCGAAGACATCAACAAAGTCATCCGGATCAACAGCGTCGAGGACGTTGAAATGGTCATGAAGATGAAATTCATCGGCGCAACTTTGGAAAAAATTTATATGATCTGCCTCGACGGCGAGATGAAGATGAGCGCCTGCGTGCTCCTCAACGAGGGCAATTTCCGAGAAGTCTACGTCGACAACCGCGAAGTGGTAAAACTGGCGACGAAGAACCGCGCCTAAGCGGTGATCATTGTCCACAACCACCCCAACAACACTCCGCAGCCGTCCGCGGACGACTTTGTGGCGGCGTTCAGCCTGAAAAAAACGCTGGGCATGGTCGGCATCGAGCTCGTCGACAGCATCATCGTTGCGGGAGACAAATATATCCCCATCTCAAACGAAAAAGTATATAGGAAACATTGATAAACCGGTGCGCGAGCCGGCGGGGAAGCCCCGCTGCTATGCCGTGTTGGTGTTTATCAGACTTTCTCATTGAGTGCGCGAGCCGGCGGGGAAGCCCCGCTGCTATGCCGTGCCGGTAATGATCTGACGTTATAGTATTGGGCGCGAGCAGGTAGAATAAATGAAAATCAAGATGAATGATCGTACATGGTTTTAATTACGATCATCTTTTTTATTCTGAAAAGAAAACTGCAAAACAAAAAACGCTTTATTCGTCGTCTTTTTCTTAATGCAACAACCGCTTCTCGCGCAAGAGCGCGTCACAACCTTTGAGGGTACCGGAATATATCCCGAAAGGGTTTAAATCCCCAGGAGACGGCGCGCGTTGGACGAGAAGATCATCTCTTTTTCGCCGTCGCCGAGGGGAAGGCTTTCAAGCAGCCGAACGTATTCCCGCTGATCTCCCCAGGGGGAGTCGGTAGCAAAAAGTATCTTGTCCGCCCCGTGCAGTGAAATGATCCGGACAACGTCTTTTGGGGGATATTTGTCAAGGCAGTAGCCTGTGTCAAAAAAGACGTTTTTGCCGCAGAGCTTTTCCTCCACCTCGCTTTGCATCCTCCAGCCGCCGAGATGCGCAAGGATAATGAATGGATCGCATCTTTCGATGCCGACCTCGGAGAGCATCTTCAAAACCCTGTCGGGCGGACAGTGGACGGGATCGGGAAGACCGACGTCGATCCCTGCGTGGATGATAACTTTCAGACCGAGCTCGCGGCAGACACCGATCAGCTTTATATATTTTTCATCGTCGATGAAGGTGCCCTGATAATCGGGGTGGAGCTTTATCCCGGCGAAACCGCTGCTTTTGAGAAACAACAGCTTTTCTTCGATGTCGTCGCAATCGGGGTGGATGCCGCCGAAGGGGATGATCCCGGGAACGTCGCGCAAGTTTTCCGAAAAACGGTTGATGCTCTCAAACTGCGAAGGCTTTGTGACGACGGGGAGAGTTACGCTGAAGTCAACGCCCGATTTTTCCATAGACGAAACAAGCGACGCCGCAGTGCCGTCCGTCCATGCTTTTTTGTCGGGCAGGGAGATCTTGTCAAGCAGGAAACCGACCGTTTTCTTCGCAATGGCTTCCGGATAGACGTGGGTGTGAAAATCAATGATCACGGTTTTGCTCTCCTTTTGGGAAATCATAGTAATATTTTACATCAAAAATCGCATCAGTCAAGTAAAAATGGAAACATTTTAGTTGACTGAAGGCTGAAATGGTGGTAAAATAGCATATATTATTTTTATTTTTTTTGAAAACGTACATCGAAAGGGTGTTTTGATGAAAGAAATCTTAATAGGCAACGCCGCTGTCGCCCGCGGCTTGTTCGAGGCAGGGTGCGGCGTGGTTTCAAGCTATCCCGGAACTCCCAGCACGGAGATTACGGAGTTTGCCGCAAAGTATGATGAAATCTACTGCGAATGGGCGCCGAACGAAAAGGTCGCCATGGAAGTCGCCTTCGGCGCATCACTCGGCGGAAAGAGAAGCTGTTGCACGATGAAGCACGTCGGGCTGAACGTCGCCGCCGATCCGCTTTATACTATGTCCTACACGGGGGTCAACGCAGGCATGGTCATCTGCGTGGCTGACGACCCCGGAATGCATTCTTCCCAGAACGAGCAGGATTCCCGCCACCACGCAATAGCTTCCAAAGTCCCCATGCTTGAGCCTGCGGACTCGGCGGAAGGCCTTCTGTTTGCGAAAAAGGCTTTTGAGATCTCGGAAGAATACGATACTCCCGTCATCCTGAGAATGTGCACAAGAATCGCCCATTCCCAGAGCATCGTCGAAACGGGCGAAAGAGTTGAGCCGCAGCAGAAGCCTTATGAAAAGAATCCCGGCAAAAACATCATGATGCCCGGCAACGCAAAGAAGAGGCATCCTTTTGTTGAAGAGAGGATGAAGAAGCTCGCTTCTCTCGGCGAGAACTGCGTTTTCAACAGAGTTGAGGGCGAAGGCGAGGAACTCGGAATAATCACATCCGGCACAAGTTATCAGTACGTCAAGGAGGTTTTCGGCGACAGCGTGAAGGTGCTCAAGCTCGGTCTTGTAAACCCGCTGCCGGTTGAACTTATAAAGAACTTTGCAAAAAGTGTGAAGAGAGTGGTCGTGATCGAAGAACTCGACGGTATCATCGAAACTCACTGCCGCAACATCGGCGTCGAAGTCGAGGGCAAGGAGCTGTTCTCCTGCATCGGCGAGTTTTCCCAGAAGATCGTCGCAAAGGCGTTCGGTATCGACGACAAGGAGTTTGTGGCCGCCGACAGCGAGATACCCGTCAGACCGCCCGTTCTCTGCGCAGGATGTCCCCACAGGGGAATGTTCTACACTCTTGCGAAGAACAAGGTCACCGTTCACGGTGACATCGGTTGTTACACTCTGGGCGCGCAGGCTCCGCTCGGCGCGATGGATTCGACGCTGTGCATGGGAGCTTCCGTTTCGGGGATCCACGGCTTCAACAAGGCGCTCGGCGAAAAGAGCGAGAGCAAGACCGTTGCCGTCATAGGCGATTCGACATTTATCCACTCCGGCGTCACGGGGCTTATCAATATAGCGTATAACGCAACAAATTCAACGGTCATCATCCTTGACAACTCCATCACGGGCATGACCGGTCACCAGCAAAACCCGACCACGGGCTACAACCTCAAAGGCGACCCGGCGGCGAAGATCGACCTTGAAAGCCTCTGCCGCAGCGTGGGCATCAACAGGGTCACGGTCGTCGATCCTTACGACCTCAAGGCTTGCGACGAAGTTTTGAAACGCGAGCTTGAGGCAAAAGAGCCGTCCGTCATCATCTCGAGAAGACCGTGCGTGCTCCTGAAATACGTCAAGGCAAAGGCTCCCCTGAAGGTCAACAAGGAAAAATGCAAAAAATGCAAGAAATGCATGAAGCTCGGCTGCCCCGCGATCAGGATCCGCGACGGAAAAGCCGATATAGACACCACTCTTTGCGTCGGCTGTGACGTTTGCAAACAGCTTTGCGCCTTTGATGCGATAGAAAGCGGGGAATGAGATATGGAAACCAAAAGTATTATCATCGTCGGCGTCGGCGGTCAGGGATCGCTCCTCGCCAGCAAGCTCCTCGGCAGAGTGCTGATGAACGAAGGATATGACGTAAAAGTGTCCGAGGTACACGGCATGAGCCAGCGCGGAGGTTCCGTTGTCACCTACGTCAGGTTCGGCGACAAGGTCTATTCGCCGATCGTCGATCAGGGCGAAGCGGACTACATTATTTCCTTTGAAAAGCTTGAGGCGGCGAGATGGGCCTCCTACCTCAAAAAAGGCGGAAAGATCGTCGTCAATTCCCAGCAGATCGACCCGATGCCCGTCATCACCGGCGCGGCGGAGTACCCCGAGGGGATCCTCGACGAATTGAGAGCAAAGGGCGTTGACGTCGACGAGATCGACGCGCTCGCTCTTGCAAAAGAAGCCGGCAGCGTCAAGGCGGTCAATATCGTCCTGATGGGCAGGCTCGCAAAGTATTTCCACGTTGAAAACGAAAAATGGATCAAGGCTATCGAACAGGTTGTTGCGCCGAAATTTGTCGAGATGAACAAAAAGGCGTTTGAAAAAGGCAACACACTTTAAAAAAGGAGAAGGCTATGGAAAGGTATTTCAACAAGGACATCGAAACTGCGTCAAGAGAGACGATGCAGGCGTTGCAGAACGAACGGCTTGCCGCAACGGTCAAGAGAGTTTACGACAACGTAGAGTACTACAGGAATAAGATGGACGATCTGGGGTTGACCCCCGACGACATCAAGACGACGGACGACCTTAAAAAACTGCCGTTTTTGAGCAAGGACGATCTCAGGGACGCATACCCGTTCGGTCTTCTCGCAACGGACATGAAGAATTGCGTAAGGATCCAGTCAACGAGCGGCACGACGGGCAGAAGAGTCGTCGCCTTCTACACCCAAAACGACATCGACCTTTGGGACGAATGCTGCGCAAGGGCGCTCACCGCCGCAGGAGCTGACGCAAACGACGTTGTTCAGGTCAGCTATGGCTACGGCCTCTTTACCGGCGGCATGGGGCTCAACGGCGGCTCCCACAAAGTCGGCTGCCTCACCCTCCCGATGTCTTCCGGCAACACCGACAGGCAGATCCAGTTCATGACCGACCTGGGCGCGACAGTCCTGTGCTGTACGCCCTCCTACGCCTCATATCTGGGCGAATGCGTTGAGGAAAAGGGCGTCAAGGATCAGCTTAAGCTCAAAGCCGGCATCTTCGGCGCGGAAGCGTGGACGGAGGAAATGCGCCGCGACATCGAGAAAAAGCTCGGTCTCAAAGCGTTTGATATTTACGGACTTACCGAGATCTCCGGCCCCGGCGTTGCGTTCGAATGCAGCGAGCAGACCGGAATGCACATCAACGAGGATCATTTCATCGCAGAGATCATCAACCCCGAAACGGGCGAAGTTCTTCCCGAGGGCGAAAAAGGCGAGCTCGTTTTCACAAGCATCTCGAAGGAAGCTTTCCCGCTGCTGAGATACAGAACTCGCGACATCTGCGTTTTGTCGCGTAAAAAGTGTTCCTGCGGCAGAACTCTCATCAAGATGGCGAAGCCCATGGGCAGGAGCGACGATATGCTCATCGTCAAGGGCGTAAACGTCTTCCCGTCGCAGATCGAGATGGTGCTGCTCAACAAAGGCCTCACCTCCAACTACCAGATCGTCGTCGACAGAGTCGGCAGCAGCGACAAGCTTGAAGTTCTTGTTGAAATGACTCCCGAGATCTTCTCGGATACGGTCAACGCCATCTCCGAAAAAGAGCAGGAGATCATCGAAGCTCTCAAATCCGTTCTCGGAATTTACGCAAAAGTCAGGATCGTCGAGCCGAAATCCATCGTCAGGAGCGAAGGCAAAGCGGTCAGAGTTATTGACAAACGTCATCTTTATTGATCGGAGGGAACAGAAATGGCAATCAAACAGCTTTCAATTTTTGTTGAGAACAAAGCGGGCAAGATCGTTGAAGTTACGGAGCTTCTCGCGAAAAACAATATCGACCTTCGCGCTCTTTCGATCGCCGACACCCAGGATTACGGCATCCTCAGGACGATCGTCGACGACACCGAAAAGGCAAAATCGGTCCTCGAAGAAAACGGAAGCGTCTACAAAGTCACCGAAGTCATCGGCGTTGAGATCCCCGACGTTCCCGGAGGAATGTCAAAGGTCATGAGGATCCTTTCCGACAACGGCGTCAACATCGAATACGTCTATGCGTTCATCTCCCGTTCAAAGGAGTTCGCCTACGTCGTGATGCGCGTCAGGGATAACGAAAAAGCGGAAAAAATTCTCACCGACAACGGCATTAACCTTGTCGATGAAAATGAAATATCGGACATCTGACGCTGAAAGTTTAATAATGAAACACGGCTGTTCGCTTCATGACGGAGCGGGCAGCCTTTTATTTTGAAAAAACTATTGTATTTTAAAGAAAAAAAGTGTATAATGACTCCATAGTTTGTTTTGTTGCGCAGGGTTTTTGTGCGCAGGGAGAGTAATATGTTAGGTAAATTTGTCAAGGTTGCCGTTACTAACCCGATAGGTTCCGAAAACAAACAGTATGGTTACAAATATCAACTTAATTTCGGCGACATCCGCAGCGGCCTGAAGCCCGGGATGCCGCGCAAAAAGGCTTACGTTATGGGCATAAACCATCCTGTTGGGAACTTTGACGGCAGAGTTATCGCGATCATCAAGAGGAAGTCCGGCGTGGCTTACGTCGTTGCGCCCAAGAGGATGAGATTCATCGAAAACGAGATCGCCGACGCTCTCGCGGGGATGGAAAAGGACTACAGGCTCGAATGCCTCTATGAGCATTCCTGCGGCGCGGTCGTCAGCAGGGTGATAAACGGCCACAGGCGTTATCTTCTCATCAAGAACAGGCGTTCTGCCCATTGGGGTTTCCCGAAGGGTCACGTTGAACGCGGCGAGACGGACGAGGACACCGCAAAGCGCGAAGTGCTTGAAGAAACCGGGATACATATCAACATTTTGCCTGATTTCTGCGAAAAGAGCGAATACTCCATCAAGGGCAAGATCGAAAAATCCGTCGCGATCTTTCTTGCGACAACAGCGGACACGAGGACGACTATCCAGCGCGAAGAGATCGAGGATTACATCTGGCTTGAATACCGCAACGCTTTGAAAACGCTGAAATTCCCCAACGACAAGGCGATCCTTGAAAAAGCCGAAGAATATCTCAACGAGATGGAGTCCAACTGAAAGGAACGGCAGAGCTGATTGCCGGGAGGAATTATGGCCGAAAGTATAGCTAACTGGTTTGTGGAGGTTTTTGACGGCAAAATATCGCCCGAACTGATCATCTTTATCATATCGCTTTTCCCCGTTCTGGAGCTAAGGGGCGGGCTGATAGCGGCGGGGCTTTTGAACATCCCGCTTGCGAAGGCTTTCTTGATCTGCTTTGTGGGCAATATGCTCCCCGTGCCGTTCATACTGCTTTTCATCCGCAAGATTTTTGAAGTCATGAAGCGGGCGAAACCGCTGCAAAAGCTTGTCAAAAAAATGGAACAAAAGGCTGAAAAAAACAGCGACAAGATCCGGAAATACGAGCTGTGGGGGTTGCTGCTTCTCGTGGCGATACCTTTGCCCGGAACAGGCGCCTGGACGGGCGCTCTCGTCGCGGCGCTGATGGATATGAGCCTGAAGCGAAGTCTGCCGATCATCGCCGTCGGCGTGGTAATCGCCGGTCTGATAGTCAGCGCGCTGATGTACGGGCTCGTCGGAAACGTAATTCATTGATTGGACAAGGTGTCTGAAATGGACTTGAAAGCCGTTTTGATCAACGTAACAAAGAAAATTCTCAGGACAGGGTTTGAAGTTTCTATGAAAGCTCTGTCCTGCTTTTTCAAACTCTTTCCGCTCAAAAAAAGGGTCTGCTTTTATTCCATCAGGAGCGACGGCGAGCTGCTCGAAAACGCAAAGAGCGTCTACGACAAGCTTGATTGCAAAAAGATCGTCCTTGCCAACATGCTGCCCCATTCGCACCTGCTTATTGTGAAGCTGTATTATCATCTCCTGACGAGCAAAGTCATCGTGACGGACGACTACCTTAAATATCTGCGCTATGTGAAACTTCGCAAAAACCAAAAGGTCGTGCAGATCTGGCACGCCTGCGGAGCTTTCAAGAAATTCGGGCTCGACGCGCCCTCGAAACTGAGCCGCGAGCTTGAAAAGAAAACCCACTCGCGCTACGACGCCGTTTGCGTCAGCTCCGAATTTGTCAGGAAGTTTTACGCCTCCGCTTTCGGGATCGACGAAGAAAAAATCATCGCTGCGGGCGTTGCAAGAACGGACAGACTTTTCGATAAAAAGTACGTCTCGGCGGCAAAGGAAAACCTGCTGAAAAAATATCCCTTTGCCCAAGGAAAAAAAGTCTATCTTTATGCCCCGACTTTTCGAGAAAACGACGGCGGGTATTATCACTTTGATTTCGGGATCGACTTTGAAAAACTGAACGAATTGCTCGAAGACGATGAGATCTTCGTCCTCAAACGTCATCCCGTGATGAAGGAAAAATATTTTGAAAACGGTCGCTACGGCAAAGTTTTCGATCTGTCCGACGAATCCGCGCTCGATCTGACGATCCTTTGCGATACGCTGATCACGGACTATTCCTCCGTAATTTTCGAGGCGGCGCTGATGAAGAAAAAAATCGTTTTCTACTGCCCCGATCTCGACAGCTACGAGCGCAATTTCTATCTCCGATATCCCGACGATCTTCCGGGAGAAATCGTGACCGATCCGGAAGGCTTGCTCGGCTGCGTCCGTGGCGCGAGCGTCGGCAGGAAAGCCGATGAATTCGTTGAAAAAGAGCTTTCCGCCTGCGACGGCAACAGCTCGCAGAGGATCGCAGGAATAATACTCGGATATCTGAAATAAGAAAAATCCCGATGTGCCTGTTTCGGCGCACCGGGATTTTTTGACAGGAAACTGCTCGTCTTCTATTAAATAAAAGGATTTATAACGCCCGGCGGGTAGCACCCGCAGGCAAGCCGGCGGCGAGTCGCCGCAGACAAGCCGTGCCGGTGTTTATCTGATATTTTACCCGACAGCGCGAGCAGGAAGTGAAACGATATATCATATTTCTTGCTCGCTCTCAATGTTGCAAGTTATCAACCTGTTCACACGGCATTGATCAAACGGTACGTTTGCGAGAGCAGTAAGTATGATAATACTTACTTTTGAGCAAAACAGTTTCAATTTTGCAGCAACTCCCTACGAATTGTCAGCGGCGACTCGCCGTCGGGGAACGGCGATGGCGGGATCGAAAGCGAAGCCCTGCGTCACAGACACTGTGCCGCAGGCGCTTTCTTACGTCAATATATACCTTTAGAAATCTACCTCTGTGTCGTAGAAACAGCATTTGAGGAGTTTTTCCATTTCCTCAACGGAAGGCTGGCGCGGGTTGGAGCCCGTGCAGGCGTCCGCAATAGCATTTACCGCAATGTCGTGCAATCTTTCGAGGAAAACTTCTTCCGGCACGAAGCCCTTTTCAGTCGGGTATGAGTCCGCACCGTAGTTGCCGATGCAGTGAGGAATGTTAAGGTCGTCGTTCATCTTGCGAAGATAGGCAATGAGAGCCTCGACTTTTTCGTCGTCGGATGCATTTTTGTCTGCGATGCCCATATAGTCAACGATCACGCCGTAACGCCTTTTCGCAGTTTCATCTTTTGCGTTGAAAGCGATAACCTTTGGCAGATACATTGCGTTTGCGGCGCCGTGGATGATGTGTGCGCCGTAGTCCGCAAAAGCAGCGCCCGTTTTGTGAGCCATTGAATGAACGATACCGAGCAGAGCGTTTGAAAACGCCATACCTGCAAGGCACTGAGCGTTATGCATTGCTTCACGGGATGCCATGTCGCCGTTGTAGGAATCGACAAGATTTGCCTGGATCATTTCTATTGCATGGATCGCAAGCGGATCGGTGAAATCACAGTTTGCCGTTGAAACGTATGCTTCCACTGCGTGCGTCATTGCGTCCATACCTGTGTGAGCAACGAGCTTTTTGGGCATTGTTTCGGCAAGCTCGGGATCAACGATCGCAACGTCGGGAGTGATCTCAAAATCGGCGATCGGGTATTTGATGCCCTTGTTGTAATCTGTGATGATCGAGAACGCCGTAACCTCTGTTGCCGTGCCTGAAGTCGAAGAGACAGCGCAGAAATGAGCTTTTTTGCGAAGCTCGGGAATTCCGAAAACCTTGCACATATCTTCAAAAGTACATTCGGGATATTCATATTTGATCCACATTGCTTTTGCCGCGTCGATAGGGGAGCCGCCGCCGATGGCAACGATCCAGTCGGGCTCGAAGTCGATCATAACTTCTGCGCCGCGCATAACGGTTTCAACGGAAGGATCGGGCTCAATACCGTCAAAAACTCTAACTTCCATACCGGCCTGCTCAAGATATGATTGCGCTCTGTCAAGGAAACCGAAACGCTTCATTGAGCTGCCGCCGACACAAATAATTGCCTTTTTACCTTTGAAATCTTTAAGTGCTTCAAGTGCGCCCTTGCCGTGATAAATGTCACGGGGCAGTGTAAATCTTGCCATTGTTTTGCCTCCTGAAAATATTTATTTCAGACCGAAGTCTGATTAAATAATAACACAAAAAAAGCAAAAGTCAACAGATATTGTTAAATTTTTATCAATCTCACAAAAGAATGCTGTCTTGCCTGCACATTTCGGGTAAAATGCGCATGATTCGGGAGGAATTATGAGTCAAAAAACTGATTGCCTTCGTCCGTGATGAGCCTTTCGGAACGGGGATATTCAAATATTTCGGCGTTGTCTGAGTTTGCTTCAAGGTATGACACGAACTCTTGCGCATACCATTTCGCCATTTCAAGGTCGTGCATGAGGTAGTGGCCGCAGTTTTTCGGTTCCGTTCCGGGGACGGAGTCCGCTTTTTCGACCGACTTGAAGGCGTCCAGGACGAGGGGGAATATCTCCTTTGGCTGACGGTCGCCCTTGAGGATGAGATAAAATCCCGTAAGGCACCCCATCGGTCCCCAGTAGATTATCTCGTCCTTCCAATCGGGATTGTTGCGAAGAAAAGTTGCGATGAGATGCTCGAGCGAATGCATTGCCGCAATGTCGATCACGGGCTCCCTGTTCGGCTTTTTGAGCCGTATATCGTATGTTGTCACCGATCCACCGCCGACGGCGTCCCCGCGGCTTAAGAAAATGCCGGGGACGATAAGATTATGGTCGACCGAAAAACTCTGAATTAACTCCATTTTTTTACACCTTCCTGCCTGTGATTTCAAAAACCGTATACATATTATCACAAGAGGACAAAAAAATCAACAAACGGTTTTCGTGCTGTGTCGGCATTTCCCAAAATCACGGCTGGGAGATTTAGTGAAACATCTTTGAAAGCAAGCAGCTTTTCCTGCTTTTTGAAATAATATTCTTCCTGCGTCATTTTTCGACAAATCATGATAGACGATATATTATACGATAATGGTCGAAAGGAGGCGATATGATGGAATACAATGAAATAATAGAAATAATTGCAAAAACAGAAAACATAACCCCTCGGGAAGTAGATTCAGAAATACGTTCAGCAATAAAAGTCAAAGGTTTGGATATTCAACCATCACTGTTTATCAACATTTGTGCAGAAATTGTTAAAGACGATATATCGTCAATCGTATAATATATTGTCCATACGCCCCGGCTGAAGAGAGTAATATTTCTTTAGTGGGGGTGTTATTATGAACATGGCTGAAGCCACAAAATTTCGTATCGAACAACTGTGCCAGGAGAGGGATCTGAATTTCTGCCGACTTGCGACGCTGTCGGGGATACCGTACACGACCGTCAAGGCGATAATCTACGGAGACAGCAAAAACCCGGGCGTAGTCACGATTAAAAAGATTTGTGACGGGCTTGACATTTCCGTTGTCGATTTCTTCGATTCCGACGTTTTTCGCAACCTTGAGCAGGAGATAAAATGAAGGGTACATTTTGTTCTCGAACAGATAATTGCGCTTTAGGGCTGTCTTGACAGGCGGTCATGAGCGATGGTATAATACCGTTGGTTTTGTAAAAATAGTTGATGCGCCTGCCCGGTGCATGGCATACAAAAACAATTTAGATTAACGGAGGATCAAACGATGAAAAAGGGTAAAAAATTCTTGTCAGTATTGATGGCAGTTTTAATTGCACTTGTCGTACTGCCCGCCGCTGCTTTTGCGGCTGAGGACACCGTGATCGCAACCGGCAACGGGGGAGAAGGGATCACATGGACGCTAACCGAAGGCGGATTGCTGAGGGTCAGCGGCAACGGCCCCATCGTGGATAAGGAAGAGATTGAGGACTATGGAGACGGCACTTTCTGTACCACCAAGCTTGACTGCATCGGATGGCAGCTCTTTAGCGTATTTGAAAAACGCACGGAGGGTTTTGGCGCAGAGCAACGCGCCTATGCGCTTTATGATTTCGTAAAAGAGATCGTGATCGAAGAGGGGATAACCGCTATCCCGGACGGCGAATTCAGCGATTTTTATCCCCGCAGCATCACCCTGCCCTCCACGCTCACAAGCATCGGCAGCGGCTGCGTCAACGCCCGTTTTGCCGAGACGCTGACGATAAAAAACAAGGATCTTTTTATCAACGGCAACATCACCGTTTCCGGCTACGTGAAGGACGCAGAGCCTTACGCAACCCCGGAGGACGCTATCAAGGCAAAGGTCGAGTTTGAAACTGCGATCAGCGCGGTCGACGAGATGCAGGCTCCCGTTTATGAACTCGGCTATGCATATGAGGTCAAGCTCGGATTGAGCGAGGATGTTTCGCAGGATGATTATGTCGCAAATTTCAACGAGTTCTACGGCACCGAGTTTCAGGATATTGACGCTTGCATCGCCTGTTGCATCGAAAGGGTTAACGCCAACTTCGGCACGAATTACGAATCGGCAGATCAGGTGTTCACGGTCGTTACCGATGACGACGGAACACATCTTGAACGCGATGCTTCGCTTGAAGAACAGATCTCCGGAATGTATGGCGCGATCGTTTTCGATGAAAATAAGCTTGTTGACATGAATCTCGGCGCGACAGAATATGAGGAGAATGTCGCCTATTCCTGGCTGACGGTTTACGGCCCCTCGGGCGGCGAAGTTGAAAAAGCGGCCGGCGTCAGCGGAGTAAAATTTGTTTCCACAGACGAACCCGTTGCGCCCGACAACAGCTTTTTCGGCAGAGTTAAAAGATTCTTCGCGTCGGTCAAGGCTTTCTTTGTCAGGATAATCAATCGAATCAAGCTCCATTTTTCTATACTTAAATAATATCCGGAATAATAATTGCGTACCCGAAGGCTTAGGATGATACTTGCCCCGGGTACGCTTTTTGTTGTCTAAGATAAAAATAGCAGAGAACACAAAATGTGCTCCCTGCTTTTTTGGCAGAGGTATAACAACCTGTCAAGTCACGGTAGTATTTGCTTCGCAAATCTCCACCTTAAAGACTTGACAGAACGTTTTTGCGGGTTTAATGAATTATAAACCCGCAATAAGGATTCGATTTATAATTTAAGGTTCGAATCCCGTATTTTTTTGAAAAAAAACAGGCACCCGTTGGATACCTGTTTTCTCTTTGTAAATAGAAACTAATATTGATACAAAGTGCGTACCCTTATGCTGCATCGTTAAAAAGTATAGGGGTACGCATTTGTTATTATTGAAAGAAAATGCAGGAGGTTATTTATGTCCTATCCAAACGAAATGAAAATATCACTTGTAAGAGAATATGAACAGGGAAAAACTGTTGCAGAGGTATCAAATGCCAGCGGGATCCCTGTGAACAGTATCTATCGATGGATTCGGGAGTATAAAACTGTCATGACAGCCAACTCTTCTTTCGCACCCAAGGATTATCTTAAATTGCAGTCGCACTCTCAAAAAGCCGACCACAAGCTGGAAATCGTAAGGCTGTCTGGTTTTATATCAGTTTATCCGTTAAAGAAAAGATTGGAAACCGCAGAAACGATATATCGAGCGCATAAAGAATATAGTGTTTATGAGATATGCGAAGCACTGGAAATCGATCGCGGTACTTTCTATAACCACATTTTCCGTAAGAGAGACACCAGTTGGCGGGATAAAAAAGAACAGCAGCTGATGCGTATCGTTCAGCAGATGTTTGATGACAGCGGTCAGCGATATGGGGCTAATCGAATCATGAAAGCAATGAACGCCCAAGGCATATCAATAAACAAACAACACGTTTTGAATATCATGCATGAACTTGGGCTGGAAGCAATGAGTGAAGGGGCGAAAAATTCCTACAAGCAAAAGCGAGAGCAGCATACAAACAGAATTAAGAGAGAATTCTCTGTTGATAAACCAAACAAAGTATGGGTCAGTGATATTACATACTTTAACTGTGGCGGAAAAAGTATGTACATCTGCGTCGTCATCGATCTGTATTCAAGAATGGTGGTCGGTTACATAATATCTAAACGAGAGTCAAAGCAACTTGTATCCAGTGCCTTGAAAAAAGCAATAGAATTCAGAAACCCAAAAACTGGCTTAATTTTTCATTCTGACAGGGGTGGGCAATATACATCTGATTCATTCCAAAACCTGCTGAAAAAGAACGGTATGGAACAGTCCCTATCTGCTTCAGGACAGCCTTATGATAATGCTGTTGCCGAATCGTTCTTTTCTATTATCAAAAAAGAAGAATTGTATCGACATCAATATAGAA
>JAFTCG010000043.1 GCA_017454815.1 Clostridia bacterium
GGCTGGATCGCGATCAGCACCTATCTTCGCGAAAAAATGAGTGATCCCGCGAAAACTATTGTTGTGCCCCCGCTCTCGGTGAAAAGGGTTGAAAAAAGTATCCGTCACTCCTCGGAAGCGATCTCGTTTTCCTACGCCACCTACGTCCACAGCAAGAACAGACCAATCAGCCAGTGGAAGGACAGGGTGGACGCCTACGTTGACGTTTTTGTTAAGGTGAAGGAGATCAAGACCAAAAGACCTTTCATCATCAACTTTATGGGTTTTGACAAACAGGAGATGATCGAGGTTTTCCCGGAAGACATCCGCGAGGAATACAGCCGGAAGATCGACAGCCTTGACCCATATATCAAATATCACGGCAGGATGGACAACGACAAAGTCCAGCAGGTGATCGAAAAGTCCGATTTCACCATCCTCTTGCGCGACAGTAAGACCTGCAACAACGCAGGATTCCCTACAAAAGTGTCTGAATCGATTTCACTTGGAGTTCCCGTTGTGGTCAACCCGACGAGCGACATAGCGGAATATATCAAAGACGGCGTCAACGGTGTGATTTTGCCGCCGCCCAGCGACATCGACGGGATAGTTGAAAAAATCGTCGAAATACTAAACATGAGCGACGACGAGCTCCAGAACCTTCGCAACGGCGCAGCCAAAACGGACGGATTCTATTTTGAAAGCTATTCGGACGTTTTCAGAAGATATTTCGATAGTTTTGCATAAGGAAAAATTCAGCAGTCATCGCTGCCGACGATTTAGCTCTGACGAAGTCAAAAAACCATGAAAATCACCCTGTTTCGAAAAACGAAACAGGGTGATTTGTTTGTTTCTTTATCAACAATTGTTCTTCATCTGATAGCCAAGGGTCAGGAGACTGTCGGAGAGGTGGACGTTCTGGACGTTGACGTTGGGGTATTTTGAAAGTATGTCAAAATGCGAATAGTTCCAGAATCCCGTTATCCCGTAGGAAACGAGTTCGTCGATGACCTTTTCGGTCGATACCGTCGGAGTGCAGACTATAGCCATTTTCGGGTGATGTTCGGCGCAAAACTCTTTCAATTGGTCGGCATGGTAGATTTTGTATTGCTTTATGCTTGTGCCTGCAAGAGAAGGGTTTTTGTCAAAAATTCCGAGCAGCGCGATGCCTCTTTTTTCGAATTCCATGTGCGAAGCGATCGCTCTGCCGAGGTTGCCCACGCCGATGAGTATCGAATCAAGCATCCGGTCAACGCCGAGGATCTTGCCGATCTCGTTGTAAAGCTGTTCGACATTGTAGCCATAGCCCTGCTGACCGAACCCGCCGAAGCAGTTCAGATCCTGCCTGATTTGAGAGGCTGTTGTGCCCATCATGGAGCTCAGCGCTCCGGACGAAATTCGCAGATGTCCCTCATCCCTGAGCTTGCCAAGAAAGCGGTAATACCTTGGAAGCCGCTTTATGACGGACATGGAAATATTGACGTTGGAAGACATATTATTCCACCTTCGTTCAGATTAAAGTTTTGACTGTGTTCATGACGTAATCGCCGAATTCCTCGCACGTGCAGCCGTCTTCTCTGCCGGTGATCTTCAGCCCCTTCGGGTTTTCAAACATACAGATGTCGAGAGCTTTTTCAAGCAGATCGGCTTTCTCCTGTCTGCCGATGTGGGAGAGGAGCATAACCGTCGCCCTGAGCATGGAGCAGGGGTCAGCGTAGATAGCTCTGCCTTCCTTCACCATCCTGGGAGCAGAGCCGTGGATGGCTTCGAACATGGCGTATTTTTTGCCGATGTTTGCGCTGCCGGCAGTGCCAACGCCTCCCTGGAATTCAGCGGCTTCATCGGTGATGATGTCGCCGTAGAGGTTGGGAAGTACAAAGACCTTGAAATCCTTCCTTCTCTTGGGGTCGATGAGCTTTGCAGTCGTGATGTCGATATACCATTCGTCTGTGATGATCTCCGGGTAATCCTTGCCGATATCTTTGCAGAGGTTGAGGAATTTTCCGTCGGTCGTCTTGATGACGTTAGCCTTGTTGATGATGGAAACGCGCTCTTTCTTGTTTTTTCTTGCGAATTCATAGGCGAGCTTCGCGATCCTCTGCGATCCCTCGGTCGTCGTCACTACGAAGTCAAGCGCAAGGTCATCTGTGACGTTGATGCCCTTTGAACCGACGGCGTAAGCGCCCTCGGTGTTCTCGCGGAAGAAAGTCCAGTCGATGCCTTCTTCGGGGATCTTGACAGGTCTGACGTTTGCAAAAAGGTCGAGCGCCTTTCTCATGGCTACGTTTGCGCTCTCGATGTTGGGCACTCCATCGCCCGCCTGAGGAGTAGTGGTCGGGCCTTTGAGGATGACGTGGCAGCTCTTGAGTTCTTCGAGCACGTCGTCGGGGATAGCTTTGTTGACCTTGATCCTGTTTTCGATGGTGAGTCCGTCGATAACTTTGAATTCGATCCTGCCGCTCTCGACTTCGTCTTTTAGCATATATTCGAGCACTCTTGCGCTCTCTTTTGTGATCATCGGGCCGATGCCGTCGCCGCCACAAACGCCGACGACGATCTTGTCGAGCTTGTCGTAATCAACGAAATCGCCCTGAGCCTTGATTCTATCGGAACGCTCGGACTGCTCGGTGATGAGAGCTTCAAATTTTGCTACTGCGTTTTTAATTTGTTCCTGAGTCATTTTTAATCCTCCAAATCAGCTCTTAGCTTTAGTGTAGTTGAGAAGTCCACCCTCGAGCATCATATCCCTCTGACGGTCGGAAAACTCATAGAAGAGGTCATATTCTTCGTTTTTAGTTAAGTTGGTGAGCGAAAGGGGCTCGCCGTTTTCGATTCTGCTTCTTACGTCCTTGATCTCGAGCTCGTCGCCCTGATCGATCCTGTCGTAGTCATCGGCGTTGACAAAGGTGAGAGGAAGGATACCAGCGTTGATGAGGTTCGCGCAGTGGATGCGGGCGAAGGATTTAGTGATAACGGCCTTGATGCCGAGATAGAGCGGAACGAGAGCCGCGTGCTCTCGGGAAGATCCCTGGCCGTAGTTTGCGCCGCCGATGATAATGCCTTTGCCTTCCTTCTTGCAGTTTTCGGCAAAGTTTTCATCGCACTGCCTGAAGCAGAAGTTTGAAAGATAGGGGATGTTTGAGCGGTAGGGAAGTATCTTCGCGCCGGCGGGCATGATGTGGTCGGTGGTGATGTTGTCGCCGACTTTGAGGATCGCCTTTGCCTTGATCTCGCCGAGCCTTTCGCTTGAGGGGAAGGGCTTAATGTTGGGGCCGTAGATGACTTCGACGCCGTCTGCTTCTTCGGGAGAGGCGGGCATGAGCACCATGCTGTCGTTGATATCAAATTTTTCGGGCATTTCGACCGGTTCTTCTTTTCCGAGGATCATCGGATTTGTCAGGAAACCGTTGATCGCGCTGGATGCCGCGACCTGGGGAGAGACGAGGTAGATGCCTGCGTCGGCGGTGCCGCTTCTGCCTTCAAAGTTGCGGTTAAAAGTCCTGAGCGATACTCCTTTGGAGTTGGGGGATTGTCCCATTCCGATGCAGGGGCCGCAGGCGCTTTCGAGGATCCTTGCGCCGGCAGCGATCATGTCGGCGAGAGCTCCGTTGCTTGCGAGCATATGGAGCACCTGCATCGATCCCGGAGCGATGGCAAGGCTGACGTTCGGGTGAACTTTCTTTCCTTTGAGGATGTTTGCGACCTTCATCATATCCATGTATGAGGAGTTCGTGCAGGAGCCGATGCAAACCTGGTCGATCTTGATGGGACCGATCTCGTCAACGGTTTTGACGTTGTCGGGCATATGCGGCATTGCCGCAAGGGGAGTGAGCTTTGAGAGATCAATGCTGATCGTCTCGTCATAGACTGCGTCGTCGTCGGCTTTGAGCTCGACAAAATCTTTTTCACGGCCCTGGGCTTTGAGAAATTGGTATGTTATCTCGTCCGACGGGAAGATCGAAGTCGTAGCGCCAAGCTCTGCGCCCATGTTGGTGATGGTAGCCCTTTCGGGGACGGAGAGGGTTTTAACGCCTTCGCCCGCATATTCGACGATCTTGCCGACGCCGCCTTTAACGCTCATGATCCTGAGAACTTCGAGGATAACATCCTTCGCGGCGACCTGGTCGCGCAGTTTGCCGGTGAGCTCAACTTTAACGGTCTTTGGAACGGTGATATAGTATGCGCCGCCGCCCATCGCAACGGCAACGTCAAGTCCGCCCGCGCCGATGGCAAGCATTCCGATGCCGCCGCCTGTCGGTGTATGGCTGTCGGAGCCGATGAGAGTTTTGCCGGGGATGCCGAACCTTTCAAGATGCACCTGGTGGCATATGCCGTTGCCGGGCCTTGAAAACCTTACGCCCCTCTTTTTGCAGACAGATTGGATGAACCTGTGGTCGTCGGCGTTCTCGAAGCCGGTCTGGAGAGTGTTGTGGTCTATATAAGCGACGGAGAGTTCCGTTTTGACTCTTTCGACGCCCATGGCTTCAAATTCGAGGTAAGCCATCGTGCCGGTTGCGTCCTGAGTGAGAGTCTGGTCGATCCTGATGCCGACCTGAGAGCCTTTTACCATCTCGCCGTCAACGATGTGGTTTTTGATGATTTTTTCACTGATCGTAAGTCCCATAACTGTTCCTCCGAGACATTCAACTTATTTAAATTTTTAACAAAGTTAATTATATTCCTTTCGGTTTTTCTTGTCAACCATATTGGCGATTATATTGAAATTTCGACTTTTTTTACAAAATTATAAGTTTTGTCAACACTATTTTTACATCAAAAAAGCCGACCTGACTAAGATGATGTGCCCCCAAAAAGTCAGACATTGTGAAATAATGTTTAACAGGGGATGCATTTCAAGATCAGATCGGTCGATTTTTGCTTTTTAAGTTAAATAATTCTTTTTGAGACGTATTTGGAGTTCATCGCGTTGAGAAGGCAGGTGTAGTTCATCAAAAAGTCAATCGTGTCGCCGACAGCGTACTCCCTGTCGGAATCGGTGACGTCGACGATAACGTGGTCGCTGCTGCCGCCGATGACGGTGCATTTTTTGTCGATGCATTTAAGCCCCGGGAGAAAGATGTCCTGTTTTCCAAGTGCCACGAGAGCTCTGTTGGTTTTTAGGCTCGTTTCGTCGGGCTTCACTCCGGGGACGGAAGGTTTTTTCTTGAGCTCAATGATCTCCGCTTTGAGGACAAAGTTGTCAGTCACGGCGTTGTTGAACGGCTCGTTTATGACGGGCACGTTGCCGAGGTAAACCCCTTCGCCCATGCGCAGGTTGTTGACTCCCTCAGGGAGTTTTCCGCTGTAGAGCATCGGGATGCAGCTCGACGCTCCGGCGGAGACGATCTTGAACTTCATCTTGAAATGCTTTTCAAGCTTTGTGACGATGTCGATGAATTCGTTCATGTTGTCTTCGTCCGGGAAAGTGTCGTTGACGCAGCTGAGGTTTGCGCAAATGCCATAGACTTCCACGTTTGTCATCGTTTCGCACTCGCTGATGATGTCCGCAAGCTCATCGATGTAGCAGCCGTCGCGCAGGTCTCCGAGCTCAGCCATGAGGATGATCCTGTGCTTTTTGTTCTGGTTGATGGCTTCCATGTTCAGCGCGCGGATGACGCTCAGTTCGCTGTTGATGCTCGCATCGCTGTATCTCACCACGTCCGCGACCTCTGAGATCATCGGGGATCGAATCAGCCATTTTTCAGCCTCCACGTCGCTGTAGACGTGGAGATTTTTGATCCTTGAATCGCATATGATGCCGATGTCGGCGTGCTTTACGATATAATCCACGAGCGGCTTATACCCGACAAGCATTTTGGTGACAAGCGAAAAGGAAATATTCTGCTTTGAGCATTCGTTCTTCAGCTCTTCAAGGTTGGAGATAATACCGTCAAGTTTGATGTCGATCAAAGGATACATAAGCTTTACCCCTTATTCTTGATAAATTTTTTGATATATTCGGCAGATTTCAGCTCTGTTTCGAATTCTTTTGAGAGGTCTTTCGCTTCGATTTCAACGCCCTTTTGCTTCATTGCTTCGGCTAT
Organism: Clostridia bacterium; assembly: GCA_017454815.1. Lineage (GTDB taxonomy): Bacteria > Bacillota > Clostridia > Oscillospirales > Acutalibacteraceae > SIG575. Next base: position 6,024 of record JAFTCG010000043.1, read on the forward strand.
GATCTTTTGGGCAAACCACGGGTTTTTCACAAAAACAGGGCCAAGAGCGTTGGTGAAATATACGTTGTTCTTTTTGGCTCCCTCGGTTGAATCAGAATCGTTGTTGCCCTTACCGTAAACGATTTTTCCGAGAGCGTCGTTTTCGTTTTCAAGGAAGAAATCTACGATATGGATCTGGACTGCGAGGATCTCCGTCTTGTCGTCGAGGGTGTAGTAAAGGTCGTCGCCGTAGATCTCGTTTCTTTCAACGCAGTTCATGTCGAGGATCCCAAGCCCTTCGACTGTGCTGCCGTCGCGTCGCTTGAGCTGCTTTGCGAGTATCGCTCCCGTTGAGCCGACGGCGACGATGACTTTGTTGCGGTTTGCAAAGTCGTAAATACCATTGCCGTATTTTTTAAGATTTTCGACTATCGGCGCAACGGTCTTGACCTCGCCGACGTTGAAAAGAATTATGTCGGAGTTTTCAAAATCTATTCTTTCGGAAAAAGTGTCGACCCTCGTGACCTTCGGCGTGATACCCATGAGCTTTGCGACTTTCTCGAGAGCCATGACGTTGCCCCTGTCGCCGTGGAGGTTCAGCAGGTCGGGGTATACCCACGAGATGTTAAGCGTTTTATCACTCATTTTCGTCACCTCCGTAGATCTTTGTCGATTTTTCGAGTTCATGGAATTTTTTGAGCCATGTGATAAGGTATACGTTGTCGACGTCGTACTTGTCAAGCTCTTTGAGGATATCCTCGTCGTTGTCGTTGGGGATGATCGAGATCATGTCTTTGTCGATCCCGGCGTAGATCATCCTGTTGGCTGTGTCATAGGCGACAGCCTCGGAGAAGCAGATGAAGCGCTTGATGTTGTTGTCCCTGAGCGATTCAAAGTCAACGTCGAACGAATAAAACGTGTTGGTGTAATAGGGGTGGAAGTCGCGAAGCTCCTCGAGCCCCATGAGCATGATCTTCGGGCTCTTGTCTTTTGTGATATAGTCGAGAGCGGTCTGGAGGGTTTCTGGGTTTTCCTGCTTGATCCTGATGTATTTGAGGACTTTTGTCTTGTAGCTCAAAGTCTCCATCCTGCCGCTGATGTTCTTGAAGGTGTAGAAAGCGCTTTGCATCTCATCGCTCGTTATCCCCAGGGAGGAGCAAACAGCGATGCAAAGGGCGTAGTTGTAGATATAAAACGGTTCGTTGTTCGTCACGATATATCTGCTGCCGCCGCAATCAAAGCTGCACTCGTCAAAGTCAACGTTTTCGGCGTAGAAGCCGGGGTTTTCCTCGGACTTGAAGTCGCATCCCGCGCAGTGGAATTTTCCGACGTTGTCGACGTTGTAGAAGTCGAAAACGATCTTGTCGTTGCATTTCGGACAGGGCATTGTGACGTCGTAGAACTTGTCTTTTTTGAAGGTGTACTTGTTTTCGCCGACGCCGTAGTAGACCACGTTTTCGGAGAAAACCTCAAAAGATTTTGCTCTCGGCTCGCCGTTGTTGAGGAAGAGCTTCATGTCGGGGTTGAAGACTTTCCTGAACTTTGAGACGATGTAATCGGGCTCACCGTTTCGCTGCACCTGATCCTTCTGGAGGTTTGTGACGCAGACGTTTTTTGCGGGGATGAAGCTGTAGATCCGCTCGAGCGAACGCTCGTCGATCTCAAAGGAAAAGTATTCGCATTTTACTTTTCCGAAAATACCCGAATCCCTGATCAGGGCAGTGGCGATGCCGCCGATCATGTTCGCGCCCTCGAGGTTGGAGCAGACCTTCTTGCCGGAGCTCCTGAGCGTGTGGACGACCATATTGTTGGCGGTGGATTTGCCGTTAGTGCCGGTGATGAAGATAACTTTGCTGTAGTCTATCCCGGTAAAATTTCCGATGAAGTCGGGCATGAGCTTGTTGGCTTTCGCGCCGGGCATGTTGGTGCCTCTGCCTTTTGCAAAAACGTTGGAAAAATGCATCAGCAGTTTTCCGATCCAAAGTGTGAAGATAAATTTGATCTTTTTCATTCTTTCTCCTGCTTTCATAGAGGCAAAACGCTGACTTCGCCGGAGTTGAGGGCGAGGATTTTTCCGTTGCGTTCGATGAGCAGACGGCATTGCTCGTCAATGTCCAGGGCGTATGCCTCGTATTTTTGTAAGTAATCGTTTACGATGATCCTTTTTTTCAGTGTCAGACAGCGCCGTTTGTATTCCTCGACGTAGGATGAAACGTCGTCTTTCGTCAAAAACTCATAAAGCCCCACGACAGTGTCGAAAACCAGCTCTTCGCATGAGACGGTTTTGCCCGTCAGGGCTTCGACGGTGGAAGCTACGTCTTTGATGGATCCGTCAATCGTGCCGTACAGGTCTGCGCCGATGCCTATGATAGTCTTTTCGATCGCGCCTGTGTCGGGGTTTATCACGTTTTCGGTCAGTATGCCGCAGATTTTTTTGCCATAAAGGAAAATATCGTTCACCCACTTAAAGCTAAGACACTTACCGATCTGCTTTTCCATCGCACGGCAGACGCAAACTGCGGCGGAAACGGTCAGGGTCGGCAGCTTTGAGCTTTCGGCAAGGTCTGTCACAACCGAAAAATAGATGCCTTTGCCTTTTTGGGAAACGAACTTTTTTCCAAGACGCCCTCTACCGCTTGATTGGGAAGAAGCAACTATAACTTTCATCTTCCCGTCACAGGAGACGTCGCGCCTTTTTGCAAAGTTGTTTGTCGAATCTATCTCGTCGAAAAAGAGACATTCAATTTCGACCGGGCAGTTTTTTGTCAGCTCTTCAAATTTTTCAATGTTAAAAGCCATAACGCACCCCTGAGAGTTATTTTACTATAATCTGCCGTTCATGTCAATTAATGTGTCAAAAAAAGCTGTCAATAATATGATAGTATTAAGAATTCAATCAGGAGGAAAATTTATGGATGATTCGTTGCTTAAAGAAATGATAGAAAAGTACAAAAAAGAGCTCATGGAGTTTTCAAATTCATCGAAAGCAAAACTCCGGTCAACTATCGACGACGAGGAGGAAGTGCCGACGATGAGCAGACCTGCTCAAAGCATGATGACGCCCGAAAATCCAAACAGTGACATTACTGAGCTGGAGGGGACAAATCCATCGGGCTTCGACTCCGGCAGGAAGGAGAAGAAGTATAAAACTTATGAAGAATTTGTCCGTGATAACCCCGAAACAGGGACTTTGCGCATCCAGGGGTACATAGCAAGTCAGGCATATCCTGCGACCGACGCCGAGGTCGAAGTCAGCAAGGAGCTCGAAAACTCCACCTATCTCATCTATTCGGGCAAAACGGACGAAAGCGGGATTTTCGGCCCCGTAAAGCTCAATGCCCCGAAGAAAGAGTATTCCGAGGAGTTCACCGAC
>JAFTCG010000044.1 GCA_017454815.1 Clostridia bacterium
CGAAAAGCTGTTTGATTCGGACAGAGAATTGATAAAACTCTTTGAAGAAAAAGACGTTCCGTATCTCGTTGTTTTCAATAAGAGCGATCTCGCTGTCGATAAAGCCGAGCTGAAAGACAATGAACTTTCCGTCAGCGCAAAGACCGGCGAAAACATAACTTTGCTCAAAGAAAAGCTCGCTTCCTTCGCCGTAAAAAGCGAAAAAAAGCTTGTCGGCGACCTGATCGGAAAAGACGATATTCTTGTGCTCGTCACGCCTATCGATTCGGCGGCGCCCAAAGGCAGGCTTATCCTGCCGCAACAGCAGACGATTCGTGATATTCTCGATTCAAGCGCCGTCAACATAGTCGTCAGAGAAGATGAGCTGTCCGTTGCGCTCAACAATCTCAAAACGCCGCCCAAAATGGTTATAACCGATTCGCAAGCGTTTGAGAAGGTCGCAAAAATCGTGCCCGACAGCGTGCCTTTGACGTCGTTCTCGATTCTCATGGCGAGGTATAAAGGCTTTCTCGACTGTGCCGTAAAAGGCGTTGCAAAAATCAAAGAGCTGAGAGACGGCGATAGCGTACTTGTTTCCGAGGGTTGCACACATCACAGGCAGTGCGGCGACATCGGTACGCAAAAGCTCCCGAAATGGCTCAGGGATTTCACGAAAAAAGATTTGAAATTTGAATTTTCCTCCGGCACAGGGTTCCCCGAAGATTTGGAAAAATATTCGCTCGTCGTTCACTGCGGCGGCTGTATGCTCAATGAACGTGAGATGCTTTACAGAATGAAATGCGCCGTTGACCAAAACGTTCCGTTTACAAATTACGGCGTAACGATAGCTTATCTCAACAAAATACTAAAGCGAAGCCTGGAAATCTTCCCCGACCTCGCTGAAATAATATAAACCCCCCTGCGAAACCATAATGCTTTTGTCAATAAGACTTTAAGCCGTATGATTTTCGTGGGGGTTTTTGAGATGAGATAAAAAATGAATTGAGAAAATTTTCTTATCGGTAAACCGTTGCTTCACTAAAAAATCTATATTGGATTATTACAATTCATAACAATTATTTAACTAATGGTACAGTTTTTGGCATTTGTAATTTTCCAATTGTAACTGTTTCCTACACCGCTAAAACTTGTTTCAGCATAATCAACGTATATTCTGTAAACCGAGTAATCATCGCCCAATTTAAGAGTATCGCCACCCTTTGCTGTCCATTTTGTTATAAACCTTCCGTTGCCGTCCTTCAAGGTAACCAATACTTTTTTACCTGTGTTGAAAATATTTGCTGCTGTTCCCGTGTTTAATTTTACTGTTGCATATTGACGACCTGCTTTATTTATAAGGCTTTTAGAAATAACCACCTTGCAATAAGTTGAACTGCCAGTCCTTCCTTTATTTGCTGCGCTTGCATTAACACTCGAAAAACTCATAGCGGTAAAAACAGTTATCATTGCTAATACTAATGCTATTAATTTTTTTGTTTTTTTCATTTTGTTGTTCTCCTTTTTATGTTTTTTATACCTTTGGGAAATTTGTAAACCAATTATATTTTTGCTCGTTATTATTAAAACAAACATTTTCTCATTTCAAATCTTTTATCCCCCTTTCTCCTGTTGAAATTTTATCACAATAATTATAATTTGTCAACACTATAACTGTAATTTTTCCGCTATAATTTGGTATTATTATATCAATAGCGTTAATGATGCGGAGGGAATAATATGGACGTCGGCGGAAGAATAAAGTATTTTCGTGAGCAAAAGGGTATCACCGTCAACAAGCTCGCATATCTCAGCGGCGTATCCCAAAGCTATCTTCGCGACGTTGAGCTTGGCAACAAACAGCCGACTGTCGAATATCTTGAATACATCTGCTTCGGTTTGGGAGTCAGCTTAAAAAAGTTTTTCGATGTGGAAGACAGCGGCGATCTGCTCCTTAATTCCGCAGAAAAGCTGAATGAAAACCAGAAAAAACTTCTTGCGGATTTTTTAAACTCACTTTGATTCAGAACAAAATTTTTACAGCGGTACGTTTTGTGCCGCCGTAATTTTTTACTCGTATTCTGTTGAAGTTTCCGGTTCTTCCGTTATCGTTTCCGATTCCGTTTCCGTTTCAATTTCCTGTGTTGTCGTTTCCGTTTCCTCAACGGTCTGTTGAGCTACCGTGACGGGGCCGCCCTGTGCCTGCTCGACTGTTTCATTGTCCGAATTGCCCATGAAAGCAAAGCCGAAGAAAACGAGCCAGGAAACAATTATCAGTGCAACCTTCAGCGTGGTGTTGAGCTTCTCCTGCCTTAGTATAATTATCGTCAGCGGCACGGGGAAGATAAATATCCACCCGAGCACCCAAAGCCATGTCCTTCGCTTCTTCGGCGGATAATAATTGTTTTGATAAGTGTTATAAACGGCTTGTCCGCCTTGCGCAACGTATCCGCAATCGGGGCAGGCGTTTGAAAAATATTTTTTGCCGCAGTTGGGGCATTTTTTTGCTTTTTCCCCCGCTCTCACTCCGCACGACGGGCAAAATTCGCTGTCAAAAACCTTGCCGCAATTTTCACATTTGAAGTCAAATTCTTTCGAGCCGCATGATTCGCAGGAAACCGCCGTGTCCTTGCTCTCGGTGCCGCAGTATTTGCAAACTTTCATCTGTTCTCCCTCATACCGTCAATGACGCGATTATTCCCGAATAAAGTTCGATCGGGTCGTTGTAGAAATTTTCTTTTACCGTTTCGACCTGCATTTTGTCCGCAACGAACACGGTCAGCTTCATCAGCTCCGTTTTTCCGTCGCCCAGGTGGAACGTCACGTTGTAGCCGTCCTCAACTTCCTCGACGTCAACCTTGTTTTCGTGCTTTCTTCTGGCGAGCGTGCTTATCCTGATGGCGGAATTGATGGCTCTTTCCCTCACCGCTCTCGGGAGGTTTGAGTGCAACATTTCGGCGGCTTCGATTCCGCTTTGAGTGATGCAGAGCATTTCCTCACCGTTTTCCTCCTCGCAGGTGATGTTGCCCCGGGAGATCAGTTCGGCGATCGCCTGGCTGACCTCAAAATAGTTCGCCAGACCCTCGTCCATCATCACTTCGTTAAGCTGCAGTTTTGAAATAGGCCCGTCTACGCTCTTGATGACGTAGCAGATCAGCACCTTGATGTCCGTTCTGTTTGTAAGTCCTCCGGGTTCGATCCCCGCGATGAGTGCGTCAATATCCATACCGTTCCTCCTCAGCTTAAATCGTCAAGCTCGTTGTAACCTTTTATTTCTTCGCGCGTCTTGAAAACGTATCCGTTGTTTTCAAGGTAGTCCATGTCCTTGATTGCAAGCCCCGTGCCCTTCGCAACGCAGTTCAGGCTGTCCTCGGCGCAGTAGGTCTTTATCCCCGTCTGCCCCTCGATATATTCGTCGATCCCGAAAATGTTGGCGCCGCCGCCGGTGATACAGATCCCGTTTTTCATCAGATCGTTCATCAGGTCGGGCGAAACTTTTTCGAGCACTCTCGTGACAGCCGTCGCTATTTTGCCGAGCTCATCGCTCATCGCAAGAAAAACTTCGACGGACGAAACCTCAAAAAACGTCGGCAGATTTTCCACATAATCTTTTCCTCTCGCAAGGAGCGTGACTTCGTTTTGCCGGATGACGGCGCAGCCGATCTCTTTTTTGATCCACTCGGCTGTTTTCCTGCCGATTATTATATTTCTCTCACGCCGAAGGTACGTCCTGATCGCCTCGTCAATGGCGTTTCCTGCGCCTCTCACCGATTCGGACGCGATCACGTTGCCCATCGAGATCACCGCAATGTCGGTTGTGCCTCCCCCGATGTCAACGACCATTATCCCGGTCGGGTCATGCACGTCAAATCCCGCCCCTATCGCCGCGGCAAGCGGTTCGTCCATCAGACACGCTCTGCCTGCGCCGGATGCGGTGACAAGGTCGAGGATAACTCTTTTTTCAAGCCCCGTAACGCCCGACGGAGTGCAGATTATGACGTTCGGCTTGAAGATCCCGAAGCCGAGTATTTTTCTTAAAATCCATTTCAGGATATGCTGTGTTGCGACAAAGTCGGACACAACGCCGTTTTCAAGCGGGCGGATTACTCTCACCGAATCCGGGCATTTTTCAAACATTTCGTACGCTTTTTTGCCGACCGCCATTATGCCGCCGGTCTCGTTGTCGTACGCTATCGCCGAAGGCTCCGAGAAAACTATCCCCTTGCCCTCAACGTAAACGATCGTGCTCGTTGTGCCCAGGTCTATGCCAATGTTCAATCCAAGCATCTTAATACGCTTCTCCTCTGAAATCGTTTTTTGTCAGCGCCGCGGTCAGCCCTATGACTTTCTTCGCCCCGGCTCTTTTGAGCGCTTTCGCGCATTCGTGGAGCGTTGTGCCCGTTGTCTTTGTGTCGTCGCAGACTATTATCGTCTTGCCCTTCAGGTTTTCGTTTTCCGAAACGGCAAAAGCGTTGACGAGATTGTTGCGTCTTTCTTTTGCGCCCAGCCCAACCTGAGGGGGCGTTTCTCTTGTTTTCCTGAGCAAATCGCCCCTGAATTCTATCCCCGTCGCTTCGGATATGCGGCGCGCAAGGGTGTCGGTCTGCGAAAAACCTCTGCGCCTTTTTCTCCTCTTCGTCATCGGTACGGGAACGATCAGATCAGGCTTTTCGAAGACGTATTCTTCCTCCAAAGCCCTGACCATCTCGCCTGCCAGGAATTTCCCGTTGTCGTAGTATCCCTTAAACTTGAAATTCTTTATGCAAGTCCTTATGTCGCCTTCATAGTAAAACGGCGTGATGATATGGTCAAAGCTGAGTTTGTCCGCTCCGCAGTTGCAAAAGCCCTCCGCCTGGCCGCATTTGTCGCACTTGGGGTAAGGGATCCTGTGTTTTTCAATGTCGCAGTTGTCGCAAACAACTTCATCCGGAAAGATCACCTTTCCGCACACGGCGCATCTTCTGGGGAAGAATACCGTCAGTATTATGTCAGCTAATTTCGATTTCATCTGTCAGGAACGCTTTTAGCGCAGAATATCTTTTCGTCGTTTTGTTGTTGCCTGCCATCAGCCTGACCTGCGCTGAGCTTCCGACGATTATCATCAGTTTTTTCGCCCTCGTGATAGCCGTGTAAAGGAGGTTGCGATAACACAGCCTCGCGGGTGTATCCATGACTGTCATTACGACGGCCTCGAATTCGTTGCCCTGGCTTTTGTGAACGGTCACGGCGTAGGCAAGCTCGATGTCGCGGGCGTTCTCCATCGGATAAACCGCCTTCTTGCCGTCAAAATCTATGCTCATCGTGGCGTCGCCGAAGTTTATTCTCTCCAGCGTTCCGATGTCTCCGTTAAAAATCCCCGCTCCGTTTTCGTCGCCTTTTTTCCACACAACGTCGTAATTGTTCTTCGTCTGCATGACTTTGTCGCCTTCGCGCAGAACGTGGCCGGAAACGCTCACCTGTTTCTTCATCCCGTCCGGAGGATTGAGCTCGTTTTGCAGAACTCTGTTGATGTTCGCCGTTCCCGCCTCACCTTTTTTTGACGGGCAGATGACCTGAATGTCGTTCATGAAAGAATAACCATACGCCTTCGGAAGCCTTTGAGAAACAAGCTGCGTCACCGTTTCGGCAACGCCCTTTTGCGTTTTTTTCTCCATCATGAAGAAGTCCCTGTCGTTTTTTGAAAGATCGATCTCTTCCTCGCATATGATCCTGTGGGCGTTCGTGACGATCAGGCTTTCCATCGCCTGCCTGAAAACCTCTGTCAGGGTGACGACGGGCATTGCGCCGGCTTCGATCAAGTCCTGAAGGACGTTGCCCGCTCCGACCGGCGGAAGCTGGTTTGAATCCCCGACGAGAACGATCCTGCAGCCGAGCGGCAACGCATCCAGCAAGCTCGAAAACAGCGTCACGTCGACCATTGAAAGCTCGTCGATTATCACTGCGTGAACATTCAGCGGATTTCGCATATTTCTTGCAAAAACCTGCTTGTCGTCGCTGTCAAATTCCACTTCAAGAAGCCTGTGGATCGTCTTTGCCTCGTGTCCCGTCAGCTCGGACATCCGTTTTGCGGCTCGTCCGGTGGAGGCGCAAAGCGCGACGGTCAGCTTCTGTTTTTCAAAAATTTTAAGTATTCCGTTGAGAGTTGTTGTCTTGCCCGTTCCCGGCCCGCCCGTCAGGATGAGCATCCCCTCCTGCGCCGCGGTTTTTATCGCCGAAAACTGCTTTTCCTCGTATTTTATGTCGTTTTCAAATTCGATCTGACGGATCTCCTTGTCGAGCGTATTTTTCCCCGCCGGCGGAAACTTTTTCAGCAGGCTGATCCTTGCGGCAATGTTCTTTTCACATTTGAAAATGTGCGGCAAAAACAAGAATTCCCTGCCGTCGATTTCGTAAGAAACGAGCTGATTTGTTTCAAGCAGTTCTGCTATCGCTTTGTCGGTTTCGTCGCTGTTTGCGCAAAGAAGATTCTTCGCCGGATCGTAGATCCTGTCGCGCGGAACGCAGGTGTGCCCGTTGGAGAGGTTGTGATTTATGATATAGACAATCCCCGCCATGTTTCTGCTGTTTTTTTCAAAGCTTCCGTCGACAATGTTCGAGGCGATCTCGTCGGCTCTCTCAAAGCCGATCCCGATGTTTTCGCGGCAGAGGATGTACGGGTTTTTTCTGACCGTGTCAACAGTGTTCGGGCCGAACGCCTTGAACGCACGGAGGCATTCGCGCGGGTTCATACCGTATTTTTCAAGGGCGATCATTATTTCTCTGACGGCAAACTGCTCGGAAAAGTTCCGCGAGATCTCCACGGCTTTTCGCTTTGAAATGCCCTTGACGCTCGCAAGACGGTCAACGTCGTTTTCAAGCACGTCAAACGTTTTTTCCCCGAAAGCTTCCACCAGCTTCAGCGCAGTCGACGGGCCGACTCCTTTTATTGCGCCCGACGAAAGATATTTCAGCAGCTCCGCCGACGTTTTCGGCATCTCCCTTTCGCACAGCTCAGCCCTGAACTGCCTGCCGAACGATTTGTGGAAATCCCATCTGCCGGTCAACCGAAGTTTTTCGCCGACGTCCGTCTCGGGCAGAACACCGACGACAGTGACAAGCTCATCGCCCGAAGACAGATCGAGTACGGTAAATCCGTTGTCTTCGTTGCGAAAAGAGATATGTTCCACAACGCCGCTGAGTTTTTCAACGTCTTTTTCGTCAAGCACCGAGCTTCCTCCGTTTCAGATCACATTATCCCATTTTGGATCATTACAGTCTAATTATACTTCAAAATGTCCCTCTTTGCAACATCAATTCAGATAATTGTGCCGATAACGAGCATTTCTTCCAGCTTCCGATATGTTTTTTCAAAGCCGCCGACATCTTTAACGCCCAGGGAAAGCGCGCATTTTTTGTGGTTTTCGCTGAACCAATCCTTGAAACTGCCGAACTCGTCCGCGCTTCTCGAGTTGGCAATGCCGTAGCCGCAGCATACGCTGAGGATCTTCGCCATTGTTTTGCTGTTTTCCGGGGAACAGGTTTCGGACATCCAGTTGATTGCCTTGCCCCTGCCCAGAAGCGCGATCGCATGATGTATGTTGTTCTTTTCGCAAAAATTCACGAGCGCCGCCGTCTCGGGCTCGCTTTCGGCGGCAAACCCTCCGTATCCGCTCGCCGCAGGTCCGAAGACGCCTCTGTTCGCTTCATAGAGCGAGATCTTGTCCCGCCCGGAGTTGAAGTTTTTTGAAATATCTATTCCCTTGGCGTTGGCATTCCACAGCGACGTGTCGCCGCCGGAGATCTCCCTGACAAAATCGGCGTATTCTCCCGCTCCCTCTGCGCCGCGCGAGGCTATTTCAAGCCCGTCGGGATTCAGGCACGCCACTATGCTCAACCCTCTCGACATCAGCGCAGACGAAACGTTCACCCCGGCAAGACCGGTTTTTGTTTTAAAAGCATGGCACAGTCTGTTCGCATATTCCAGAAGGATCTGCGACGTCAAAGCGTCTCTTGCGCCGAAGCCGCCGACAAAAAGCGTGACGTTCCTGTAGTTGCCGACGCTCAAAGCGTAAATGTCTCTGCCGCACACGCTTTCCCCTATTCTGCATTTTGCAACAAATGGATATTGTTTTGTAATGTTTTCGATTTTTTCGCACAGCTGTTCATAAGAAAACCCATCGTTCATTTTGTCCTCCGTTTTTTACGGCACTTTGCGTTTTTTATCCATAATTAATTTTATTTACAATGTTGTCGCGTTATGCTATAATAACAATATATTTACATTTTTCGGAGGAACCGATATGGAACTTTTTGAGAAAACCTTAACGCAGGATCATAAATATAAGGGCAGGGTCGTCAACCTCAGGGTCGACACGGCTCAGCTGCCGGACGGCAGGGAATGCATCAGGGAAGTCGTTGAACACAACGGCGGTGTAACCGTCTGCGCGGTCAACGAAAACAAGGAGATTTTTCTCGTCAAACAATTCCGGTATCCTTACGGCGAAGTCGTGACGGAGACTCCGGCGGGAAAGCTTGAAATAGGCGAAGACCATGCCGATGCGGGCAAAAGAGAGCTCGAGGAGGAGGCCGGCGTTGCCGCAGATAACTTCGTTTTCCTCGGAAAGTTTTATCCGTCGCCCGGCTACTGCGGCGAAATAATTTACCTCTACGCCGCGACGAAGCTCAGGAAAACTCATCAGCATCTTGACGACGGCGAATATCTCAACGTCGAAACAGTCCCGCTCGATAACGTTGTTTCAAAGATCCTTGCGGGCGAGATTCCCGACGGCAAAACTCAGGCGGTAGTGCTTCGTACTGCCATGATGATCGAAAAAGGCGAATTGGAATTCTGATATAACGGGGGATCGATTATGCACAACAAGTGGTACAAAGACGTTGTCGTCTATCAGATCTGGGCTCGAAGCTTCTGCGACGGCAACGGCGACGGAATCGGCGATCTTTACGGCGTATACGACAAGCTTGACTACATTAAATCGCTCGGAGTGGATATGATCTGGTTTTCCCCGATCTATCCGACCCCCAACTGCGACTACGGGTACGACATTTCCGACTACCGGAACATCAACCCGGAATTCGGCGATCTCGAAATCTTCAAAAAAGTGCTCGACGGCGCTCACGAAAGAGGCATGAAGGTTATCATGGATCTCGTCGTCAACCACACCTCGACGGAGCACGAATGGTTCAAGCAGAGCAAAAAAAGTGACGACAACCCCTACCACGACTATTATTTCTGGCGCAAGGGCAGGGGCAAGAACGGCAAAAACCCGCCCAACAACTGGCTTTCGATGTTTGAGGGCGGCGCGTGGGAATACAACGAAGATCTTGCGGAATATTATCTGCACGTTTTCGCCGTTGGTCAGCCCGACCTGAACATGGACAACCCGAAAGTCCGCGAGGAAGTCAAGGGAATACTGAAATTCTGGCTCGACATGGGCGTTGACGGCTTCAGAGAGGACGTCATCACCTTTATCTCCAAAAAAGAAGGTCTCCCGAACGGTTTCCCGCTCCCTGTTGCGACAGGGTACAAAAACTATGTCAACGGGCCTCATACGTATGAATATCTCAAGGAATTCAAGGACGACGTGCTCAGCAAATACGACTGCTTTGTCGTCGGCGAATCCCCGATGGTCAACATGCAGCGCGCATTGCAATACACGACCGAGGGCGATGGTCAGGTGCTTCAGATGATGTTTTCTTTTGACCATATGTGCGCAGATTGCTTCATGATCGACTACATCCCGACTCCTTTCAGCCTCAGAAAAATGAAAAAGGCGTTCTCCAACTGGCAGAACACCATCAACGGCACGGGCTGGAACTCGCTCTACATCGAAAACCACGACCACGCAAGAATCATCAGCCGCTACGGCAGCGAGAAATACCGCACCGAAAGCGGAAAAACGCTCGCCGCCATGTATATGCTCCAGCAGGGTACGCCCTACATATACCAGGGCCAGGAGATCGGCATGACGAACACTCATTTCAACAGCATCGACGAGTGCCTTGACGTCGCCACCCACAACGCATACAATATCTTTAGAAAATTCCGTTTTTCCGAAAAATTCACCATGGACAAGATCAACAAAGGCACCCGCGAACACGCAAGAACTCCCGTTCAGTGGGACGACAGCGAAAACGCCGGTTTCTCCTCCGGCACCCCATGGTTTAAGGTCAACGAAAACTATAAGCAGATCAACGTCGCCGACCAGGAAAACGACGAGAACTCCCTGCTCAACTTCTACCGAAAGCTGATCGCTTTCAGAAAGGACAACGCCGTTCTCATGCGCGAAGGCAGCTACAACGAGCTGATGAAGTCGAGCAAAAAGTTTTACGTTTATGAGAGGATCCTCGGAGACGAAAAGCTTCTCGTTGTCGCAAACTTCTCCGAAAAACCGTGCACTTTCAAAGCCCCCGACGGCTACGACCTTTCAAAAGGCGAGCTTGTTCTTTATAACTACAGCGACAACAAGCTTGAAAACAACTCTTACACGACAAGACCGTATGAATTAAGAGTATATAAGTTCTGACGCAAGAAAGAAGCTGTCGCATTTAGCGAAGGAAAAACAAAACGAGTAGCAAATCAGGGTGCGGAAGTGAATCCGTACCCTGATTGTCTTTTTTTAGGTAGGGCGATGCCCTTAGCCAAATATTGTTTCTTTTTTCGACGTTTGTCTATCGTACTAATGTACAGCCTTCAAGCGAAGAAAACGCCGTCTTCATCTGAATGCGACTGCCCCTTGTTTTACCACTTGACTTCCCACCTGGACGACATTTCACCCATGCGGATGGAATCGTCTTTCCTGGTGGTTTCTCTTTTGACTGATTTTTTGATCCTTTCTTCAAGCAGTCTTTCGTGCTCGTCAACGTCAAACGGTATTCCGACCGTCTTGCCCGTCCAGTCGGAAAGATGTATGGCGTTCGTGATGCTCAAACCGTTTATTCCCTCAACGCCGGGAGAAATGAGCTCTTCGCCGTTTGCTATGGCGTTGACAAAGTTTTGCAAAATCGCAATATGTTCTTCGCCGTAAGGCAGCGTCGGCAAAACGTGTTCTTCGTATTTGAATTTGACTTTTTTGGCGTATTCTTCGTTTGAATAAAAACGGTATTCCGGTTCGGGGATGTCCGTCTTCAGCAGCCTTATCTTGCCGTCCTCAAGAAGCATTTTGCCCTTTGTTCCCGATATTTCAAGATGATTCGTTCCGGGGTTTTCTCCCGTTGAGGAAACAAAGACTCCGCTTGCGCCGTTTTCAAATTCCAGAAAAGCCGTGATATCGTCTTCGACTTCGATATCATGATATTTGCCGTACTTGCAAAAGCCCGTAACCTTTTTCGGCACGCCGACGATCCACTGCATTATGTCGATGTTGTGCGGGCACTGGTTGGCAAGAACGCCTCCGCCCTCGCCTTTCCACGTTGCTCGCCAGGCGCTCGACTCATAGTACTGCTGAAGTCTGTACCAGTTTGTGATTATCCACACAATGCGCACGAGCTCGCCGATCTCTCCGCTTTTGAATATCTCTCGCGCCTTTTTGAAAACGGGATTCACCCTCTGGTTGTACATTATTGCAAAAACTCTGTCGCTGTGCCGTGCGATCTCGTTGAGTTTTTGCGCGCTTTTTGTCGTAACGCCTATCGGTTTTTCACTGAGAACGTGCAGTCCGTTTTTTATTGCGTATTGTGCAACAACAGGGTGCAGAGGATGCGGGGCGGACACTATGACGGCGTCGATTTTTCCGGAAGATATCATCTCTTCATAGTCTGAAAAAAACTCGACTGCGCAAAGATGCTCTTTCGCCCACTTCTCTTTCTTTGGGTCAATGTCGCAAACAGCCGAAAGCGTTGCTCCCTTGACTCTTTTGCCGTAGAGATTGGTGGCGTGCATCGAGCCGATATTGCCTATCCCGACGACGCCCACTCTGATATCATTCATAGTCTAAACCCTTATCCTCCAGGACTTTTTTGAGCGATTTGACCGCCGTGTCAAACGCCTCTTCTTTTGTTTCAAACGTATATTTATGTTTGACTTCCTCGTGCTGGAGATTTGAAAGCCCCTCAAACACAGTCAGGTGCGGTTCAAGCGTAAGGAAACGGTCTTTGTCCGATTTTGAAGCATAGTCCGCGATTATCTCGGGCAGTCTTCCGTCACCCTCTCCGGCAGGAACGACCTGTTTTGTTTCTTTGAGCGCGTCTTTGATGTGGAGATATTCAAATCTTCCCTTCAAAAGATTATATGCATCAAATGCGTCATGTCCCGTTACGATAAAGTTCGCCGCGTCAAAAACAGCGTCAAGCTCCGGTATGTTTTCAAGAAGGTCTGCGCACTCTTCCGCTCCCTCGCCGTAAATGTTCGCCTCGTTTTCATGGCAGGGGACAACGCCGTTTTGTCTGCAATAATCAGCCATTTTCCCGACGCGCTCGATGACTTCGTTCCTGTACTGCTTTTTGTCCTCACCCTTGGGGATATAAAAGCTGAAAAGGCGGATGAGTTTTGTGTCGTAAACCCCCGCGAGTTCCACAACTTTTTTGACCCATTCAAAATGCTGAGCAAAGTCGTCCGTAATTTTGATTTTTCCAAGCGGCGATCCGAGAGCGGATACCGTAACGCCGTTTTCGCGGTAGATTTTTGCAAATTCTTTGGATTCTTCAACGCTGTATGCGTAAGCCGATTTGTTGTTGATGCCTCGCAGCTCGATGAAGCTCATGTTGTTCCTTTTGAGAGCTTCGATCTGCCCCATTATTTCGGGAGATGATTCGTCGGCAAAAGCCGTAAGTCTGAATTTCATGTTTTTTCCTCCTTGTTATACTCCTGAATATGCGGAGAATCCACCGTCTATCGGAATTACAACGCCTGTTACAAAGCTCGAAGCCTCATCGTCAAGCAAGAATCTTACCGCGCCCATAAGTTCTTTTGCATCGCCGAAACGTCCCATCGGGGTCGCGGCAAGGATCTTGCCCGTTCTCGGAGTCGGTGTGCCGTCTTCGTTAAAGAGCAGTTTTTCATTCTGTTTTGTTACGAAAAATCCGGGAGCTATCGCGTTGACTCTGATTCCCGTGCCGGCAAAGTGTACCGCAAGCCACTGAGTGAAATTGGAGATCGCCGCTTTTGCGCCGCTGTATGCCGGGATCTTTGTCAGAGGAGTATAGGCGTTCATGGAGGAAATGTTAAGAATACAGCCCTTTTCGTTCTCCGTAAAATCCTGCGCAAAAACCTGCGTCGGGAGAAGCGTTCCGAGGAAGTTGAGGTTGAAAACGAATCCGACACCCTGCGGATCAAGGTCGAAGAAAGAGACAACGTCCTTGTCCTCGATGTCGCCCTTTTCAAAATATTCTTTCGTTGTCGTTCCCTTGGGGTTATTACCGCCCGCGCCGTTGATAAGGATGTCGCATTTTCCAAATTTCTTCAAAACCTCTTCGTGAGTTTTTTCAATGCTCTCGCGGTTGAGGACGTCCGTCTTCAGGGCGATGGCCTCGCCGCCGGCAGCGTTGATCTCGTCGGCGATAGCCTGCGCCGCTTCAAGGTTGATATCGAGAAGTGCTATCTTGTGGCCGTCCTTTGCAAGCTCCTTTGCAAACCCGCCGCAGAGAACGCCTCCTGCGCCTGTGATTACGATTACTTTTTTATCCATGGTTTTTGCTCCTCCTTAAAGTCCGAGTTTTGTTTTTATGTTTTCGCCGCTGATCTTCTTTGCGGCTTTAACTGCGTTTTCAAACGGCCCGTATTCTCCGCCGTCAACTTTTTCAGCGATGAAGCTTGCAAGGATCCTTCTGAAATAGTCGTGCCTTGCATAGGACAGAAAACTCCTTGAATCAGTCAGCATTCCGTAGAATGTGCTGAGCGAAGCTGTTTCGCTGTAAAGCTGAAGCTGTTCTTTTATTCCGCTGAGATGGTCGCAGAACCACCACGCCGCACCGAGAACTACGTTGCGGAATGAGCGGATGCCCGTCGCGATCTGATAGTACATCGTCGGGTTGAGCGTGTAAACTATCGTGTCGGGAAGCGCGTTTTCGCTGTCCATTTTGTCAAGCAATGCCGTCAGCGCGCCGACGGAGAAGGCCTCTCCGACGCAGTCGCCGCCCGCATCCTTGCCGACCGACGCCAGAAGCTTTGAGGACGCGTTCCTCTTGACGGCAAGATGAAGCTGCATTATCATCGAGTGTTTTTTGTAAAGCGCCGCAAGGAAGATATATACGTTTGAAATAAACTTGTCAAACTCATCAACTGAAACATCTTCTCTCGCAAGAACTCTTTTGAACACCTCGTCGGCCTCGCCGTCGGAGCCGATGCAAAGCGGAAATCTCTCGATCCCGACGTCCGTCATCTTGCAGCCGAGCGACGCAAAGAAATCAACTCTCTTTTCGAGCGCAGCTTTAAGGCTTTCGAGATCCTTCACCTCAACTCCCGAAACGTCGGAGAGCTTTTTGATGTAGTCGAGATAGGTTTTCTCCCTGTACAAAAACAGATTGTCCGTCCTGAACGAGGGGCAAACCTTTGTCTTGAATGATTTGTCCTCACTTATTTTTTTGTGGTATTCAAGGCTGTCGGTGATATCGTCGGTTGTTGCTATATAAGCAACGTTTGACATTTCGATGAGTTTCCTCGAAGAAAGCTTTTTTTCTTTTATGAGGGCGTTTGCCTTCTTCCATATTTCGGGCGCGATTTCAGCAGTCAACGGTTCGTTGACGCCGAAAAACTGCTTTAGCTCCATGTGCGTCCAGTGGTAAAGCGGGCTTCCGACGGCGCCCTCGATCGCCTCGGCATATTTTTGAAATTTTTCCTCGTAGCTCTTGCCGCCAGTAATATATTCCTCGTCGATCCCAACACTTCTCATCAAGCGCCATTTATAGTGGTCTGCGCCAAGCCACATTTCGCCGATGTTTTCAAACCTTACGTCCTCGTAGATCTCCTTCGGGGACAGGTGGCAGTGATAGTCGAAAATGGGCAGATCCTTTATCTGTTCATATATTTTCACCGCTGTTTCTCCGCCCAGAAAAACGTCGTCGCCGTAAAACTTCTTCATTTGTCTATTCCTTTCCATGTTATAATGTTCAAAAAAATTTTATCACAATTTTTGTCAAAAAGTATTGAGATATATGCTTGAAATATTGCAAATGTTGCGATATAATAAGCGCAGGTGATTTTTATGAATAAAGAGGTCCAGCGCGGCGTCAGCGCCGAACTTGCGGACGGGTGCGCATATCATCATTACCGCCAGGACGTTACGCCCTCGATGGGATTCCACAGCCACGATGTTTTCGAGTTTTACTTTTTTATCGACGGCAACGTGACCTACTGCATCGAGGAAAAAACGTTTGAACTTATGAGCGGCGACGTTCTCGTCATTCCTCCGGGAAAGCTTCACAAGCCTTACGTTGCTTCAAACCTGAACTACGAGCGTGCCGTTTTGTCCGTCACGCCCGAACTGCTTTTTTCTTTGGATAAATCACAGCCGTGTCTTGCAAACGAGATCGGAGACATTTGCAACAAAGGGAGAAATCTGATCAGCCTTCGCGGCAAAAACAAGGAAAGAATAATGTCTCTGCTTTCCGACATCGACTCGGAAATAAGGCTCGGCGCCGAAAACAGATTTGTCGCTTTTTCCGCGTACATTACTGTTTTGCTCATCAATCTTGTCCGGCTTGCCAAATCGCAGGAATACTACGGCAAAGGCACATTTGTCAGCGAGAGTATAGTGCCGTCGATCATAGAATATATAAACACACACCTGACAGAGCCGCTTTCTTCGCAGAGTATTGCAGATGCATTTTTCATCAGCAAATATCACCTTCAGCATATCTTCAAACAATACACAAACGTTTCGCTCTATGACTATATTTTGTCAAAACGAATTATCTTCGCAAAAGCTCTCATCCGTCAGGGCAAAAGCCTGACCGACGCCTGCTTTGCCTGCGGTTTCAAGGATTATTCCGCGTTCTATAAAGCGTTTGTTACAAAAACAGGTATCAGCCCGAAAGGTTTTAAAAACAGCCTCAAATCCTTTGAAAACGCTTGATATTTTCCTCTCTTGATAGTATAATGTTCCCAGCATTGTTTACGGAGGCAACCATGAAAGAATACGAGAAATACGAACAGATTCTCAAGGAGAAATATCCCTGCCGGATCGAGCTGCATGCGCACACCAAGCCGGCGAGCCACTGCGCCGACTTTGAGCCCGAAGAAGTTGTTGAAAAATATGCCGCCAAGGGCTATGACGGCATCGTGATAACGAACCATTTCCCCGGCGGTTATGAGTACCTCGGGAAAGAGGCTTTTTTTGAACAGTATTTCGGCAACTTTGAGCGCGCTTTCAAAAAAGGCGAAGAGCTTGGGATAAGGGTCTACCTTGCCGCAGAGCTTCGCTTCACAAAGGACGACGCGCCCGACAACGACTATCTCCTGTACGGCTGCACGAAAGACGATCTTCTCAGATGCTACGACCTGATCGATCTCTCTTTTAAAGATTTTGTCAGAACTTTTATCGAGGAGCGCCACACTCTGATCCAGGCGCACCCGATGAGAGCGAACATGGTCGTCTGCGACAGCGATCTGGTCGACGGCTATGAAAGCTTTAACCTTCACCCAAGCCACAACGCTTCGATCTCCCTTGCGACGAGGCACGCCGACAGGTGCGGTAAGCTGGTCACCGCCGGAACTGATTTCCATCACCCCGGCCACGAGGGCTGCGCCGCCGTCCGCTTTGCAAAGCTTCCTCAGGACGAAACCGAGCTTGCGGCAATGATAAAAGAAAACGATTTTCTCATCGAGATCGAAAACCGCATCCTTATCCCGTAAGAAAGCGCCGTTGACCGAAGGGCAAGATCGGCGGGCGTTATAAGTCTTTTTGTTTAATAGGAAACGAGCAGTTTCCTTTTAAACAAAAAAGAGCCTTGATTTTTCAAGACTCTTAATCTTCTTTAAGCGAATCGTACAGTTTTTTGATGCAGTTTTTGCAAACTCGTTTTTTCTCGAATTCCACCACGTCCTCGGAGGAGTTGCAAAACAGGCACTTCTGAGAATACTTTTTGAGCAGTATTCCGTCGGATTCCAGGAAAAACTCCACCGCGGCGTTGGGATGATCGAGGTCGAACTTCCTTCTGATCTCGATCGGGATAACGAGCCTGCCGAGCTCGTCGATTTTTCTGATATATCCTAATGTTTCCATGGCTTTACTCCACCTCTTTTACCTAAATATACCATGTTTTCCAAACATTGTCAACTTGTGTCGAACCAAATATTTATTTTGACAAAAAACGTCTGATTTAACATTGCTTATCAATACATGATTTTTCGGGGGTTCAAAATGACTCAGCAAGAGATTTTTTCCAATGCAAAATTCGTAAAGGCGAGCGAAGATTGTCTCTCGCCGTGTTTCCGCTCAACTTTCGAGGGAAAGAAGGGAGAAAAAACCGTTATCACCGTCTGCGGTCTCGGCTTCTTCAAGCTGTTCATCAACGGGCAGAATCCGACCGAGGATGTTTTTGCTCCCGTCACGAGTTTTTACCACGACTACGACAGGCTTTATTGCAAAACTCAGTTTGGCGAAGAGCTGTCCTCGCGCATCTATGCGGTGCAATATGACATCACCGATTATGTCAAAGACGGCGTCAACTCCGTCTGCGCCGTTGTCGGCCACGCATGGTATTTTAAAGAATACTACGGAGATTGCGTTCTTTGCTACAAGATTGAATGCGGCGGGAGAGAGTTCTTCTCCGGCTCCGACGTGAAATGGCTTGACAGCCCGCTGATCCTCAACAAGGACAAAAAGCTGGAGGACACGTTTTACCAGTTCAAGCGCGGCGAAACGCACGACTACACAAAGCACAATTATGACGGCGCGTGGATCCTGCCCGACTTCAACGACGCAGGCTGGAAGAACGTCGTCGAAACCGAGCTTCCAGAAACGGAATATTACATCCAGGATTGTCCCACCGACAGGATAATCCGCTCCATAGAGCCGAAGCTCATAAAAAAGACCGATGAATACAGCGTCTTCGATTGCGGCGAAAACACGACCGGATGGTATATCTTCAAGTGCGGCAAATACGGCGAAAAAGTCACGGTCGAGGTCGGCG
The DNA here is from genome assembly GCA_017454815.1 of Clostridia bacterium. GTDB lineage: Bacteria > Bacillota > Clostridia > Oscillospirales > Acutalibacteraceae > SIG575. The sequence goes on from JAFTCG010000044.1 coordinate 18,043, forward strand.
AGCTTCTCGACGAAAACAACGATCTCGAATTTGAACACACCTGGGATCAGCTTTCGCAGTATATATGCGACGGCTCCGACAGAGAATATCACCCGCTTTTCACATGGCAGGGTTTCCGATATGTGAAAATCACTAACAACGCGCAACTTATTCGCTGTGACGTGATCCATACTCCCGCCAAAAAGCTGTCCTCATTCAAGTGCGAAAACGAAGTCCTCAACTGGTTTTATGAAGCATACATGAGAACGCAGATCTGCAGCTTCCACGCAGGCATCCCCTCCGACTGTCCGCATATCGAACGGCTCGGCTACACGGGCGACGGCCAGTTGACAAGCGAAACGGCGATGATAAATTATGAGATGAAGAAATTCTACCTCAAATGGATGGAGGACATTTCTGACTGCCAGGACAAAAAATCAGGCAACGTCCAATATTGCGCGCCCTTCTGGAAATGCGGCGGCGGTCCCGGCGGATGGGGTTGCGCCATAGTCGAAGTACCATATCAGTACTACAAGGTTTACGGCGACGGCGAGCCGCTGAAAAAATATTTTCCGCAGATCCTGAAATACTTTGAATACATGGACGACCATAGCGAAGACGGTATCGTCGTCAGAGGTCAACCCGGGCAGTGGTTCCTCGGCGAATGGTGCGTTCCCCACGCTCCGGACGTAAAGCGTGAGCCGGATGTTCCCGACTCCTTCGTCAACACCTACTTTTACGTCCGTTCGATCGACCGTATTCTTGAAACGGCGGAAAAGCTCGGTTTCGGCGATCACGTTGAAAAGCTTGCCCGGACGAGGAAAAATGTTGCCGACGCTCTGGTCAGAAACTTCTTTGACGAAAAAACGGGCGATTTTTGTAACAACGACAATTGCGCCAACGTCTTCGCGATCGATCTCGGGCTCGGCGACGAGAGGACTTTCGACAACCTTGTGAAATACGTTTCGTCCTCGCCAATCAACACGGGCATTTTCGGAACCGACCTCGTTGCAAAGATCTTGTTTGAAAGAGGTCTGGGCGAAATCGAAACGGAGATCCTCTCCCGAACGGAATGCCCCTCCTTTGGCTTCATGATGAAAAACGGCGCAACGACCATCTGGGAAGAATGGCAGAACACGCGTTCGATGTTCCACCCGATGTTCGGCAGCACTGTCAAGTATCTGCAGTTCTATCTTCTTGGCATCAGGCAGAGCAAAGACTCCTGCGGTTTTGAAAAAATAACGGTTGACCCGAAGCCGAACAAGCTCTCCGGCGACGTTGAAGGTCACCTTGAATTCGACTTCGGAAAAGTCAGCGTCAAAACCGATATGAAAAACAAAACCGCAACGGTCGAAGTCCCCTCCGGCGCAAACGTCTTTGCTTTTGAAGACGGGAAAGAATACCGGCTGAATGAAGGGAAAAATATAATAAGAATTTAACGCTTTTTGTACAAAAATTGCCGTGCTTCCGCTGAAGGAAACACGGCTTTTGTTTTTTTGGATTGACCTTTATGCTTCGACGAAGACGTATTCTTCACCGTCCGCTTTGCAGACATATTTTTTGTCGGAAGAAACCGATCCGTCGAGCATTTTTTCGGAGAGTCTGTCCTCGATCTGCGACCTGACGGCACGCCTGAGCGGTCTTGCGCCGTAGACGGGATCGAACCCTGCTTTTGCGATCTTTGTTATGACCTCATCATCGAACGAAAGCTCTATTCCGAGGCTCCTGACTCTGTCGGAGAGGGTTTTCAACATTCTCTTTGCGATCTCCTCGATGTTTTCCTGAGTCAATTGGTGGAAAACGATAATGTCGTCGACACGGTTGATGAATTCGGGTTTGAAGCAGCGTTTCAGCTCGCCCATAACCTTTTCTTTGATTTTTTCATAATCCATCGAGCCATTTTCGCCGCCCGAAAAACCGAGACCGCCCGTTTTGTCGGTTATCAGGCTTGCACCGACGTTTGACGTCATAATTATGATGCTGTTTTTGAAATCCACGCGCCTGCCCTGCGAGTCGGTGAGGATGCCGTCCTCGAGGATCTGGAGGAGCATGTTGAACACGTCCGGATGCGCTTTTTCGATCTCATCAAAAAGGACCACGGAATACGGTTTTCTCCTGATGGCCTCCGTCAGCTGTCCGCCTTCATCGTATCCGACGTATCCGGGCGGCGAGCCGACAAGACGTGACACCGTATGTTTTTCCATGTATTCGGACATGTCAAAGCGGATCATTGCGTCCTCATCGCCGAACATTGATTTTGCCAGCGCCTTGCAAAGCTCTGTTTTGCCAACGCCCGTAGGCCCGAGGAATATGAAAGAGCCTGTCGGTCTCTTGGGGTCTTTCAGCCCGACTCTGCCGCGGCGTATTGCTTTTGAAACAGCCGTGACCGCCTCGTCCTGGCCTACGATCCTCTCGTGGAGTTCGCTTTCCATGTTGAGCAGCCGTTCGCTTTCCTCTCTGGTGAGCTGCGCAACGGGTATTCCCGTCCAGTCGGAAACGATCTGCGCGATGTCCTCCGCGATCACTTCACCCGCGACGCCGGAAGTCTTTTTGCGCTGTTCTTCACGTTCTGTTTCAAGCTTTGCCGTCACTTCTTTTTCTTCGTCACGCAGTTGAGCTGCGCGCTCAAAGTTTTGCTCTTTTACGGCGGCGTCTTTTTCTCCGATAATGTTTTTGAGCCTGTCTTCAAGTTCTTTTATTTCAGGCGGGGCAACGTACGCCCTGAGCCTGACCTTGGACGCGGCTTCGTCTATCAGGTCGATCGCCTTGTCGGGCAGGAATCTGTCGCCGATATATCTGGTCGAAAGCTTTACCGCCGCAACAAGTGCGTCATCCGTTATTTTGACCTTGTGGTGCGCCTCATACTTGTCTTTGAGTCCTTTGAGTATTTCGAGCGCTTCTTCCTGCGTTGGCTCGCCCACTGTGACGGGCTGGAATCGCCTTTCGAGTGCGGCGTCTTTTTCGATGTGCTTTCTGTATTCGTCGATCGTCGTTGCGCCGATAAGTTGGATCTCGCCTCTTGCAAGGGACGGCTTGAGGATATTCGCCGCGTCGACCGCGCCTTCCGCCGAGCCCGCGCCGATGAGGTTGTGGATCTCGTCGATGAAGAGGATAATGTTTTTGTCTTTTATCACTTCGTCCATGGCGTTTTTGATTCTCTCTTCAAAATCGCCTCGGTATTTTGTGCCTGCAACCATCCCGGTCAGGTCAAGCGCAAAAACACGCTTTCCTTTGAGGATGTCGGGGATCTCGCCGTTGGCTATCTTCAGCGCAAGACCCTCCGCGATCGCAGTTTTTCCGACGCCGGGCTCGCCGATCAGGCACGGGTTGTTTTTTGTCCTCCTGGAGAGAATCTGCACAACTCTGTCGATCTCCTTCTGTCTGCCGATAACGGGGTCGATCTTGTTTTGCCTTGCAAGCTCAGTCAGATCTCTGCCGAATTTGTCAAGGTTCGGAGTCGAGCTTTTTGTCGATTTATCCTCGCCTTTTTTGGAGTTGAATGCGCCGGTGCTTTGATCGAACGACTTGTTGAGCGCGGAAACGATCTCCCCTGCGCTCACGCCGAGCTGTGCAAGGATTGCGCAAGCGTATCCCTCGTTCTCCGACACCACGCACACGAGCAGATGCTCCGTGCCCACCAGCGAATGATTCCTCGAAAATGCGAGCGTTGACGCTTCCTCTATAATGTGTTTTGACCTCGGGGTAAGGTCTGCGGGCGTCAGCACGGTGGGCGTGCCGATACCGATGGATGAAGCCACGATCTGCTTTACCTGCTCGATCGTCACTCCCTTTGCATTCAGCGCGTCCCGTGCAACGGACTCCACGCTGAGCAGTCCCATGAGAAGATGCTCGCTGCCGATGTATGCGTGGCCGAGCTGCTCCGCGACTGCGACGGCGTTGTTCAGCGCCGAGTTTGCTTTTTGTGTGAATCCTGAAAATTGATACATATATTTCATGCCTTTCTGCCCTTGATTTTTAAGTCAGTAACTGCGCTGCACATCCCTGCGGGCAGCGGGGGTGCAGCCCGGTACTCGGGCGGCATGTTTTTTATCCGCCCAATGCTTCCCTGATCTCTTTCGCTCTGACAGCGTCCCGCTTTGCCGCGGTGAAATTCTCCTTGTGCCTTGCGTTGATCGTTGCCGGCTGGAGCGAAACCGTAAGCTCGTTGATTTTTTCGACGTCAACGTCGAGAATGTTCTGCGAAACGCCTACCCTGACAAGCGAAATAAGCTGCATGAATTCCGCGCAACTCATCTTCCTTGCAAATTTCAGCAATCCGAAAGCCCTCCAGATGCTGTCGACAAAATCATCGTTTTGGGTAAGCTCTTTTCTGGCATTTCTCTCCTGCTGAATTATCTGTTTTGCAATTGATGCAAGGTTTGTCAGCGCCTCTTTTTCGCTGATACCCAGCGTGATCTGGTTGCTCAGCTGATAGATGTCGCCGGTGTGGGAAGTTCCCTCGCCGTATGCGCCCCTGATGGTCAGCCCGAGCTTGGAAACGGTCGAAGCAAGCCTTGAGATCACACCTTGTTTCGTCAGCGCGGGAAGATGAAGCATCAGCGACGCCCTCATTCCCGTTCCAAGGTTTGTGACGCATTGCGTCAGGTAACCGAGCCTTTCGTCAAACGCAATGTTCAGCTTTGAGGAAAGCTCGTTGTCGATCCTGTCGGCTTTTTCGTAAGCTTCCTCGAGCGCAAATCCCGCTTCCATAACCTGAAGCCTGATATGGTCTTCCTCGTTGAGCATGATGCTTACGTCCTCGTCGTCGGACAAAATCAGCGCTCTGCCGTTTGGCGCAGTCGTGTATTCCGGGCTGATGAGATGCCTTTCAACCATGGAGATCTTCTGCGTGTCCGTCAGGCTTTTCATCTCTATGAAAGAAAACTTTGTGTCGAGCGGAAGGATCACATCCCTGATCTTCTCGTTGAGCTGCATTCTTCTTTCGTCGTCAAGTTTTTCCACAAAGGGATAATCCGTAACGTTTCTTGCAAGTCGCACTCTCGTGCTGAGGACTACGTCGCCGTCTTTTCCCTGTCCGATATACCATTTACTCATTGATTTTCCGCCTCGCTTTCAAGTGATTTGATCTCATCGCGCAGCTTTGCCGCTTCTTCAAACTCCTGCTTTTCGACAGATTGCTGAAGCTTTTCCTTCAGCCTTGAGATCTTTTCTTCAACGCTCGTCTGTACCGATCCCCCGGCAACAGGGCTGATCGCTTTTCCGCTGTGCCTTGTTTTGCCGTGAATTCTTCTGATCGACGGGATCAGCAGATCGTAAAACTTTTCATAGCATTCGGCGCAGCCGATCTTTCCGCTTTTTACTATTTCCCTGAAAGATGTGCCGCATTTTGGGCATCTTTCGGAGCTGCCCGATTCTATCGCCGCTTTCGGCTGAGAGAAAAAGCTCGGGAAAAAGCTGCTAAGGTCAAATCCGAATCCCGAAAAAGAATCCGTGTATCCCGATTTCCTTGCACAGTCGGAGCAGAGGTAGATCTCCTCAAATTCTCCGTTTATGACCTGTTTGATGTGAGTTGTTGCTTCGTGTTTTCCGCATTTTTGACATAACATAATCGTTTACCTCCTATTATTTCGTTGTTGACAAAAGCATATATTTAAAAATCGACGCTCTGACCCTGTCCTTTTGCGGTGCTTCGACAGGTCTTAAGGCGGCGTCGCTTGTTGCCGCTGTCATAAGTTTTGCCGTTTCGGCGTTCAGGATGTTTTGATAGTGAAGGTTGTAGATGTGCGCTCTGCACGACTTTTCGTCGATCTCGTCTCCGACGGAGTTGATCACTCCCATCACCGCCACCGACCTGTCGCTGACAACGCGGCTGATCCGGATATATCCGCCGCCGCCTCTTCGACTTTCGACGATATACCCTCTTTCGGGCGTGAATCTGGACGAGATGACATAGTTGATCTGGCTCGGAACGCACCCGAGAGTTTGCGCCATTTCGTTGCGCTGGATCTCGGTGCTCCCTTCATCGTCTATCATTTCCATAATCATTTTTGCGATCATATTGCTGAGATTCATTTTTGTCACCTTCTAAAGTTTTTAAACTTGTTTTTGACTTTGACTTTCTTTGACCTTATGCTTATATTATAGCAGGCTTTGCGAAAACCTCAAAGGTCAAAAAAGGTCAAAAATGATGTTTAACTTTAAAATATCTCTCCTGATCTATTGTTTTCTCGTTTTTTCTTAAATTTTTAAGATTTTTCAAATTAAAGCTTTTTTGGGAGAACTGACCTTCGGTTCCCCTTGTTTCCTCAAAGTCGACTATCAGAATTGCGCACATCAGGAGCAATCCCGCGCAAGCCGCGGCGTTCGAGGTCATCGCTGCGCTGACCTTTTCGGGCGACGACGCAAGAGTTTGAACAGCGCAAGGAAATATCCTGACAAGAATTGCGCAGATCCCGGAAGCCAGCACTCCGTTAAGAAGCCTGAAAAAGAAAAACGTCGTTTTTTTCATTTCCGATTTTACAACCGCATGAAAAACCTGGCAGTGGACACATACCCCTCCCCATCCGATAACGAGCGCCGTGACGGGCAGCGGATAACCCGACGAGATTTTGCATCCAATGCTGACCTCCAGAAACATCATCGCTTTTTCGGCGTTCTGCGAAACGAAAGCCCCGACGCAGGAAAAAACTATGATCCAGCCGCAAATCGAAACCATGCTCTGCGCTGCGTCGAAAACGCTCCCGACGAGGCTTGAAGAAAAGTCCGGGACATTTGTTTGAAACGAAGCCGCTGTTTCGCTTTTCATTACGAAACGTGTAAGAACAAATACCGTAACGGCGGACAACGTGAGCGAAGCAAAAATGATCGCCCCTGCGCGGCGGCTTTGGAACATTTCGGCTCCGACCGCTCCGATGACGAACGCAGGCCCTGCGTTGACGCAACACGTCATCAGCCTTGCACCCTCGGATTTTGTGATTTTCCCTTCGCCGGTCAATTTTGAAACAAGACTTGCTCCGACGGGGAATCCCGAAAACAAGCTAATCAGAAAAACCGCCGCTGCATTTCCCGACAACCCGAACAGCTTTGAGGCGATCGTGTCCGCCTTTCTCCCCGGATAGTCGATCGCTCCGCTCCTGAGCAAAAACGATGTCAGCACCAGAAGCGGAAACAAAGTCGGTATCATCGTTGAAACACACAGCTCGAGCCCGTCTTTTGCCGCATTTGAAATTTTCTGCGGGAAGGCTGTTGCCGCCCCCATCATAACGACGCACACGAAGATTATCGCCGTGCTGTAGATACCGTTTTTGTGTTTTTCAAGCATTCTCATCACCCATTTAAAATATCTATGTCGCCGACGTAATTTTTATTGACGAAAGGTCATAAATTTAGCATAGGGGTGATAGTTTTGTCGAAAAAGAAAAAACCGTCTGCGCCTTCGCTGACGGCAAAGGATATGCTTTGCGAAAAGCTGGATCTTCCGCTGAGCGTTGTCGGCGATCTGAGCTACATGGAGATCCTCGGCAACAGCAAGGTTGTCCTCGACGGATGCAAGGGCGTTCTCGAATACAGCGAGGAGAGCGTTTGCCTTAATCTTTCGAGGGGTACGATACGCTTTTGCGGGAGCGGTCTTTGCCTGCGCGCGCTCAACTTTGAGCAGGCGATAATCAACGGACAAATCAACACGATCGAATTCAGGTGAAAAAATGATTCTGGTAAAACTTACAAACTTCCTGCTCGGCTACGTCGTCTTTTGCGCCCGGGGAGGACTTTCGGAGCGGTTTATCAACCTGTGCTCCAACAACAGCGTTTTTATCTGGGACGTCCGTCGCAAGGGTGACTGCGTTTACGGCTGCGTTGAAGCGGCGGACTACAGGGCTCTGCGAGCTTTTGCAAAAAAGACGGGCATGACCCTGCGCGCCGAAAAAAAGATCGGGCTTCCTTTTTTGATTTTTCACAACAAGCACCGGCTCGCTCTGCCTGTCGCCGCAGTGATCTTTGCGGCCGTTTTTTTCATGATGTCAAAATTTATCTGGACGGTTGAAGTCGTCGGCAACGAAAACATTCCTTCCGAGGACATCATCGCTGTTTTTGAGGAACTCGGCGTGAAGGCGGGAAAACTCAAAAGCTCGATCGATGCCGGAAAAGTATCCGACGAAGCTCTGCTGAAGATCGACGGGATAGATTGGGCTTTCGTCAACTTCAACGGGAGCAACGCCTCGATAGAAGTCAGGGAGAAAACAGACGTTCCGGAAATCAGGGAAAACTCCGACATCCCCACGAACATTGTCTCCTCTGTCGACGGGGTGGTGAAAAGGATAGACCTCTACAAAGGCACAAAATGTGTCAACGTCGGCGACGCAGTCATGCAGGGAGACGTTCTTGTGACGGGAGTCGTAACAAATATGGACACAAGCGTCAGCTTCTGCCGGGCGCAGGCTTACGTCAGCGTTCAGACAAACCTGATAATCTCTCAGCAGGTCAGGCGCAATTGCTTTTCGAGGGTTTACACAAAGTCGAAAAAGCGCTACGTTCTTTCATTTTTCTCGCTTGAAATACCGCTGAATTTTTTGTTCCCCGTCAAAGGCGAATACGATTATTTTGAAAGCTCATGTTTTCTTGAGTCAAACGGTAAAAAGCTTCCCATCGGGATCGTTTGTCAGCGATATAACTGCTTTGAGAGGAAAACCGTCGCCGTTCCGGAAAAACTTGCGAGATTAAGCGCGATCGAATCTTTTATGGACGAAGCGTCAAAAACTTTCTCCGACAAGCTCGTCCTTTCAGGCCACGTCGATGTTGGAAAAAAAGAGGTCTCAGGCAGTTTTGAGGTGATCCGAAGCGCAGGAGAGTCAAGAACAATGGATGTCGTACTCTCCGATGATGAAGTTGATCAAGAATAGCCGCAAATTTTTTATGTATATTGTATAGTTTTTTTTAAAAAATATAGTGACTTTTACTGTTTTCTATGTTATAATAGTGAAAAATACAATGGTTTTATGATAACCTGAAGAAGTGTGGCGAACAAAATGTTTGAACAAATCATCAATATCGAACGTATGGAGCACGCCGTCAGCCTTTTCGGCAGCTTCGACGAAAACATCAAGCTCATCGAAAGCGATTTCAACGTCAGCGTTGTCAGTCGCGGCTCCGAGCTGAAGATCACGGGCGACGCCGAGAACGTATCTCTTGCGGCGAGGGCGATCTCCGGGCTGATGCAGCTCATCGGAAAGGGCGAAACGCTCAATGAGCAGAACGTTCGCTACGTCATCTCTCTCGTCAGGGACGGAAACGACGACAAGCTTTCCTCGATGTCAAACGACTGCATCTGCATTTCCGCAAAAGGAAAGCCCGTCAAGCCCAAAACCCTCGGCCAGAAGAAATACGTCGAATCGATCAAAAAGAACACCGTCGTTTTCGGAGTCGGCCCTGCCGGAACAGGCAAAACCTACCTTGCGGTCGCCATGGCGGTGACGGCTTTCCGTTCCAAGGAGGTCAACAGGATCATCCTGACGCGGCCTGCCGTTGAAGCCGGCGAAAAGCTCGGTTTTTTGCCCGGCGATCTCCAGCAGAAGGTCGACCCTTACCTGCGTCCCCTTTACGACGCTCTGTTCGATATGCTCGGCTCGGAAAACTTCCAGCGCTATCAGGAGCGCGGCAACATTGAGGTCGCTCCGCTCGCCTACATGAGGGGCAGGACGCTCGACGACAGTTTTATCATCCTCGATGAGGCGCAGAACACCACAAGGGAGCAGATGAAGATGTTCCTGACGCGTCTTGGCTTCAACTCCAAAATGGTCGTCACCGGCGACATCACGCAGATCGACCTGCCCGACGGAAAAAAATCAGGTCTTGTCGAAGCTACGAGGATCCTAAAAAACATCGAAGGCATCGACACAATTCGTTTCTCGGAAAAGGACGTCGTAAGGCACAGGCTTGTTCAGGATATAATCAAGGCATACAAAACAACGGAGGGATCAAAATGAAAGACAAAATCAAAGTCATCATCACCAACGACCAGAAAAAAGTGAAAATCCCCACGGGCATACATATGCTCATTCGCCGTTGCTGTATCGCGGTAATCACATATGAGGGGCTTAAAGGCTCGTGCGAGATCAGCGTCAGATTTGTTGACAACGAGGAGATCCAACGCCTCAACAAGCAGTACCGTAACGTTGACGCTCCGACCGACGTTCTCTCCTTCCCCCTGGGCATCGACGGCGTTTATGACATTAACCATGAGACAGGCTCGCAAATGCTCGGCGACATCGTGATCTGCGCCGAAAAAGCCTTTGAACAGGCTGAAGAATTCGGCCATTCTCTCCAAAGGGAAATCGGATTCCTTACGGTGCACTCCATGCTTCATCTGCTCGGCTATGACCATGAGACGGGCACGATCGAGGCTGTAAAAATGAGAGAAAAGGAAGAAAAAGTTCTCTCCGACCTCGGGCTCAAGAGAAACGGCAGCTACTACATGGGAGACGAATGATCTTATGAAGGAATTTTGCAAGGGATTCGTCTACGCTTTCAGCGGCATTTTTCGCGCTTGTCTGGAAGAAAAGAATATGCGTTTTCATCTTACTCTGAGCGCATATATGTACTGCTATCTTTTGTTATATGATTTTTTCACGCTTTCAAAGGGCGATTGGGTGGCAATAGTCCTTGCGACAGTGCTCGTGATCTCGGCGGAGCTGTTCAACACCGCTTTGGAGAAAACCGTTGACTTGTGCACTCAGGAGATCCACCCTCTTGCGAAATATGCAAAGGACGCTTCCGCCGGAGCGGTGCTGGTCTGCGCCATAGGCGCGATCGTCGTGGGATTGATCGTCCTGTGGCAGCCGGAAGCGTTTGAAAAAATGTTCGCTTACTATAAATCACACATTTACATGTTCATCGTTCTGCTCGTCAGTTTGGCGGTGTCTGTCGTTTTCGTCCTGAAGGCTCCCAAAAAACGCGTCCGCAGTGACGGTTGACCGAAATTTATGTGGGCAAGTTGACTTGCCCTTTTTTGATGCTCCTGTTTACCCGCTTTCTGATGAATGCAGGAATCACGAAAGAAAGGTTATGAGACCATGGAAACAAAAACCGCTTTTATCGCGATAGTCGGAAAACCGAACGTCGGAAAGTCGTCGATCCTCAACAGACTTCTCGGCAAAAAAATTGCGATCGTTTCAAGCAAACCGCAGACCACAAGAACAAAAATCGTCGGCGTTTTGACCGAAGACAACGTCCAGCTCGTTTTCACGGACACGCCCGGCTATCACCGTCCTCGCACAAAGCTCGGTGAAAAAATGGTGAAAGCCGTCGGCGACAGCATCAACGGCGTTGACGCCTGTCTTTTCGTGGTTGAGCCTGCGGACGAACTTAGAGACACCGAGCTTGAGCTGCTTGAACGATTCCGGAAGGAAAAAATGCCCGTTGTCCTTGCGGTCAACAAGGTCGATCTTCTCGCCGACAAGGACGAGCTTTTCGCCCAGATTGCAAAGCTGAGCATGCTCTACGATTTTGAAGCCGTTGTCCCTGTCTCCGCAATTGAAGGCGACAACATGGACGCCCTCAAGCAGGAGCTGATGAAGCTATCTTTTGAGTCGATCCACTTTTTCCCGGACGATACTCTCACCGATCAGCCGGAGCGAGTTATCGCGGCGGAGATCATCAGGGAAAAGATCCTTCGCAACATGGACAAGGAAATACCTCACGGGATCGCCGTTTCGATTGAAAAAATGCGCGAGCGCGAGGACGGTTCGATAACCGATGTCGACGCTGTCATTTATTGCGAAAAGGACAGCCACAAGGGCATGATCATCGGCAAACAGGGCTCCATGCTCAAAAAGATCTCCACCCAGGCGCGCCTTGACATGGAAAGATTTTTTTCATGCCGCATCAATCTTCGCTGCTGGGTAAAAGTCAAAGAAGGCTGGCGCAACCGCGAAGGATTGATCCACAACTTCGGGCTTGACTGATTTTTCCATTTGTTTTTTATCCGTTTTTCGGGAAAACTATTCCCGGAGGCGATACGGATGGACGAAAAAAACGAACTTTGGAATGTATTCGCAAACAGCGGCAGGGTTGACGATTATCTGAAATACCGTCAATCTGTCGGCGAGACGGAGGAACGCAATGTCATTGAACACTCAGGGCATCGTGATCCGGGAGCAGACTCTTCGGGAGAACGACAGAATGATCTCGATCCTGACTAAGGATCACGGGGTCGTGCGCGCCTATGTCTTCGGCGCAAAGAAGCCCGGCGGCAGGCTTTCTTCTTCCACGCAGCTTTTCGCTTTTTCGGATTTCAGCCTGAACAAAAAGAACGATTTTTATACTGTTGACCACGCTGTTGCAAAGGAGGTTTTCTTCGAGCTGAGGAACAACATCGAAGCCATTGCGCTTGCGCAGTATTTTGCCCAGCTCGAAGAGGAGTTTGCTTCGTCCTCCGAGGGGAATTCCGAATATCTCCGCCTTATGCTCAACAGTTTACATATCCTTTGCAAAAACAAACGCCCGTTCCCCCAGGTCAAAGCCGTTTTTGAGCTGCGGCTGATGTGCCTGAGCGGATATATGCCCGACATTATGATGTGTTCAAGTTGCGGAAAATACGAGGACGAAACCATGTTCTTCAACCTTGCGGACACAACGCTTTTGTGCAAAACCTGCTCCGACGGCTCCGGAAGGCAGATCGACCTCGGGCTGTTGAGGTCGCTGCGCCACGTCTGCTACAGCGACCACGAAAAAATTTTCAACTTCTCGCTCTCGGACGAGGGTTATGAGAAAATGTCCTCCCTGACGCAGGACTATCTTCTCCTCAAAGCAAAACGAACATTCAAAACGCTTGATTTTTACAACGCTCTGACAAGGGGTGACATATCGACATGACATACGACAGAAAAAAACATTATAATTGCCTTGAACTGCCCAAAGTGCTCGAGCTGCTCGCGGATCTCACCTGTTGCGAGGACGCGCGCGAGTTTTCTCTTTCCATCGAGCCGCAGACAAATCTTTCGCTGGCGAAGGCTTTGCTCGCGCAGACAAGGGACGCCCATATGCTACTCGCCCGTTTCGGCGGGCCTTCTTTCGGCGGGCTGAAGAACGTTGACGGTGCTTTGAGCCGTGCGGCGGCGGGGAGCACGCTTTCGATGAAAGAACTGCTCGACGTTGCCGGCGTTTTGCGCGCAATACGCTCCGTGTTTTCCTACCGCGAGACCAACGGCGGGGATGACACTGTGCTGGACGTCTTTTTCGGAAGCCTCCGGCCAAACAGCTTCCTTGAAACCTCGATCACTTCCGCCATCATCTCTGAAGACGAAATGTCCGACAACGCTTCTCCCGCGCTCGCAAAAATTCGCCGCGACATCCGCATTAAAGAATCTTCCGTCAGGGAAAAGCTCGAAAAACTCGTTCGATCCAATTCCCAGAAATATCTCCAGGAAAACATAATCACCATGAGAAACGGCAGATACGTTGTTCCGGTGAAGAACGAATACCGCTCCGAGATCGCGGGGCTTGTCCACGACACCTCGTCGAGCGGCGCCACTGTTTTCATCGAGCCCGTCGCAGTTGTCGAAGCCAATAATGACATCAAGATCCTGCGTTCCGATGAAGTCGACGAGATGGAACGGATCCTCGCTCAGCTTTCGAGCGACGTTGGTGATTTTGCGGAAACTATTAAATCAAGCTATGAATGCGCGGTTGAGCTTAACGTCATTTTTTCCAAGGCGCAGCTTGCCTACAAGATGAAAGCGACCTTTCCGGAGTTCAACGACAACGGTATAATCGATCTGAAACAGGCTCGTCACCCTCTCATCGACCCGAAAAAAGTCGTCCCTGTTGACATCCGGCTCGGCGAAGAATTTGACACTCTTGTCATAACCGGTCCCAACACCGGCGGCAAAACCGTTGCCATTAAAACCATCGGACTGCTGACTCTTATGGCGATGTGCGGGCTGATGCTTCCCGTCAACGACAAGAGCCGTATTTCCGTTTTTGACCACGTCCTTGCGGACATCGGCGACGAGCAAAGCATCGAGCAATCCCTTTCCACTTTCAGCTCCCACATGACGAACATAATCGAAATGCAAAAAATCGCCGACGAAAAAAGTCTTGTGCTCATCGACGAACTCGGCGCGGGAACTGACCCCGTCGAAGGAGCTGCTCTTGCGACAGCAATACTCGAAGACCTGCATTTTAAGGGCTCAAAGATCGCCGCAACAACACACTATGCAGAGCTGAAGATCTACGCCCTCGAAAGTCCTCGCATCGAAAACGGCTCGTGCGAATTTGACGTTTCGACTCTCCGCCCGACTTATCGCCTGCTTATCGGCATCCCCGGCAAATCCAACGCATTTGCGATCAGCGAAAAGCTCGGCATGGAAAAGCACATCGTTGAGCGCGGCGAAGAGCTTGTCTCTTCCGAAAGCAAAGCGTTTGAAAACGTCGTCGACAAACTGGAAAGCACAAGAAAAAGCCTTGAAACAGAGCTCAACAAAGCCGACGACGAGCTGCGCAAGGCTCAGGCGATGAAAGAGCAGGCGCAGGAGGAGCTTCAAAGGATCGAAAAGCTTCGCAAGAACGAGCTTGACGCCGCCAAAAACAGCGCAACCAAAATCGTCGAGCAGGCAAAACGTGAGGCTTACGCTATGCTTGAAGAGCTTGAAAAGCTCAAAAAGGAGCAGAAAAGCAAAAACGCCGACGAGCTTCTTCGTCAGGCGAGGGCTGCGGTCAAAAAAGGTGTTGACTCTCTCTACGACGCCGCAGATCCCGTTGTGACAAGGTTTGAAAGCGACGAAAACTACGTCCTGCCCCGTCCCCTCCTGCCGGGCGACAGCGTACTGATCTACGACATCAACGAAACTGCAACCGTCGTGAGCGTCGACGAAAAGAAAAAGACCGCCGAAGTCCTTGCCGGCAGCCTGAAAACAAGGGTAAAGATCTCAAACCTTCGACTTCTTGACAAAAAACCGAAGCCGAAAAACGACAAGCCTCGCAACGTTTCCTCGTCGAGCTTTGAAAACAGACGCGACTCAAAAGCCGAAACGAAGGTCGACCTGAGGGGCATGACCGCCGACGAAGCGATCGACACGCTCGACAAATATATCGACACCGCCTACCGTCTCGGCATCGGAGAATTTACCGTCGTCCACGGCAAAGGTACCGGCGTGCTGAGGAAGGCTGTCAACCAATATCTCAGGAGCAACTCCTACATTAAATCTTACCGACTCGGCGTTTACGGCGAAGGCGAAGACGGCGTAACGATCGTAACGCTCAGATAGCGCCCGTCCTGAAAAACAAAAAAGCGCAAAGGTAGCACGCTATGAGCAAAAGCGAAAAATTATACCCGCTTTTGATCAAAACATAAAACCCCGCAACGGCGATGGGAAACAAAAAAACAAGCGAAGAAATTTTCAGAATTTTCTCTGTTTTTTCTTCGCTCATTTTTTGCATTAAAATATATCTCACAGCTCGGTATCCGTCAAGAGGCTCGCAGACAGCCATGTTCAGCGTCCCAAGAACAATGTTGATCGCAACGAACGCCGAAAGGTTTGCGCCGGAATATTTTTGTATCAAAGCCGCCGTCAATGCAAGAAAAAAGTTTGTCATCGGCCCCGCCAGAGCGATCAATGCTTCCTTTAGGAAGTCCACTGAGTTCATTTCTTTCCTGTCTATTCGCAGCCCGAAAGGAGTAAAGCATATTTCTTTCGGTCTCTCTCGCGACAGCGCCATCGCCGCGATATGTCCGCACTCATGCAATGCGGCACACAACAGGTTTATGCAGATTATGTTTGTCCTGTCAAACAGCGAAACCACGCAAAGCCCCAGCGCAAAGAAAAAGCTGATTTTGATTTTTGTGCCCTTAAACTTCAGTTCCATTGTTTTCGATGACGTACAAGGGGTTTACTTTTTTCCCGTTAATTTCAATTATAAAATGAAGATGCGGCCCCGTCGACATCCCCGTCGATCCAACGCGGGCGATCGTCTCGCCTTTTCTGACTTTTTCTCCCTCTTTCACAAGTATTTCGGAGCAATGAAAATATCTCGTTACCAATCCGCCGGAATGGGTGAGCACAACGTAGTTGCCCGCCGCGCTGTCGTAACCTGCGCCCGAAACAGTGCCGTAGTAAGCCGCCTTGATCTTTTCGCCATAGCCCGCGGCGATGTCAACGCCCGAATGAAAGCTATGAACTCCCGTGATCGGGTTTATCCTGTAACCGAAAGGCGAGCTGATCCTGCCGCTTACCGGCGTGCAGATCGTAGATGAGACCAAAAACGGACAAAACGCCGTCGTGTTCGTCGGCGCATAAACCTGTTCATCGTCGCCACCCTTTCCCAATGCGTCGTCCGGCTTTTCATCAAGATTTACTGTTCCAACGCTAAGCAATTCCGCAGGATTTTTTTCGTCTTTTTTGATTATCGTTTTTGCTGCACTCTTTACCTCCTGCCAGAGCTGTGAAACGGACATATCCCTTGAAGTTATCCGCTCATATCCCTGCCGGAGCGAAGAAAACCCGTTGCCGCCCGTGCGGCTTATGAAGAATACGAACAAAATCATCACTGTGCACAAAATCAGTTGTGTGACCATCATTCTTGCGATGCGGTCTTCTTTTTTTTCTTCTTTTTTTCTGCCCCTTCGTTCGCGGAGTTGTTCGCCGCCGCGTTCATTGATCTCGTCCATTGGTCCCGTCCTCCCGTGCAAAAATTGCTGTCGTCGCAGTGCCTTTCGTGCAACGCCGCTTCAGATCGCGCCGTTTTCGCTTTCCGAGCGGGCATTATGTTTTTCGGCAGGGAGCAAACAGCTTCCCGAAAAAATAACTCCCGCACCAAAATTTATATGTGCGGGAGTTTTGAATTATTCTTTTGTTATACGCTTTCGGCTCTGAAGTCGATCGTCATCTCTTCCGGCGTTCCGGTCAGCTGAACGTATTCCACGCCGGCGGCGTCAAACAGTCTTTTCGAAGCTCTCGTGCCGACGGTGTCGCGGTATTTGTCGGAAAGATAATATACTTTTCGGATCCCACTCTGGATGATGGCTTTTGCGCATTCGTTGCACGGGAAAAGCGGAACGTAGATCTTGCATCCCGACAGGCTGGATCCTCCGCTGTGGTTGAGGATCGCGTTGAGTTCGGCATGGCAGACATAAGGGTATTTTGTGTCGTACTCGTCCCCTTCCCTTGCCCACGGAAACTCGTCATCGCTGCATCCGATCGGAAAACCGTTGTAGCCGACTGACATGATTTTGTTGTTTTGGTCGACGATGCATGCGCCGACCTGCGTGTTGGGATCCTTGCTTCTTTTCGCGGAAAGGAGAGCGATCCCCATAAAATATTCGTCCCAGGATATATATCCTTTTCTCTTGTCCAAAAAATCACATCCTTTTTTTCAGTATAACATATTAAAACTGCAAAATCAATTTTTATTTGGAGATCTGTTTATTTTGCCGCAAAAATGTGGTACAATATATTTATCATCCAATCGAAAGGTGAAAAACATGAGTTATTTCAGCGTTGACAGATTTGAAGATAATTATGCCGTCCTCGTTGACGAAAACGGCGATTCTGCGCCGGTAGAAAGATCCCTGCTTCCGTTTGAAGCAAAAGAAGGCAGCGTTCTGAAGCTTGATGACGGCGAATATTTCCTCGACCGAAAAGAGGAGTCGGCCCGGCGAAAAAAGATCCTTTCTCTTCAAAACAAACTCTTCAAAGAATGATTTCCCGAAACTTTTGTTTGACTTGCACGTGGTTTTGTGTTAATATCTACTGTGCGGTTTTTGAAAGGAAAGAGAAAAATGAGTTGTTTTGAAATCAAAGAAACGGACGATTTCCTGTCCCTGTCGACGTTGTTTCACAACAGCGGCATGGGCGTCAAAATCGAGGAAAGATGCCCCGACAGGATCGTCAGAATGTGGCGCATGGACGACAAAGAGACCGGCGAGCTTATGGCGGCTGTAACGCTTGAGATCCGCGACGGCGTCTTCACCCTGGGCGATATCGCCGTCAGAGACGATCTTCACCACCTGGGTTACGGGAAAGTGATGCTCGGCGTCGTCTATGAGGAAGCAAAGCGCAGAAACATCTGCGAGCTTTGGGCTTGCGCGAAAGAACCGGAATTCTACGCCCATAACGGCTGGAGGAGAATGGATTGGGATTCGTCTCCGAATATTGCAATCTACTGCACGTCGTGCGAAAAACGCAACTTCGTCTGTCACCCGGAAATTATGAAATATGTTCTTTAAACCAATAATTCTCCGTATGGTTATCCGTACGGAGAATTGTTTTGCATTTTTGGATATTTGTTTTAGACGTTTGTTTGATCGTCAACCCTTTTCAGAACGAAAGCACGCCCGCAAAAAGCAGAAGTACGATCACCAGCGTCACCGCCAGCACGGCGGAAATGCATACGATCAGTATAGTGTTGCCTTTTTTGTTCTCGCCGTCATTGGACTCCCTCTCCGGGATCAGCTTTGATTTGCGCAACGCGGTGGCAACGCCTTTGTACAAAAAGAGCGTCAACGCAGCGTTGAGGAAAGCTTTGATCAGGTTAAACGGGATGAGCAGCGGCAAAAACATCGCCAGCACCTGCTCGCGGGGGACGTTCATATAGATGGGCGTGATAATGTAATTCCAAAGCAGCATTATCACAAGCATTGATATCGCACCGGAAATCAGTCCAATCACCGCACGCGACAGCGTTTTCTTCCGATGATAGATCACTGCGCTTACCCCGACAAAAAATGCGGAGGAAAGAAAGTTCATCAACAGCCCTATCCATCCGGTGGCGCTCACGGTAATCATTTCAATCAGGCACACAAGCAGCGACATGGCGATGCCCGTGATCGGTCCGAAAAGAAAACCGCCGATGCACAGCACAACGTCCTTCGGCTCGTACGTCAGAAAACCTCCTATTCCGGGCACACGCAGGAAAATGTCTGCGGCGATCGCCAGCGCACAGAGGATAGCCATTACGGCTATGTTTCTTGTTTTTTTCACGTCCTGACTCATGTTAACCATCTCCTTTGCCGGACTGAGTCGTTCCGGCAGTATTCGCTTTTGCCCGGCACGCAACGTACATTTGAGCGCTGAACAAAAAAATCCTGCAAGACAAAACTTGCAGGACATTTTTCACTCGGAAAAACGACAACTTCTTTCATCCGGACTTTACCGTCGGCTTCGGAATTGCACCGAATCAGCCAAAATGGCTCGTGGGCTTTACCACCGGTAGGGACTCGCACCCTGCCTCCAAAGTTTCGCTTGTTACACACATTATACCACCGTTTTGCCCTTTGTCAAGAGCAATCAGTCAAGAAATTCAACAACGTCGGCGACTGTTTTGAATTTTTCGAGCGCCTCATCGGGCACCTCAACGGAAAACTCGTCTTCGAGCGTCATCGCAAGGTCGATCATATCTATATAATCTGCGTCAAGGTCCTCCTCAAACTGCGTCTTGAGGGTGATGAATTCCTCGTCCGTTTCAAACTGGTCGCAAAGTATCTTCCTGATTTTTTCAAACATTTCCGATCTCTCCTTGTTTTATCATTTCGCTTTATGTTGAACAAACAACTGATAATATTGTCACTTTCGAGGACTGTATCAACAAACAAGCTGTAAACAATTTGAACTTTTACAGCCCTTTATATTATGTATATGTTGATGTCAAAAAATGTTCCTTTCCGAAAACTTTTTGAAAAAGCGGTTTAGGACGACGTCGCATTTCCGAAATTTGATTTGTAACAAATTGTAACCGAAGTTTTTGCAAGATTTGGTTTTTGTTCTTGCATTTTTTGAAATTTACAATTTTTGGTGTCCGAAAAAACGTATCACAAAATTCAAAAATTCTGTTTGTAAAGTCGTTTTCCTTGCGCCTGTGGAAAAATCGGTGGAAAAAGTGGAAAACCCCTTATTTTCCGTTATTTTTTTTTCCAATTTTTAACTTTTTCCTGTAAAGTTTCTCACTTTACACCGAATTTTCCACCGATTTTTTGTTTTAACCTTAATTTTTATCCATTATTCATTTGCAAGATTGATCGGGAATTTATCTTTATTTAAGAATTCAGACGGCAGTTTTCCGTTTGTCAAGGAACAATTTGGTTACAAAATTGGTTTAATTTTTAACAGATAATTGCAAGATGTTTTGTTTAGCGTTTCATTATCGCAAATTTCGACTTTTTGTATCATTTGATTAAAAATTTGTCGGATTTTTGGTGAAAAAGTAGAATTTTTCAAAACGATCGCCGCCTGAAAACAGACGGCGGTTCGATGGTAATGTTAAATTTTGAAATAACTTTTAAGCTGCTCAACTTTGTCGGTCTGCTCCCAGCGGACGCCGAGATCTTCCCTTCCGACGTGACCGTAGGATGCAAGCTGCCTGTAGATCGGCTTCCTCAGGTCGAGCTGCTTTATGATCGCATAGGGGCGAAGATCGAAAATCTTTTTGACCGCTTCTTCAAGGCTTGCTTCGTCAACCTTGCCCGTGCCGAAGGTGTCGACTCTGACGGAAACGGGTTTTGCAACGCCGATAGCGTATGCGAGCTGAACTTCGCATTTTTTTGCAAGCCCTGCGGCAACGATGTTTTTGGCAACGTATCTCGCGGCGTAGGCTGCGCTGCGGTCGACTTTGGTCGGGTCTTTCCCGCTGAAAGCTCCGCCGCCGTGGCGTGAATATCCGCCGTAAGTGTCGACGATGATCTTCCTGCCGGTCAGGCCGCTGTCGCCCGCGGGGCCGCCGATAACAAATCTTCCGGTCGGGTTAACGTAGATCACCGTATCGTCGTCGATCAGGTTTTTCGGAACGATCGGGTCGATGACGTATTTTTTGATGTCTTCTCTGATTATTTCAAGCTCAACGTCTGCGCTGTGCTGGCTGGAAACGACGATCGTGTCAACTCTCTTGACCTCGTCGCCATCGTATTCGATCGTGACTTGGGTTTTTCCGTCGGCGCGTAGATACGGGAGAGTTCCGTCTTCCCTGACTTTTGTAAGCTGTTTTGCGAGCTTGTGCGCCAGCGAAATCGACAGCGGCATAAGCTCGGGCGTTTCGTCGCACGCAAAGCCGAACATCATGCCCTGGTCGCCTGCGCCGTTGAGGTCGTTTTCGTCCTCGTCGCCGCCTTTGCGCTCAAAGGAGTTGTCAACTCCGAGAGCGATATCCTTCGACTGTTCATCAAGTTTCACAAGAACTTCGCAGGTGTTTGCGTTAAAACCTTTTTCGTCGCTGTCGTAACCGATTTGGCAAACGACGTCTCTTGCGATTTTTTCGATGTCGACGTCGCAATCGGCAGTGATCTCGCCCATAACGCCGATGAAACCCGTAGTGCAGAAGCATTCGCACGCAACTCTTGCGTTGGGATCTTTTTTGTAAATCTCATCGAGAACGGCATCCGAGATGTTGTCGCAGATCTTGTCGGGATGTCCGGGAGTGACCGATTCTGATGTAAAAAATCTTCTTGACATATCTTTCATTCCTTTCTTTTAAGCAACCTTTGATCAAACCAAAGCATTTGATAAAAAAATACGCCCCAAGGCGACACCTCAGAGCAAAACCTTATCTTTCGGTGTGACCGCAGGATTTGGCACCTTGCAAAACCGCAGGTTGCCGGGCTTCACAGGGCCTGTCCCCTCCGCCTCTCTTAATAAGTCATATTTTTTCAGTTGTGGATATATTATACATACAAATCTTCGCCTTGTCAAGGAGAATGTGAATTTTTTGTCATTGTCGGCGGTTGAAAAAACTTCTGCTTTTTGTTAAAATAACAGCGAAAGAAAAGGGGGGGGGCGAAAAAATGTCCGGAAAAATTCTCGTTGCCGGCGCGGGGCACGGCGGGCTATGCGCGGCGATACACCTTGCAAAATCAGGCTTAGACGTAACTGTTTTTGAAAAAAGCAGCCGCGAGGGAATGGGCTACGACTGGAGCGATTTCGTCGACGTCAGCACATTTTCGTGCGTCGGGCTTGACGATCCGCCGTGCGAAAGGGAGCTCTTTTACGCCACAGCGTTTTTCGGTCCCGGAAAAGACGTAAAGCTCGTGAAAAACCACAGCAAAGGCCGACCCTGCGTTGCGATGGAGCGAAAAGAGATACTCTGCCATCTGCTGGACGAGGCGGAGAAGTCGGGCGCAAAACTCATTTTCAATGCGCAGGTCAAAAATGCGCTGACGAACGGTGACAGAGTTGTCGGAATCGAAGTTGCCCAAAACGGTAATGAAGAAAAATTTTACGGCGATCTTGTCATCGACGCCGCCGGAGTCTACTCCCCTGTTCGCAGAAGCCTGCCGGAAAAATTCGGGATTCAGCGAGATTTTGAGGACTTTGAAATTTATACCGGCTACCGTGCGCTGTTCCAGAGAAAAAGCAACTACGGCTCCTCTCCGCGTTATTCGATTTACTTCTATCACTGCAACAGAAAGGGCATGGATTGGGTCATCACCGATAACGATTATGTTGACGTGCTTGTGGGCAACTTCGGCGAGCTTTCCCAGAAAGATATTGACGAAGCGATAGACGATTTCAGGAAAGATTACGACTGTTTGTCCGATAAGATCGTCCGCGGAGGAACGATCTGCAAGATCCCTGTCAGAAAGGCGCTCGACAAATTCGTGTGCAGCGGTTATGCCGCCGTCGGCGACAGCGCGGCGATGACCGAGCCTCTCTGCGGATCGGGGATGACGATAAGCATGAGAGCGGGCAAGATGCTTGCAGACGCACTGGCAGAAACAAGCAACATTTCCGACTTTGACAAAGCTCTCGAAAAATATGAAAAAGAATATTTCGCGCGAATCGGAAAAAGCCGACTTTTCGACGACGCGAGCAAAAACTTTCTCCTGTCCGTCGGGGCAGAAAAGTTTGACAAGATGATAAAGCGAAAGATTCTGACAGAAAAGGATTTCGGCGGCGGGAAATATACTTTTAAAGAAACGCTCCGCCGTGTTTGGGGATTTGTGCGCACCCCAAGCATTTTGCCCGATGCAATACGGTTTTTGATCGACGTTAAAAAAGCAAAATGAGCAAACCGTTCAAAAAAGGCTACTGCAAAAAAGGAGCCTTTTTCTGTGTTTTGGTTGTTTTAATATGCCCTTGACGTCACTTTTCCGTTAACGACGTGCCACCAACCGTATTCGTTTTCTGCAAGGCCGTTGTACGTGAAGTCGATCGTTCCGTCTTTGACGTACCACCAGCCGTAGGCATTTTTTGCAAGTCCTTCAAAATAGTTGTCCTCATATCCGTCTTCAAGATAGACCCATCCGTCATCCATATACACCAATCCGGTATAAGGACAGTAGAACCGTCCGTCTTCAACGTACCACCAGCAGTAATTGATCATTGCAAGTCCTGTAAAAGTTTTGTCGAGTTTTCCGTTTTTAAAAAGCCATGCGCCGTAATCGTTGTAAGCCATACCGGAAAAAGAATAGTCAATTTCCCCATCGTAAAAATACCACCAGCCATGCTGATTTTTTGCCGTTCCAATATAGCAATAATCGACCTGACCGTTTTCAACGTATCTCCAGATGCCGTTTTCCTTCACCATTCCCGTATATTTGCCCTGGATCTTGCCGTTTTTGAAATACCACCAGCCGTATTCGTTCTCGGCAGTGCCTGTATACTTCGGATTCAACTTTCCTTTTGTGAAATAAAACCAGCCAAAGTCATTGCGAGCCATGCCGTTAAAGTTGTAGTCAATTCCTCCGTTCCTGACATACCACCAGCCGTGCTGATTCTTGGCAGGGCCTTCAAACCAGTCGTTGTTTTTTCCATCGGTTATATAAACCCATGAGCCGTTGTTTTTTACAAGTCCGTAACTGTTGTAATGAATTTTTGTTTTTTTGGTGTTGATCCCCAGATTTGAAGTCCCACCGAGGTTGCTCAAAAATTTGCTGTCTCCCTGGAAATAAATGTCGGTAAGTTTGCCGCAGTTGTAGAAGGCATTTTTACCAACGCTTTTAACGGAAAGCGGAATGTTTACGCATTTGAGGCTGCTGCTGTTTGCGAATGCATAGGAGCCGATGTTTTCTGTTCCGAATTTGATCTTCAGCGTTTCAAATCCCGATGTATCGCGAAACGCCGATTCCCCGATCGTCTTTACCGTGCCGGATATATGAACGTTCTCCAAATAAACCGACTTGAAGGCAGACGCACTGATTTTTGTGATGTCGGAATAAATGTACACATGATGATAACCGCAATAACCTTCAGGAAAGTCTATGCCGCGAGGACATTTCCAGCCGTCGTACATGTCGCCGCTTCCGTAAATTTCAATTATTGCGCCTTCACCGTAATTGTCTATGCTCGATTCGTATTTTGCCTTTCTTCCGCAACTGCCGTTTTCCAAAACCGAGTACGCAGAAGATGCATTTAACGCCATCGGTGCGATAACGATTATTATTGTCAGCATCGCAGCAACGAATTTTCCAAATTTCTTCATTATTACTTTCCTCCTTTTTCTTGGGAAATGCCTCTAAAATATAGTATAATATGTTTTCGCCCGTTCGTCAACAAAAACAGCCGGATTTTCGTCCGACTGTTTTTGTTTTGCATTTAGTTTTGATTATTTGCCCTGTTTGTTTTCCCTTTCGCGGTCAAGTAAAGCCTTGACTTTGATGGGAAGTCCGTAGAGGTTGATGAATCCTGCGGAATCGCTCTGGTCATAAACGTCATCGGCGTCAAACGTTGCAAAATCTTCGCTGTAGAGCGAATACGGAGAAGTCGTGCCGGCGTTGATGATGTTGCCCTTATAGAGCTTGAATTTTACGTCGCCGGTAACGGTCTCCTGCGTTTTGTCAACAAAAGCCTGGAGAGCTTCACGCAGCGGTGTAAACCATTTTCCGAAATAAACAAGATCGGCGTACTGCTGGGCGATGAGAGCCTTATAGTGCTGTGTATCTCTGTCAAGGCAGATCGTTTCGAGCACCTGATGCGCTCTGAAAAGGATCGTTCCGCCGGGAGTTTCGTAGACGCCTCTCGATTTCATGCCGACAAGTCTGTTTTCAACAAGGTCGCAAAGGCCGATGCCGTTTCTGCCGCCGACTTCGTTGAGCTTTTCAACGATCTGCGTCGGGTTCATCTTAACGCCGTCGATCGCAACGGCTTCGCCTTTTTCAAAGGAGATCGTGATATATTCGGGCTTATCGGGTGCCATTTCGGGAGAAACGCTCATCTCGAGGAATCCGGGCTTATTGTAAGTCGGCTCGTTCGAGGGATCTTCAAGGTCAAGACCCTCGTGAGAAAGGTGCCAGATGTTTTTATCCTTGGAATAGTTCGTTTCCCTGTTGATTTTGAGCGGAATGCCCTTCTTCTCGGCATATTCGATCTCTTCTTCCCTGGACTTGAACTCCCAAGTCCTCCAAGGAGCGATGATCTGCATGTCGGGAGCGAAAGCCTTTATCGCAAGCTCAAAACGCACCTGGTCGTTACCCTTGCCCGTACAGCCGTGGCAGATCGCGTCTGCGCCTTCGGCTTTGGCGATCTCAACGATCCTCTTCGCGATCAGCGGACGTGCAAAAGACGTGCCCAGGAGATATTCGCCCTCGTAGATCGCGCCCGCCTTGACGGTGGGATAAATATAATCTTTGATGAATTCATCGGTCAGATGCTCGATGTAGAGCTTCGACGCGCCCGTTTTGATCGCCTTTTCCTCGAGGCCGTCGAGCTCAGCGCCCTGTCCGACGTCGCCGGATACGGCGATAACTTCGCAGTTGTTGTAGTTTTCCTTCAGCCACGGGATAATGATCGACGTGTCCAATCCTCCTGAATAAGCGAGAACAACTTTTTTGATTTCTTTCTTCATTTTTCTGCCTCCGTGTATAGTTTTCGTTGATAAACGTCTGCCCTTTGATCTTTAGGGTGAATAATTATTTTTGATATTCATCATTATACTACTTTTATACACGATTTCAAGCTTTTTTGAAAGTTTTCTTGTAAGTTTATTAAAATTTGACATTTGGATAAAAAAATAATAAAATATTTGTACAATTTGTGCCTTGTTGCAATGTATTGAAAATCTTTCGCCCATACATTATAATAGTACAGATAGTACAGTCGATACGATTTATCTTTTTATTACACGGTTGGCTTGCAAAATTTTTCGGGAGGTGTGCGCGTGACTCTGAAAAAACTGCTGAAACCAAAATCGCTGCGTGATCTGCTTTTCAGGATCTACGTCGGGATCATTGCTTTTTCGCTCATAGGTCTGATCATTGCTCTCGCATTCCCGAGAAAAGACGCACCCAAAACTCCCGAAGACACCAAGGCTGTCGATAAAGCAACTTATTGGTCGGACGAAAACGGCACCGTCGCCCAAGACGTCCGCTACCTCACCGACACCCATGAATTTAACTTTGATTTTTCGGACGAGTATTCCGAATACGGAATCTCCCCTGCCCCCGCAAAGCTCAGCAAAAACGGCTGGAATCTCCTGCTTCTGAACAAGAAATACATCCTCCCGACAAATTATGAGATGGATCTGCAGTTTTTGACGGGAACTTCCGTCAGACTTGAGAGCGTTGCGGCAAAGGCTTTCGATTCAATGTACATCGATGCGCTGAAATCCGGGCTTACCCTCACCGCCTTTTCCGGCTACCGTAATTTTGAAAGCCAGCGCAGACTTTTTGAAGATAAGATATATACGCTCGAGGTCGAAGCGGCGCAGCAGTATGCAAACGGCGGTTATTATGACGCGCAGGGAAACTATGTTGAGCCCGTCAAAACCGAAAAGAAAACTATCGTCAACAACGCAGCAAAGTCGGTTTGTCCCCCCGGTTGCAGCGACCACAACGCCGGGCTTGCTGTTGACATCGTTTCACAAAGCGATGATTTTTCCAAATCGGAAGAATACAAATGGCTTACGGAAAACGCTCACACTTTCGGCTTCGTTCTCCGCTATCCCGCAGGAAAAGAAAAAATCACGGGTATGGATTTTCAGCCGTACTGCTGGCGATTTGTCGGCGTTAACGCCGCAAAAGAGATGAAAGAAAAAAACCTCTGCCTTGAAGAATACGTTGGCGGCTATCTGGATCGAGGATAAACATGAAATATTTTGCAAAACATTATGACGTTGCCGTTATCGGCGCAGGTCACGCAGGCATCGAAGCAGGTCTTGCCGCGGCAAGGCTTGGTTGTGACACCTGCGTTTTTACCATTTCGCTCGACTGGGTCGGCAATATGCCCTGCAATCCGTCCATCGGCGGCACTTCAAAGGGCCATTTCGTCCGAGAGATCGACGCTCTCGGCGGCGAAATGGGCAAGGCAGCAGACCTCAACACCCTGCAAAACCGTATGCTCAACCTCGGCAAAGGCCCTGCCGTCCACAGCCTCAGGGCTCAGATCGACAGACGTTGCTACTCACAATATATGAAGCACGCTCTCGAAAAGCAAGAAAACCTCGATCTGCGTCAGGCAGAAATAGTCGATTTGAAAAAAGACGGCGAAAACTGGCTGCTCACGACCCACCTTGAAGCCGAATACACCGCAAAATGTGTTATTCTCGCCACGGGAACTTTCCTCGGCGGAAAAATCTACGTCGGCGACGTTTCTTTTGAAAGCGGGCCGGACGGGATGTTCCCCGCCAACAAGCTCTCCGTCGCCCTTCGCGAGCTCGGCATTCAGACAAGACGATTCAAAACCGGCACTCCCTCGAGGATCAACCGCAGGAGTGTTGATTTTTCCAAACTGGAAATTCAACTCGGCGACGAGAGGACTACTCCTTTCTCTTTTGACGCGAAATCACCAGTACAGAACACCGAGCCATGCTACGTCACCTACACGACTCCCGAAACAAAGCAGATCATCCTTGACAACATCCACCGTTCTCCCCTTTACGGCGGAAAAATCGATGGTGTGGGGCCGCGTTACTGCCCGAGCATCGAGGACAAGATCGTCCGCTTTGCCGAAAAAGAACGCCACCAGATTTTTGTCGAGCCGTGCGGAAGCTCCGAAAACACGGAGGAAATGTATCTCCAGGGTCTTTCCTCTTCCCTGCCCGAAGACGTTCAGCTTAAATTCATCCACTCCATCCCCGGTCTTGAAAACGCTCACGTCATGAGAACAGCTTATGCCATCGAATACGATTGCATCGACCCATTGTCGCTGCGCTCCAGCCTTGAGTTCATGGGCTTCGACGGACTTTTCGGCGCAGGACAGTTCAACGGCTCCAGCGGATACGAGGAAGCTGCGGCGCAGGGTCTCGTCGCAGGAATTAACGCCGCAAGAAAATGCCGTGGCGAGTCCCCTTTCATCCTCGACCGCGCAAGTTCCTACATCGGCACGCTCATCGACGACCTCGTTACAAAAGGTTGTTCCGATCCGTACAGGATGATGACTTCCCGCTCTGAATACAGGCTATTGTTGCGCCAGGACAACGCAGATTTGCGTCTGACTCCCCTCGGACACGAAATCGGGCTCATCAGCGACGAAAGATATGCAAAACTGCTTGAAAAAGAACGCCTTATCGCCGAGGAAACAAAGAGGATCTCCTGCGTTGTGATCCCCCCGTCGGACGAGATCAACGAAATGCTTGTTTCACGTGGAACAACACCGATGAACACAGGTTTAAAGCTGATCGACCTGATAAAGCGCCCTCAGCTGAGTTACGAAGACCTTGAGCCGTTCGACAGAACAAGACCCGATCTGCCCTATGAAATATTTGAGCAGGCTCAGATCAACGCCAAATATGACGGATACGTCAAGCGCCAGCTCGCCCAGGTCGCCGAAATGCGCAGGATAGAGTGCAAAAAGCTTGATTTTATAAAAGATTATTCTGAAATCAAGGGCTTAAGGCTTGAAGCTCAGGAAAAACTCAACAAAGTTCACCCCGAAAACCTCGGACAGGCTTCAAGGATCTCCGGCGTGAGCCCGGCGGATATTTCTGTTCTGATAATCTATCTTTCTAAAACGGAGAGCGAAAAATGATAATTTCAAAAGAACTGCTTCTCTCGACCGTCAACTCGTTCGGAGTGAACCCTGACGAAATACAGGTTGAAATGTTTGACAAGTTTGCACAGATACTGATCGAGTGGAACGGCAAATTCAATCTCACGGCGATAAAAACCCCTGACGAAATCGTGATAAAGCATTTTGTAGATTCTCTTTATATAATGAAAAGCGTCCGATTTGAAGAAAAGCAAAAACTGATTGACGTTGGAACGGGCGCAGGCTTTCCGGGGCTCCCACTTTTGATAATGAACAACGACCTGGACGTCACATTCCTCGACAGCACAGGAAAAAAGCTGACGTTTATTCAAGCAGTCCTGGACGAGCTATCGCTCAAGGGTACAACCGTCGTCGGTCGCGCCGAAGAGCTCGGTCAACTCCTCGAACACCGCGAAAGATATGATTTTTCGACTGCAAGAGCTGTTTCAGAACTGAAAATCGGCGCGGAATTGTGCCTCCCTCTCACAAAAAAAGGCGGAACTTTCATCGCAATGAAGGGGGCAAAAGCGTTTGAAGAAGCGAACGAAGCAAAAAATGCGATGAAAACGCTCGGAGGAGAGATCGTTGGAAAAGATACCATCGAACTGCCCTCCGCAGGCGAAAGAACTGTGTTCATTATTAAAAAAATATCGCAAACTCCGACAAAATATCCCCGAAATTATTCTCAAATCAGTAAACATCCGCTCTGAAAATGTAGTTTTTTGTCGTTTCACGTGGAACAATGACGATTTTTTTAGCTGGACAAACCTCCGGAAATGGTGTAACCTGTAATCAAAGGACACCGACCGGAGGTTTTATTGATGTATTTTTCACGCAGCTCGGAGATCGTGCTGCTGCCTGTTGAAAGCATTGTTCCGTCCCTGAAGCAACCTCGCAAAAACTTTGACAGGAGGGAACTTGAAGGACTGTCAAACAGCATTATTGAAAACGGTCTTCTGCAGCCGATAACGGTAAGGCCTCTGAAAAACAATGAATACGAGATCGTGGCAGGGGAGCGGCGCTACAGGGCGAGCGTGATGGCAGGAATCACTCACATCCCTTCGGTAATAATCGAAAGCTCTGACGAGCGTTCGGCACTGCTTTCCCTTGCGGAAAACATTCAGCGAGAGGATCTCAACTTTTTTGAAGAGGCTTTTGCCGTTGAGCGATTGATAAAAACGTATTCCTACAGCGTTGAATATATTGCTTCGGTTTTGGGAAAAGAGCCTGACGGAGTGTCGGAAATGCTGAAATTGCTCAGTTTTTCGTGCGAACAGCAAAAAAAGATGGTCGAAAACGGTCTTACACAGCGTCATGCAACGTCACTTTTACGATTGACCGAAAAAGATGACGTTGACAAGGCTCTGGACGAGATAATCGGAAAAAACCTTGACGTTTCGGAGACTAACGAGCTTGTTGACATGATCTGCGACGAAAAATCACAATCTAAAAAGCGAAAAACACGTATGTTTTTTAAGGATTTGAAGCTATTTATCAACACTCTTGACCACACGGTCGCCACGATGAACCGGTCGGGGATAGCGGCGCAAAAAGACCGTTTTGAAAACGACTCATACATAAAGTATACCGTCACTATCCCGAAAACAACCCACAAGTTATAAAGTCACGAAAGTGATTTTATATAAACCCATATCTTTCTCTTTCACACCCCACATCCACAGCAGGAGCTCCGCCAATTAACCGGCGGAGCTTTTGCGTTACGCGCTTATTTTCTATTTTAGAATTATGAGCATATTTAATTTGTATTTTTGCATAAAAAACGCTTTTTATTTTTCTTCTTTTCTCCTCTTTTTTTAAATTATTTTAGTATAATCTCTTTCATTTTAATTTAAAGTATGATATAATTGTACAGTATATATGTGTATTAGTGGGTAATTATGCCCTTATGTTAATTTTGGTGTCGGATTGAAAAACTACACGATGACACAAAAAAACAAAATAAACACCGTATTTTCGTATTTTTTGATTTTTTCGATTTATCCGAATCGTTATGTTAAGAGGGTTTTTTATGGGAAAAACTGTTTGCGTAATCAACCAAAAGGGCGGCGTCGGGAAAACCACGACCGCCGTCAACCTTGCCGCCTCCGTGGGAATGAAAGGTTACAGGACGCTCCTTGTCGACATCGATCCGCAGGGGAACGCAACGAGCGGTTTCGGCATCAACAAAAGAAAACTCGATCTTTCTTCTTACGATCTGCTGACAAAGAATGCAAAAGCGAAAGATATTACCGTCAAAACGGAGTTCAAAAACGTCAACGTTATCCCTTCGAGCATCGATCTTGCGGGCGCGGAAATAGAGCTGATAAACATGCCGTCGCGCGAATCGAATCTCAAAACGGCGCTGTCGCTGATAAAAGACGATTACGACTTCATCTTTCTCGACTGTCCTCCGTCGCTCGGGTTGATAACGATCAATTCGCTCGTCGCGTGCGATCTTGTGCTGATCCCGATTCAGTGCGAATATTATGCGCTTGAAGGATTGTCCCAGCTCGTTGCGACGATAAGGCAAGTAAAGAATCTTTACAACAAGTACATCGACATCGACGGAATCGTCCTGACCATGTACGACGGCAGGCTTAACCTGACACAGCAGGTTGTCGAAGAAGTTAAAAAATATTTTCCGAAAAAAGTTTATTCTTCTTTCATACCCCGCAACGTGCGTATTTCCGAAGCACCGAGTTACGGCTGCCCGGTTATCTATTATGACAAAAAATCTAAAGGCTCGGAAGCATATTTGTCCCTTGCGGATGAATTTATCAAAAAAAATAAACTGTAGAGGAGGTTGTGCCAATGGCTGTAAAAAAAGGCGGATTGGGAAAAGGTTTCAACTCGCTTTTTATTGAGAACTCAGTTGATGACATTTCAGTCGGTTCAACCAATAAGATCAAAATAATCGACATTGTGACAAACAGTCAACAACCGAGAAAAAAATTTGACGAGGAAGCCCTCTCGGAGCTTTCAAAAAGCATTTCCGAACACGGAGTGCTCCAGCCAATACTTGTAAGGCCACTGTCCGACGGAACTTATCAGATCGTTGCCGGCGAGAGAAGGTGGCGCGCTTCAAGGATGGCAGGGCTGACGGAGATCCCGGCGGTCGTGCGTGATATGACGCCTGAACAGGCGATGTCTTTCGCTTTGATCGAAAATCTTCAAAGAGAAGACCTTGACCCGATCGAAGAAGCCGAAGGAATCGACCTGCTGATCAAAAAATTTGACCTGACTCAAGAACAAGTCAGCGAAAAAATCGGCAAATCAAGAAGTGCGATTGCAAATTCATTGAGGTTGCTGAAACTTCCCGACAAAGTCAAAAAGCTACTGACGGACAACGTCATCACCGTCGGGCACGCAAAGGCGCTGCTCGCAATAGAAGACGAAAAGCTGATGTCGGAAGCCTCAAAAACCGTCGTTGAACAATCGCTGTCGGTACGGCAAACGGAAGCTCTTGTAAAAAAACTGCTTTCGCAGAAAAAACAAACGAAAAAACAAAACGCAAAACGTGACGTTTTTTACGACGAAGCCCAGCTTGCTTTGAGTGAAAATCTCGGCAGAAAAGTTCAGATAACCTGCACTAAAGACAAAGGCACTTTAAGAATCGAATTTTTCGACAAAGAAGACCTTAAAAAACTAATAAAATCATTTGAATAAAAAATTGGAGGAAAAATCATGCTCGACATAAAAGTAATCAGAGAAAATCCCGAAAAAGTAAAAGCCGCAATGAAAACAAGAAACAAGGACATGGACGCATTAGTCGACGAAGTCCTTGAAATCGATAAAGAGCGCCGCGCTATTATGACGAAAACCGACGCCCTTAAGCAGGAACAGAATCAAGCGAGCAAAACAATTCCGCAAATCAAAAAAGAGGGCGGCGATATCTCCGAGATAATGAAAAAAATGAATGAAATCAAGGAGATAATTAAACAAAACGACGCTTTGATTTCCGAGCTCGACAGCAAGCAAAAAAATATCATGTATGAATTTCCGAACATTCCGCACGAATCCACTCCGATCGGAAAAGACGACTCCGAAAACGTCGAGATCCGAAAATGGGGAGAAGTCAGAAACTTCGGTTTTGAGCCGAAAGCTCACTGGGATCTCGGAAACGATCTCGGTATCCTCGACCCCGAAACAGCTGCAAAAGTCACCGGAACAAGATTCCATTTTTACAAGGGAATGGGCGCAAAGCTCGAAAGAGCCATCGTGAGCTTCTTCCTTGACACCCACGCAGAGAGCGGATACACGGAGATCCTTCCTCCTTTTATCGTAAACCGCGCTTCCATGACAGGCACGGGCCAGCTTCCGAAGTTTGAAGAAGACGCTTTCAAAACCAACAACGACTGCTTCCTTATTCCGACGGCGGAAGTACCCGTCACAAATATGCACAGAGATGAAATCCTCGACGGTAATAAACTTCCCATCAAATACTGCGCATATTCCGCATGTTTCAGAGCGGAGGCGGGCAGCGCCGGAAGAGATACAAGAGGTCTCATCAGACAGCATCAATTTAATAAAGTCGAGCTTGTTAAATTTGTTGACCCCGAGACTTCCTACGACGAGCTTGAAAAACTTACTCTCGACGCCCAGAAAGTTCTCCAGCTTCTCGGGCTTCCTCACAGAGTCGTTGCTCTTAGCACCGGCGACATTGGTTTTTCGTCCGCAAAAACTTACGACATCGAGGTCTGGATGCCTTCTTACAACAGATACGTTGAAATTTCCTCGTGCTCCAACTTTGAAGATTTTCAGGCAAGACGCGCATCCATCAGGTTTAAAAAAGACGCCAAAGCAAAAGCCCAGCTTGTCCACACTCTCAACGGCTCCGGCGTTGCAGTCGGCAGGACTACAGCGGCGATCCTTGAAAACTATCAGAACGAAGACGGCAGCGTGACCGTACCCGAAGTTCTCAGAATATATCTCGGAACCGACGTAATTAAACCCGAAAAATAACGGAAAAATTTTCCATAGTTTTTTAAACTTTCCACATCATGTTTTCCACAGTTTTCCATGTTAAAAATTTATCAGAATTTTTCCACAGTTTTTTCCTAATATTTTTCAACTTTTTAAAACTGCAAAACATGCCGGTGTTATTACCTCCGGAGAGTTTTTAACACATTCAACACCCCCTAATATTACTAATAAAAAAGTTTATTTGTTTTTTGTTTTTAAATCTTTTGTTTTTAAAAAATCAACGAAAGGAAAATCTCAAAAACATTTTGAGAAAAATAATATTATGAAAGTTATTTGTCAAACGCAACAACTGTCAGAGGCTTGCCAGATAATTCAAAGATCCGTTTCACCGAAAACTTCCATTCCTGCTCTTGAAGGTATTTTGCTAAAAGCTTTGGGAGACGAGTTGATTCTGACCGGATACGACATGGATCTCGGAATAAACACATCTATCGGCGCGAGAGTAAACGAACCCGGCAGCATCATACTGAACGCTAAAACGCTTTGCGACATTTTGAGATACCTTCCCGGAGAAACCGTTGTAATTGAAAAACAGGATGAAAGATTCAAATATATGATCAGGAGCGGCGATACAGAATACATGATCCTCGGCATAGATGCGGCTGATTATCCGGAGCTTCCGAAGATAGAAGACAGCTATCCCGTTGTAGTCGAACAGGTAAAGCTTCGCGAGATGGTAAGGCAGACGATTTTTGCAGTCGCGATCAACGACAGCACAAAAGTTGTGCATACGGGAATCAAATTTGAAATCACGAGCGGAAATGTCAGGCTCGTTGCGCTCGACGGATTCAGACTTGCGATCAGAAACGAAGAAATAGATTACGACGGAGAAGATATTTCCTTTATAGTTCCGTCTAAAACTCTTTCAGAGATTGTAAAAATTATGAACGACGAAGAAGGAACTGTATCCATCAGCGTCGGAAAAAGACATATAATTTTTGAAATAGGGGATTACTATATTATTTCAAGACTTCTCGAAGGAGAATTTTTGAATTATAAAACCGCTATTCCGCTCAACTGCTCAACCACTGTAAAAGTTTCAACAAAAAATATGATAGATTGTATTGAAAGAACGTCTCTCATTATTACCGACAAAATCAAAAGCCCGATCAAATGCAATTTTGCGGACAACATGATTCAGATCTCGTCCGTCACTTCGATCGGAACGGCTCACGACAGGATTGCGGCTGAGATCGAAGGCAACAACATCGAGATAGGATTTAACAACAAATTTCTTCTTGATGCGCTCAAAGTCAGCAACGTCGACGAAGTCAAAATCGAACTCAACGGACCGACTTCTCCGATACTCATTCTCGATCCGGAAAGCGATAAATTTTTGTTCCTCGTTTTGCCCGTGAGGTTAAAAAATGAAAATTAAAGTCAGAGTTGTACAAAAGCCGGAACAACCCGTAAAAATAGAAACCGAATACATAAGGCTTGATTCGTTTTTGAAAATGTGCGACGCAGTTCAGAGCGGCGGTCATGCCAAGATGGTGATCCAGGACGGTGAAGTAAAGGTCAACGGCGAAGTTTGTACGATGAGAGGAAAAAAACTCAGGCCAGACGACAAGGTTGAGTTTGAAAAGAAAATTTATATTGTCGAATAAACTATGAACATAAACAGATTTTACGCCGAGCAATTCAGAAATCTTTATGAAATCGAAATTGATCCATGCGACGGAGTGAACATGATCTTCGGTGAAAACGGCCAGGGAAAAACGAATGTCATTGAAGGCATCTGGATGTTTACGGGATTCAAAAGCTTTCGCACAAAAAAGAACAATGAACTTATTCCCCACGAGAAAGATTTTTACAACATTTATCTCGACTTTTTTGCCGAAAACAGGGATCAGAATTTTCAGATAAAATCCACCAGAGATTTGCAGGAAGTATATAAAAATAAAGTCAAAGCGGTCTCAACAAGAAGCATGATCGGCGATTTTTTTGCAGTAGTGTTTTCGCCGTTTCATCTTAATCTGATAAAAGGCGGCCCCGACGAAAGAAGAAGATTTCTCGACATCGCGATCAGCCAGACGGATCCGGCTTATGCGAGAAATCTGAGCGAGTATTACAAAATTCTTCGTCAGAAAAACGCCGTGCTGAAAAACGTTGAAGAAAAAAATATCGACCGTGATTATCTCGACGTCTGGGACGAAAGCCTTTCAAAAGTCGGAGCTTCGATCATCAAAAAAAGAGAAAGCTATATCGAAAAACTGAAGTTTTCCGCAACCGAATGCTATGCGGGAATTTCGGGCAAAAAAGAGGAGCTTTCGATCGGTTATATCCTTTCCGGGTTCGAGGGCGAAAACAGCGAAGAAGATTGCGCTGCGATACTGCTTGAGCTTTTAAAAAATTCAAGGGAGATCGACATCAAGCGAAAATTTACTTCAAAAGGCCCTCACAGGGATGATATCGAAATCAGGCTTAATTCAAAGAATATCAGAAACTTCGGCTCACAGGGACAACAGCGTTCGGCGGCTCTTTCGCTGAAGCTTGCCGAAGCGTATATCATCAACGAAATGAAGCTGGAAAAACCGGTAGCTTTGCTTGACGACGTGATGAGCGAGCTCGACGTTTCAAGGCAGAACTACATTCTCAACGAGCTGAAGGATTGGCAGGTTTTCATCACCTGCTGCGAGCCGACTCAGGTCATCAGGATGAAAAGCGGAAAAAGCTTTGAGATCAAAGACGGACAATTGTTGCGGGGATGAAAAAATGTATCTTCATATCGGACAGGAAACAACAATAAAAACGCAGGACATTATCGCGGTCTTTGATCTTGACACTTCGACCGTTTCCAAAGCGACGCGCGACTACCTTTCAAAAATGGAGAAAGAAAAAAGAGTCGTTACAGTGAGCTATGAACTGCCGAAATCGTTCATTTTAACACAAAACGAAAAGCAGGGAGAGCTTATCTTCCTGTCGCAGCTTTCTTCACAGACGATTCTGAAAAGAGCTGAGAAAAAATCATTTTTATAACGCAAACTTAAATCGTAAAAAATTCATTTGAAATAAATTGTCAAGATTTGTTACGGAGGGATCATACTTGGATAATCTTAACAACGAAAGAGAACTTTTTGAAAAAGTTGACGAAGAGGAAATCGAAGAACTCAAAAAAGAGGCGGAAATGTCTATCGACGACGAGGAGATGGATACCGTCGTAACAGAAGAATACGACGCAGATCAGATCCAGGTCCTCGAAGGACTTGAAGCCGTTAGAAAACGTCCCGGAATGTATATCGGCTCCACGGGACCTAACGGCCTGCACCATCTTGTCTATGAGATCGTCGACAACTCCATCGACGAAGCTCTCGCAGGATTCTGCACCGAGATCAACGTGGAAATACTGCCGGGCGACGTCATTGTTGTAAAGGATAACGGACGCGGCATTCCCGTCGCCGTCAACGAAAAAAGCGGGATTCCCGCCGTTACGCTCGTTTTGACCGTTCTTCACGCCGGCGGCAAATTCGGCGGCAGCGACAGCGGATACAAGGTATCCGGCGGTCTTCACGGAGTTGGTTCCTCCGTCGTTAACGCCCTTTCCGAGTGGTTTGAGGTCGAAGTTTCAAGGGACGGCCACGTTCATCACCAGAGGTTTGAAAGGGGCGACATAGCGAGCGAACTGAAGGTCATCGGCGACACCGACGAAACGGGAACTCTTATCAGATTCAAGGCGGATCCCGAAATATTCACCGAAACGACCGTTTACGACTTTGAAACTCTCCAGAGAAGACTCCGCCAGTCGGCGTTCCTCAACGCAGGGCTGAGGATCACTTTTGCCGACAGGAGAGGCGAGGAAGACGTTGAAGAAGAATACTGCTATGAAGGCGGTATAGGAAGCTTTGTCGAATTTCTGAACGAGAGCAGGGGACTCACCCCGATCCATGCCGGCGCGATCCATTTTTCCGGCGCGCACGAGGACAGAAGCGTTGAGATCGCCATCATGTACAACGACGGCTACAACGAAACGATCCTCTCTTTTGCAAACAACGTAAGAACTCTCGACGGCGGTACTCACGAAAACGGCTTCAAGTCGGCGCTGACAAGAGTTTTCAACGAATACGGTAGAAAATATAACATTCTCAAGGATGCCGACAAAAAGCTTTCCGGCGAAGACGTCAGAGAGGGCATGACCGCTGTCATCAGCGTCAAGCTCACCGAGGCGGAATTTGAAGGACAGACAAAATCGAAGCTCGGAAACACTGATATCACTCCGCTCGTTTCCAAGACGGTTTCCGAAAAACTGATGACGTTCTTTGAAGAAAATCCCGCCGTTGCAAAGACGATCCTCATGAAGGCTCTCGACTCTTCAAGGGCGAGGGAAGCCGCCAGAAAGGCGAGAGACAACGCAAGAAGAAAATCTGCGCTTGAAAGCAACTCACTTCCCGGAAAACTCGCCGACTGCATTTCAAAGGACTCAACCCTCACCGAGATCTATATCGTCGAGGGTGATTCCGCAGGAGGCTCTGCAAAAAGCGGCAGGGACAAGACTTATCAGGCGATACTTCCGCTTTGGGGTAAAATGCTCAACGTTGAGAAATCGAGATTCGACAAGGTTATCACCAACGACAAGCTTTCTCCCGTTGTTATCGCCCTTGGAACAGGCATAGGGGCGGATTTTGACATCACAAAACTTCGTTACGACAAAGTTATCATCATGGCGGATGCCGACGTCGACGGCGCTCACATCAGGACGCTGCTTCTGACGTTCTTCTTCAGGTATATGCGTCCGCTCATCGACGAAGGCCACGTTTATATCGCACAGCCGCCGCTGTTCAAGGTTTCAAAGGGCAAAAAATCCTTCTACGCCTTCTCCGACGATGAAAGAGACAGATACATCGCCGAATTCGGCGGCAGCGGAACCTGCGACATTCAGCGCTACAAAGGTCTTGGTGAAATGGACGCCGAACAGCTTTGGGAGACGACGATGGATCCGCAGTACAGGACGATGCTGCGCGTTTCAATGGAAGACGCGGTCGAAGCGGATGAGGTTTTCTCCGTCCTGATGGGCGACAAGGTCGAGCCGAGAAAAGATTTCATCGAGAAGAACGCAAAATACGTTCAGAATCTTGACATTTAACGAAAGGAGCGGGAAAAATGAGCGAAGATAACAACATGATGTCTGCATTTGAAAACCAGAAGATCGTAGACGTGGACATTAACAGGGAAATGAGAAAATCTTTCCTGGACTACTCGATGTCCGTCATCACGTCCAGGGCGTTGCCCGACGTCAGAGACGGCCTCAAACCCGTTCACAGAAGAATACTGTACACGATGTTTGAAAACGGTCTTATGCCCGAAAAAGCATACAGAAAATGCGCCGACACCGTCGGTTCCGTGTTGGGTAGCTATCACCCCCACGGCGACTCCTCGGTTTATGACGCCATGGTCAGACTTGCGCAGGATTTTTCAATGAGATATATGCTCGTTGACGGCCACGGAAACTTCGGCTCTATCGACGGAGATCCGCCCGCCGCCTACCGTTATACAGAATCAAAAATGAGCAAAATTTCTCTGGAAATGCTGCGCGATATCGACAAACAGACTGTCGACTTTATGCCCAACTATGACGACCGTCTTCAGGAACCTGTGGTTTTGCCCGCGAGATTTCCGAATCTTCTCGTAAACGGCTCAACGGGTATTGCCGTAGGTATGGCGACCAATATGCCGCCCCACAACCTGACGGAAGTTATTGACGCAATGTGCGCGCTCATCGACGATCCGGAGGCGTCGCTGGAAGACCTGATGGAATACATAAAAGGCCCCGACTTCCCGACGGCGGGAATTATCATGGGCAGAGCAGGCATCCGCAGCGCTTACGCCACCGGCAGAGGCAAAATCACCGTCAGGGCAAGGACGGAGATAGTCGAAAACAAAAACGGCAGGTTTTCCATCAACATCACCGAGCTTCCCTATCAGGTCAACAGAGCAAAGCTCATCGAAAGCATCGCCGATCTTGTGAAAGAAAAGAGGATCGACGGTATTTCGGATATCAACGACTATTCCAACAGGGAAGGTATGCAGGTCGTGGTCGACCTCAAAAGGGACGCAAACCCGCAGGTCGTACTCAACCAGCTGTTTAACTATACTCAGCTCCAGATATCCTACGGCGTTATCAATATCGCCCTTGTTGATGGAGTGCCAAAGCTTCTCACACTCAAAGACCTGCTTCAGAAATATATCGACCATCAGCACGACATAATTACAAGAAGGACTGTTTTCAACCTCAAAAAAGCTCAGGAGAGAGCCCACATTCTCGAGGCGTTGAAGAAAGCGCTTGACTTCATCGACGAAGTCATCGCGATCCTCAGAGCTTCAAAAACCGTTTCCGAAGGCAAGCAGGCACTCATCGACAGGTTTGAGTTTGACGAAGTTCAGGCTCAGGCGATCGTACAGATGCGCCTTGCCCAGCTGACGGGACTTGAAAAGGAAAAAATCGAAAGCGAGCTCGCGGAGCTGCTTGAAAAAATCGCGGATTACGAGGATATTCTCGCAAACGAATACCGCATTTTTGACATCATTAAATCGGAGTCGCAGGAGATCAGGAATAAATACGGCGACGAGCGCAGGACGGAGATCATGAACGTCAGCGGCGAAGTTGACGTGGAAGACCTGATCCCCGAAGAGGACTGCGTTTATACTCTCACCACGATGGGCTACATCAAACGTCAGCCGATCGACACTTACCAGAGCCAGCACAGAGGCGGCAGAGGCATCAAGGGCATGACAAGGCGTGAAGAGGACGTTGCGGAGACGATGTTTATCTGCTCCACGCACAAGAGCATAATGTTCTTCACCTCGACCGGCAAGACGTACAAGCTCAAAGGCTACGAAGTTCCCGAAGGCAGCCGCACGAGCAAGGGCATGAACATTGTAAACCTTCTCCCGATAACTCAGGAGGAAAAGGTTTCCGCAATGATCCAGGTCGACGTTGAAAAAGACCTTGACAAATACGTCTGCATGGTGACGAGGAAAGGTATCATCAAGCGTACTCATATCGGAAACTATAAGAACATCAGAAAAACGGGCGTTATCGCGGTAAACCTTGACGAGGGTGACGAGCTCGCTTGGGTAAAACTCACCTCCGGAAACGACGATCTTCTTGTCGCCACGAAGAAGGGCATGTCGATCCGCTTCAACGAGCAGGATGCGAGAGAGCTTGGCAGAACCGCCAGAGGAGTTAAATCCGTCACGCTTTCGGAAGGCGACGAGGTGGTCGGCTTCGACGTTCTGCACGAAGGCGATATCGTCCTGACCGTCAACGAAAACGGTTACGGCAGAAGAAGCGAAGAGAGCGACTACAGAGTGCAGTCCAGAGGCGGCAAAGGCGTCATGAACTACAGGACTTCCACCTTCGGCGACGTCTGCGCGATCAGAGTTGTCGAAGAGGATGACGACGTTATCATTATTTCCTCCGAAGGAATTATGATCAGGATCCCCGCCCGCGACATCAGCGTTTTCTCAAGGCCGTCAAAAGGCGTCCGCGTCATGAGAGTCGGCAACGGCGACAAGGTCGTCACGATGACGGTCGTAAAACACATCGACGAGGATGAACAGGAAGAGCAGAGCGAAGACAGTCAGGAAGCTTCGCAGGATAATCCGACAGAAGAATAATTGGGAGAACAAAAATGGCAATCAGCGTAAAATCAATCAAAGGCACGCAGGACGTTTTGCCGTCCGAGAGCCATAAAAACCGATTCATCGAACAGACGGTCATGTCGGTTGCAGAAAACTTCGGTTTTAAAGAGATCAGAACACCCGTGTTTGAACACACGGAGCTTTTCCAGCGTTCCGTTGGAGACACGACGGACGTTGTTGAAAAGGAAATGTACACATTTCTCGACAAAGGCGGAAGATCTTTGACGCTTCGCCCGGAAGGCACTGCGGGCGCGGCGAGGGCATTCCTTGAGCACGGACTTTTTAACGACGCAATGCCGCAGAAGGTCTGTTATCTTACGTCGTGCTATAGGTACGAAAAACCGCAGGCGGGCAGACTCCGCGAATTTCACCAGTTCGGCGCGGAGTGCTTCGGAACACAGTCTCCCGCCGCCGACGCAGAAGTTATTTCCTTTGCAAACGAGATTTTCGCAGCTCTGGAGATCACCGACTTGAAGCTTTACGTCAATTCGATCGGCTGCCCCGAATGCAGAAAAAATTACCACAAGGCGCTCAAAGATTATTTCAAGCAGTATGAGGATCAGCTCTGCGAAACGTGCCAAAAAAGGCTCGAGCGAAATCCCATGCGCATCCTCGACTGCAAAAGCCCACAGGATTCAAAGATCGCGGAGGGCGCGCCCGTTGTGCTCGATTTTCTCTGCGAGGAATGTTCCGATCATTTTGAAAAAGTCAAAGAATACCTGACGCTCCTGAACATCGACTTCACGGTCGATCCGAAAATCGTCAGGGGACTTGATTACTATACCAAAACCGTGTTCGAGTTTGTCAGCACTTCGATCGGCGCGCAGGGAACTGTCTGCGGCGGCGGAAGGTACGACGGGCTCCTTGAAGAACTCGGCTCGCAGCATATTCCGGCGCTCGGCTTTGCGATAGGGCTTGAAAGGCTTATGCTTCTCATGCAGGCGCAGAATATTGAGCTTCCGGCGGAAAACGGTTGCGACGTTTATATCGCCGCAATGGACGAGGAAGCGTTAAAAGAAGCCATGCAGATCGCCCTCGACGTGAGGGGACAGTGCCTTTCCGCCCAGACGGACATCGTCGGCAGGTCGCTGAAGGCGCAGATGAAATATGCCGACAAGATCGGCGCGAAGTATTCCATCGTCCTCGGAACGAACGAGATCGAGAGCGGAAAAGCCGAGCTCAAAAACATGCAAACCGGCGAAAAAATGTTGATTTCAATTGACGATTTTGCAGAAGATTTTCAACAGATCATCCTGCAGGATGAAATGAAACATCTTGAAGAAATGATCGGCGAATGAGGTGGAAAAATGGACAACATGACAGGACTTAAAAGAACGCATTATTGCGGAGAATTGAGAATAGAAAACAAGGACGAAGAAGTTGTCGTTGCAGGTTGGGTGCAAAGGCAGAGAGACCTCGGAGGATTGATCTTCATCGACCTTCGCGACCGCACGGGTATCGTACAGCTTTCTTTTGACGACAACACCGACAAGGCTGTTTTTGAAAAAGCAGTTTCGGTAAGGAGCGAATTTGTCGTTGCCGCAAAAGGCGTCGTCAAGGAGCGTTCCTCGAAAAACGCGGAGATCCCGACGGGTGAAGTTGAAATATTCGTAACGGAGCTCAGGGTTATATCAACCAGCGAGACTCCGCCGTTTGAGATCACCGACAACTGCAAAACAGGCGAGATGACGAGGTTGAAATACAGATACCTTGACCTTCGCCGCCCGCAGCT
Organism: Clostridia bacterium; assembly: GCA_017454815.1. GTDB lineage: Bacteria > Bacillota > Clostridia > Oscillospirales > Acutalibacteraceae > SIG575. Next base: position 61,213 of record JAFTCG010000044.1, read on the forward strand.
TCAGAAAAACATTCTCCTTCGCCACAAGATCACGAAAATCACAAGGGACTATTTCGACGAAAACGGATTCATCGAGATCGAGACCCCGATACTCATAAAGTCCACCCCCGAAGGCGCAAGAGATTTCCTCGTTCCCAGCAGACTTCACAGGGGATCGTTCTATGCTCTGCCCCAGTCGCCGCAGCTTTACAAACAGCTTTCGATGGTCGCGGGATTCGACAAGTATATGCAGATCGCGCGCTGTTTCAGAGACGAGGACCTCAGAGCCGACCGCCAGCCCGAGTTTACGCAGATCGACCTTGAAATGTCTTTTGTCGACATGGAGGATATTTTGTCCGTCGGCGAAGGATATATCAAGAGGGTTTTCAAGGAAGCAGTCGGCGTTGAAGTTGAAACCCCGATAAAGAGGCTCACTTATGCCGACGCCATGAACCGCTACGGCAGCGACAAGCCCGACACGAGGTTCGGCATGGAGCTGTACGACCTGAGCGAAACCGTAAAAGATTGCGGCTTCGGCGTTTTCACCGGCGCGATCAGCGGCGGCGGAAGCGTCAGGGGAATCACAGCAAAGAACGCTTATTCAACCCTTACCAGAAAAGAAATCGATAAACTGACGGAATTTGTCCGCGGCATCGGCGCAAAGGGACTTGCTTTTGCGAGAATTGCCGAGGACGGAACCGTTGCATCCTCTTTCGCAAAGTTTATGACGGACGAGGAGATGGAGAACATCAAAAAGGTTGCCGGGGCTGAAAACGGCGACGTTATCCTTATCATCGGCGACACAAAAACTTCGCTCGTTTTGTCTGTCCTGGGCGCATTGAGGAACGAAGTTGCCGCAAAACTCGACATCATCCCGAAGGATAAATACAATTTCGTCTGGATCACGGAATTCCCGTTCTTCGATTGGGACGAAGATCTCGGACAGTTTGTTGCAATGCACCATCCGTTCACTTCGCCGATGGACGAATGCCTTGAATATCTCGAAACCGACAAGGCAAAAGTCAGGGCAAAGGCATACGACCTCGTCCTCAACGGAACGGAGCTTTCCAGCGGCTCTATCAGGATCACCGATCCTCAGCTTCAGAGCAGGATGTTTGCGTTGCTTGGCATGAGCGACGAAGAGGCTTACGAAAAATTCGGCTATCTTCTCGACGCTTTCAAATACGGCGCGCCGCCCCACGGCGGAATGGGCATCGGCCTCGACAGGCTCGTCATGACGATGCTCGGCTGCGAAACTCTCCGTGACGTTATCGCCTATCCGAAAGATAAGAACGCAAGCGAACCGATGACGGAATGTCCCTCGGTCATCGACAAAAACCAGCTTGACGAGCTCGGAATAACTGCCGAACAACCTGAGGAATAATATAGGAAACGGGGAAACAACATGAAACTTTGGGCAGGACGTTTTTCAAAAGAAGTTGACAAAAAAACAAACGATTTCAATTCGTCCATATCCTTCGACGCAAGGATGTTTGCAGAGGATATTGACGGAAGCATTGCCCACGCAAAAATGCTCGCAAAGCAGAACATAATCAGCGCCGACGACGGAGAAAAAATTGTCGCCGGGCTTGAAAAAATCAAGGCGGAGATAGCAAGCGGCGAGCTTGTTGTCGATCCGAACGCGGAGGATATACACACCTTCATCGAAGGCGAGCTGACAAAGCGCATCGGCTCCGCCGGCAAGAGGCTCCACACCGCGCGAAGCAGGAACGACCAGGTTGCGCTCGACATCAGGATGTATCTCAAAAAAGAGTGCGACGCGCTTGAAAAAACGCTCAAGAATCTCGTGAAAGTTCTTGCCGAAAGCGCGCGGAAATATCACGACACGGTGATGCCCGGTTACACGCATCTCCAGAGAGCTCAGCCGATAACTTTCGGGCACCATCTGCTCGCTTATGCGGAAATGTTTTTGAGAGACATATCAAGGCTTGAAGACGCAAAGGAAAGAATGGACGTCTGCCCGATCGGAAGCTGTGCGCTCGCCGGAACGACGTATAACCTCGACCGTGAATTTGAAGCGAAGCTTCTTGGCTTTCGCGAGCCGTGCGCGAATTCCCTTGACGGCGTTTCCGACAGGGATTTTTGCATCGAGCTTGCGAGCGTTCTGTCGATCCTTATGATGCATCTGTCGCGCTTGAGCGAGGAGATAATCCTCTGGTGTTCGTGGGAGTTCAAGTTCGTCGAGCTTGACGACGCTTTTTCAACGGGATCGAGCATCATGCCCCAGAAGAAAAACCCCGACATAGCCGAGCTTGTCAGGGGAAAGGCGGGCAGAGTTTACGGCGACCTTATGACGCTGCTTGCGTTCATGAAAGGATTGCCGCTTGCGTACAACAAGGATATGCAGGAGGACAAAGAGGCGATCTTCGACGCTTTCGACACTGTCAACGTCTGCCTGAGCGCATTCATCCCGATGATCGAAACGATGAGCGTAATTGACGAAAACATGAAAAAAGCGGCGGCGGGCGGATTTATAAACGCAACCGACTGCGCCGACTACCTTGTTTCCAAAGGATTGCCGTTCAGGGACGCTTATAAGGCGACGGGGGAGCTCGTTGCCGTCTGCATCGAGCAGGGCAAGACTCTTGAAACGCTTGAAATAGAAGAATACAAAAAAATCTGCGACCTTTTTGAAGACGACGTTTTTGAAAAAACCGATCTCCGGAAATGCGTCAGCGAGAGGAAAACATACGGCGGCCCTGCGCCGGAAAACGTAATTGAGCAGGCGAAAAGAGTTCTCGAAAAGATAAGATAACTTTTCCGAAAACCGGAGGAAATCATTTTGAGCATTTATCTTGACAACAGCGCAACGACGCCGATTTGTGAAAACGCAAAAGAAAAAATGCTTCAGGCAATGGACGACAATTGGGGAAACCCCTCGTCGTTCCACAAAAAAGGTATCGAAGCCCTGTCGCTTCTCGACGAAGCGAGGAAAACGGTAGCCGAAAAACTCGGCGCGCAAAGCGAAGAGATTTATTTCACCTCCGGCGGCACTTTGTCGAACAATATTGCAGTTTTAGGAGCGGCGAAAGCTCTTTCGAGGAAGGGCAAAAAAATCATCACCACCTCGGTCGAACATCCGAGCGTCGAAAAGGCGATGAAGTCGCTTGAAAAAGACGGCTTTGAGGTCGTCAGGCTGAAGGTTGACGGCGATTGCAAAGTCAGCAAAAAAGATATTCTTGATGCGATCGACGAAAAAACAGTGCTCGTTTCCATGATGCTCGTCAACAACGAAGTCGGCGCGATAATGCCCGTGGAGTTCCTCAGGAAAGCCGTAAAAACAAAAAACTCTCCTGCGCTCATCCACTGCGACGCAGTTCAGGCGTTCGGGAAGCTGGACGTTGACGTAAAAAAACTCGGCGTTGACCTTCTGACGGTCAGCTCCCACAAGATAAACGGCCCGAAGGGCTCGGGCGCGCTCTACGTCAGAAAAGGCGTGAGGATCGTTTCCCCCGTCGTCGGCGGAGGTCAGGAAGGGGACGTCTGCCCAGGAACGCAGGCGACCCCCGCAATAGCAGGCTTTTGCGGCGCGGCGCAGACGATTTCGGCGCAAAGGGAAACCCTCGAAAAAACGCGGATCCTCAGAGATGAATTCATCAAAAAACTACTCCTTGTTGAAGGGATAAAAATAAACTCCCCGTCGGACGCTTTGCCTTATATCGTCAATTTCTCTGCCGAAGGAATACCTTCCCAGCCGATGATAACCTTCCTGTCCCAAAACGGGATATGCGTGTCAGGGGGTTCCGCTTGCGCAAAAGGCCACAGAAGCCCGACGCTCTCGGCGATGGGATTGCCGATCGAGAGGATCGACAGCGCCATCCGGGTCAGCATGTCGAAAGCCACGACCGGCGAGGAGCTTGAAGAAACCGTTCGCTTTATAGAGCTGGCGGTTAAAACACTGAGAAAAAGCAGGTAAACGATGAAAGAGATAATCTTAATTAAAAACGGCGAGCTTGCCCTCAAAGGACTCAATCGGAAAAACTTTGAGAGCATTATGATAAAAAATATGAAGCGCAGGCTTGAAGACTGCGGAAATTTCAAGTTCACCGCTGTCCAGTCAACGATAACCGTTGAAGGCGACGAAAACAGCGACGTTTCCAAAGCGTTCGAGAGGCTGAAATACGTCTTCGGGATCGCCGGACTTTCAAAAGCGGCTGTTGCCGAGAAAGATATGCAAAGCATCTTTGACACAACGGTCGAATATCTTGAAGATGAATTGCTTTTGGCAAAGACGTTCAAGGTCAACGCCAAGAGGAGCGACAAATCTTTTCCGTATGGATCGCCTGAGATCTGCGCCCAAACAGGCGGCGTTATTCTGTCAAAATTTCCGCACCTTAAAGTCGACGTCCACAACCCGGATCTGATCGTTACGGTCGAGGTCAGGGATTTCGGCGTTTACATACACGGCAACCAGCTCAAGGGCGCGGGCGGAATGCCCGTCGGCTCGTCGGGCAAAGCGGCGATTCTCATGTCCGGCGGCATCGACAGCCCCGTTGCCGGCTGGATGATGGCGAAAAGAGGACTTCAGCTCATCGGGATCCACTTTGCGTCTCCGCCGTATACGAGCGAACTTGCCGAGAAAAAAGTCAGACTCCTAACCGAAAAGGTTGCAAAATACAGCGGAAGAATAAAACTATACATCGTTCAGTTTACCGAAATCCAGGAAAAGATCAAAGACGTCTGTCCGGAAGATCTTTTCACTCTCGTGATGAGAAGGCTGATGATGAAAACGGCGCAGATCATTGCCGAAAAAGAAGATTGCGGCGCGCTCATCACGGGCGAAAGCCTTGCGCAGGTCGCAAGCCAGACGCTCAAAGCCCTTGCTTGCACGGACGAGGCGGCGACCTTGCCCGTTTTCAGACCGTGTATAGGAATGGATAAGAGCGAAATAATCGAGATTTCCAGGAAGATCGACACTTTTGAAACGTCGATCCTGCCCTATGAAGATTGCTGCACTGTCTTCACGCCAAAGCACCCAAAAACAAAGCCAAACCTTGAAGAAGTCAAAAAGGCGGAAGCAGACGGCGACTTTGACGAGCTTGTCAAAGAGGCGGCACAAAACGCAAGATTTGTTCTCATCGACTGAAAAGGAGCGCCAATAAATGAACTGTCAGATCATCTGCGTCGGAACGGAGATCCTTCTGGGCGACATCGTCAACACGAACGCCGCCACACTTTCAAAAGAACTCGCATCACTTGGGATAAACGTGTTTTACCAGACGGTCGTCGGAGACAATGCGCGCCGGCTTGAAAAAAGCATTAAGGACGCGCTCGTTGAAAACGATATTCTCATTCTGACCGGAGGGCTCGGCCCCACCGCCGACGATATAACGAAAGAAGTTTGCGCCAAAGTTATGGGCGTTGAAATGGAAACGGACAAAAAACAGCTCGATAGGATAAGAGAATATTTTTCCGCCAAGGGCGTCATGATGTCCCCGACGAATGAAAAACAGGCGAAGATCCCCAAAGGCGCAACCGTCCTGGAAAACGACAACGGTACTGCCCCCGGATTTTTGCTTGAAAAAGACAAAAAGATCATCGTCTGCCTCCCCGGACCGCCGAGGGAGATGAAGCCGATGTTTGAAAACAAAGCCAAACCGATCCTTGAAAAATATTCATCGTCCCGACTTGTTTCGCACAACGTCAGGATGATAGGAATAGGCGAATCGGACATGGCGCACCGGGCGGGAGATCTGCTTGGATCGGAAAACCCGACCGTCGCACCCTATGCAAAAGACGGAGAATGCCTTTTGAGGGTTACCGCAAAAGCGGACAGCGTTGAAGAAGCCGAAAAGCTTTGTGAAGAAACGCTCGAAAAAATTTTCAAAAAATTTTCAAAATATATATACGGCGTTGACGTTAATGGAATAGAATATGCCGTTGTGCGCAGGCTCAGGGAGGAAAAGCTGAAAGTTGCTTTCGCCGAATCCTGCACGGGAGGCCTGTGCGCAAAAAGAATAACGGACGTGCCCGGAGCGTCGGAAGTGTTTGAATGCGGCGTAGTGTCGTATTCAAACGACATAAAGAATGCAGTGCTCGGGGTCAACAAACATGATCTTGATAATTACGGCGCAGTCAGCAAACCCGTTGCCCAACAAATGGCGCAGGGAGTGCGAAAGCTGAGCGGCGCGGATATCGGAGTGGGTATCACCGGTATCGCGGGGCCGGGCGGCGACGGCACAGATAAACCCGTCGGACTTTGCTACGTTGCGGTTGCTTACGAGGGCGGCTGCGTGTGCCGTGAAATAAAAAGCGCAAGAAAAGACAGAGACTACAACAGGATTACCGCCTCGTCGGCGGCATTCGATGAAATCAGGAAGACCATCGACATTATTATAAAGAGGGGAGACATTTAAATGAGCGACGAAAGAGACGATCTGTTTGAACAGGAAGCAGAATTTGAAGCGATTTTTAAAAACTTGAGGGAAAAATATAACCTCGACAAAGAACCTAAAGAGGAAGAAAAACCCAAAGAGTTTTATAACCCGGAGAAGGACACGGAGATCAGCGAGTTTTTTGAAGAAAAAAGCAAAAACGCGAACGACAAAGCCGACGAATTCATGGACGACGAAGACGACTTTCCGGACAAAGTCGAAGAAGTGCCCGTTGACGATCTGAAGGTAGAGGATTTTGACGCAAGCGCGATCTCCGAGCCCGCAAAGGACTCAAAGGAGCAGGACGATTCCGATTTTGAATGGGACGAAGACACCGTTCTTGATTTCAGCATAGCGAATAAGAAAGGAAAATCCGAAACCCCTATGGTTTTCGAGGATATTTCTTCAAGCAAGACGCCCGAAGAAATCGAGAAAGACAACCAGCGCTATCTTGAGGAAAGCAGGGCGAACAAGATCTCCGGACTCAGCGAAGGCGAACAGATCGCCAAAGCCGTCAGCGAAGCAACGCAGGCGATAAACGAAGACGATCCTGCCGGCGTGATCCTGCCCGAATACAACGAGATCGGAAAACAGCCGTATGACGGACCGTTTTCGATCAAGACCGACAACATTGAAGAGTTGGACGGTCAGGACGAGGAATTTGATTTTGTCTCCGACGACGAAGATCCGACCGTTCGCGCGCAGGACAATTCCGGCATCGTCAAGGAAATGTCCTACGACAACATCAACTGGGACGACTTCCCAACGGACAAAGAACAAAAGAAAGAACTAAGACGTCAGAAGAGAGAAGAAAAGAGGAAAAAAAGGCGCGGCATTTTCCCGAGAAAAGGCGACAGCGCCGGAGAAGTTATACGCAAAATCGTTCTCATCATCTCCGTCCTCGCGATCATCGGAAGCTCCGCGTGGCTTGCCAACGACCTTATTCTTCAGCCGTCGCTTGCCGACAAGCTCTACAGCGAGATCCTTGAAAACATTGTCCCGACCCAGAACAACAGGCGTATCACAAGCTTTGACGACATGACGGCGGAAGAAAGGGCGCTGGCGGCCAAGGAGTTGCTTGCTCAAAACGGCGACTATATCGGATGGCTTACGGTGAAAGGCGCCGACGTGAGCTTGCCCGTGGTCATGGCCGGCAGCAACCAAAAATATCTCCATATGGGTTTTGACGGCAAATGGCTTAACGCGGGAACTCTCTTTGTGAGCTCGTCGAACAAATCCGTTCTCGACAAAAACGTCGTCATTTACGGACACAACATGAACAACGGCTCCATGTTCGGCCTCCTGAGGAAATACAAAGAGTCCGACGGCAGCATCTACAGAGACTATCCATACATCACTTTCCACACGATCGAGGGTTCGTTCAAATATCAGATTTTCGGCGCATTCCTGGCGGATGGCGCCGGCAAGAGCGACGGATATTTTGTCAACACCGCGATCAAACCGGATTTCACCGAAGAAGCGTTCACGAACTATCTGACGAGAGTAAAGAATAAATCATATTATCCCACGTCGGTTGAGGTAGGAAGCGAGGACAAGATCCTTACGCTCGTGACCTGCGACAGAACAAACCTTAAAACCGGTCGACTTGTTGTCGTTGCAAAGCTTATCGAAGAATTATAATAATAATTTAGACAAAAGAAAGGCGGAAAAGGAATGAAGATCAAATATATTTCCTACGTCGGAGAAGGAAATGCTCAATCTCAGAACAAAACGCATGAAAACGTTATGAATAAACTTTCTCCTCTCGACACGGACGACAAGAGTTCCTTCGTGTTTTGCCAAACCCATGGCGAGACGCTCAGGGAGCTCGGTGAGAGCTTTTCCGACAGCGATGCTATAGTTTTCCTGGTGGGAATATCCGAATACAACAAAACAAAAAGTCTGCTTTTCAAGGCGATGGGCATCAGGTGCGTAAAAAACCCCGATGTTATTGCGAAGATCAAAGATGACGAAACCCTTTCTTATCTTAACGAAAAACAGGTAGCCGCCCATTCCGCGATCCCCGCTGACGCCACGGCTTTTGTGACCGACGATGGGTTGTTCTCGGGATTCGGCATCAAATCCGGCGAGCAAAAGTTCATCGTTTTGCCCATAGCCGAAGCGAGAGTTAACGAAGCCATGCTCGAAAAAGTTTACGAATTCATTGGAAAGGACGCTGACGAGCTTCCCAAAGAAGAGGAGCTCTCTGTCAACGAAAGCGGCGAACAGGATGAGGTCGTTCCCGAAGCCGGAGAGGATGAGGAAGCAACACAGGAGGTTACTGCTCCCGAGGCTGAAGAAGCCGGGGAAGCGGAAGAAGAGGTTACCGATCCCGACGACGGTGAAAGCGACGCCGCTCCTGCGGACATTTTGCAGGAAAACGCGGACGGCAAAGTCGCACAAACCGGTCAGGGCAATGTTTTTGAAACCGTCCAGAATCAGCCGCTTTATGGAGCGGGAGGCGTGGACGACCTTGTTGCTCAAACGCTGACCAACATCGGATATTCACGCATAAGGATCGCCTTCGGCGTCCAGCGGGACAACGTCGTTGTCGACGAATATTTCAGGTCGAAGATCGTGTTCAGGAACACAGGGCTTTTCACGATCGTCAACGTCAGCAAGAATATAGCCGAGCACGATGAAGAAAAATGCAAAATCGATCTTTCGCAGATCGCTCGCGTTTCGATGCGCAATGCAGGCGCTTCGGTCGGCATGGCTGTTTCGGACGTAATGGTTGACGAAAACAACAAGAAGTATGTCGTCAGCGCAATGTGCGACGCGAAGAAAACCAACGTCTATAAGGTGTATGCGCTCCCGGACGAAAGCGATGAGGACATCATCATTTCTTCGATCGGCAATATGTTTGAGATCCTCAACGCGAGAGCGATGGAGTTTAACGAAATACAGCGCAAAAAGAACGAAGAAAACATTTCAAGATCTTCCAGAAGGAAAAAAGCGAAGGGCAAAAACAAAGACAAAAGCAAAGCCCCGCTCATCGTCCTGATCGTTATCCTTGTTCTTTTGCTGGCGGCCGTAGCGTTTGTGGCTTACAGCTATTTGACCGGCAACGCAGCAGTTTATGAACTGATCGAACATGTAAAGGAAACGATTTTTTCGCGAACGTGACGGAGGCTGAAAGATGAAGGAAATATATAAGTTTTATTGCAGGTTTTACCAGAAGGCGTTCAAACTGGCGACAAACTTTCTTAGCTGGAAAGCCCCCGAGATCATATCGGGCGAGGACAGCGTGCTGAAGATCCCCGAAGTTTTGAAAAAACGTGAAATACAGTCGGTTTTACTCGTGACGGACGGCGGGCTTGTGAAGCTCGGTTTGCCGGACGCGCTCGTTGAGGCGATCAGGAAAAACGGAATAAAATGCACTGTTTTCAGCGATGTTCAGCCCAACCCGACCATCACGAACGTCGAAAACGCCAAGGACGTTTATCTCAAAAACGGCTGTCAGGCGTTGATCGCAATGGGCGGCGGCTCCCCCATGGATTGTGCCAAGGGCGCCGGGGCAAGAGTGTCCAACCCGAAAAAGACGATCTCCCGGATGCGCGGTCAGCTCAAAGTCGGAAAACCGCTTCCGTTTTTCATTGCAATTCCGACAACTGCGGGAACGGGCTCCGAAACGACGGTCGCAGCCGTTCTGACCGACCCGAACACCCACGAAAAATATGCCGTCAACGATCCGAAGTTAAGGCCGAAATACGCAGTGCTCGACCCGAAACTAACGGTGGGACTTCCACCGCATATCACTTCCACAACGGGCATTGACGCCCTGACGCACGCGGTCGAAGCGTACATCGGCCACAGCAACACAAAAGAGACGAAAGAATGCGCAAGAAAAGCGGTCAAGCTGATTTTTGAAAACCTTGAAACCGCCTGCACCGACGGCAAAAACATCGAAGCGAGAGCCAATATGCTGGAAGCGTCGTACTTTGCCGGAGTCGCATTCACGAGAGCTTACGTCGGCTACGTTCATGCGATCGCGCATCAGCTCGGCGGCATTTATTCAACGCCTCACGGGCTTGCGAACGCCGTCATACTGCCTTACGTTCTGGAATGGTTCGGCGAGAGCGCATATAAAGAGCTTGCAGAGCTTTCTTTCTGCGCCGGCATCGGCAAAAAGGACAAAACGGATGCCGAAAACGCCGTTGCGTTCATTCAGGCGATCAAAGCTCTCAACGAGAGGATCGGCATTCCCAATAAGTTTGACTTTATCGAGGAAGAAGATATTCCCACGATCGTCGCAAGGGCGCTCAAAGAGGGCAATCCGCTCTATCCCGTCCCGAGGATTATGGACGAGAAAAACTGCGAAGAAGTAATAAGGTCGTTTATGAAATAAAAAAATCCGCCTCTGGCCTGAGTGGCAAGAGGCGGATTTTTGAAACTTGTTTTAAAGCTTAATCTTTGAAGCCGCAGCGGTTTTTATCTGCGTTTTGCGCAGATCAGCAGTTTCCCGATTTGACCGCGTCAAAAAATTCCCGTATATTTGAGAAAGCATAAGTCGGAGGAAATTCGGTTTTTTCGAGATCTTTCTCTTTGCATTCGCCCGTGAAAACGACTGCAGTTTCAACGCCGGCGTTTATTCCGCAAGCGATGTCGGTGTAAAGCCTGTCGCCCACGACGATAGTTTCGCCGTAGGAAAAACTGCTGTTTTTTACGCATTCGTCAACGATCAGCCTGTTCGGCTTGCCGACAAACAACGGAGTTCTGCCGACGGCGCATTCGATCAGCTTGCAGATCGCTCCGCAGTCGGGAACGGCGCCGAAAGAAACGGGGCAGCAGAGGTCTGGGTTCGTTGCGACGTATTTGACGTCCCTTGTTTGCAATATTTTGCAAGTCAGCGCGGCCTTGTCGTAAGTCAGCTCGTTGTCAAACCCGACGATCACGCAGCGGATGCCTTCCTCTTCGCTTTCGGTCACATTAAGACCGGAATTTTTCATCTCTTCCACAAAAGACTTCGTCGCACAGGCGAAAATTTTTTTCTCGCCGAAGTTTTCCTTCAGGTATCTGCAGGCGGCGCTCGAAGCTGTCATAAAATTGCTTTCATCCGTCTTGATGTTCCAGCGCGAAAACTTTTCGATATAGTCGGCGACGCTTTTCGTCGAGTTGTTTGTGACGTAAACCGATTTTCCGCCGATGGAATCGATATAGTTTATCAGTTCAAAACTGCCGTCGTAAAGCGTGTTGTCAACAGCGATCGTTCCGTCGATGTCGAACAAAAAGAGCCGTTTGTTGTTGAGCATAGTTATCCCTCGATTCTGTCGGGGGATATTGTACCACAATTTCTTTTGCGATGCAAATCCTACATGAATTTCGTCAAAAGGATCCCCACGCCGATCCCGGCGGCAAGACAGACCGCTGACCACAAAAGACCGGCAAACCTCCTTCGCCTGACTTTCGTTGCCGGGGGCGAGCCTGCCGAGCTCGCCATGATATTCGCCCTCTCCTTGAGCGTTCCCTGGCTCACGGCGGAGCACTCGGGTTTAACAAAAAACACAATTCTTTCAAAAAATTCGCAGTTCGGTTTTGTGATCTCCACGACCTGCCTGTTTACGCCTTTTATCATTTTTTCACCAGCCTACACTATTCTTTAAAAATATTTTTATCTTCGTTTTTTCATTTATTCAAACATGGAACAAAAAATTATTGTGAAAATCTTTGATAAAAAGTGACATTTGTTTTGTTTTATGTTACAATTAGAAAAAGAAATTCTTTCGGAGGAAAAAATGGAACTAATAAAACGCGGCGACAACCTTGTTTTGAAGGAAGCGGAATGTTTCGACCTCGGCTTGTCGCTTGATTGCGGACAGGCTTTTCGGTGGAAAAGAAACGAGGACGGCGTCTGGCACGGAGTTGTCGGGAATTTGCCGCTTGACGTTGAACAAAAAGACGGCGAAATCGTTTTTCACAACACATCGCGTGAAGATTTTGAAAAAATCTGGAAAAACTATTTCGATCTGTCCCGCGATTACAAAGCCATAACCGACTCCTTTTCCTCGGACGAATACCTTGCGAAAGCGATCGGCGAATTCTACGGCATCAGGGTTCTTAACCAGGAGCCGTGGGAGACGGTCTGCTCGTTCATCATCTCCCAAAACAATAACATCCCCAGGATAAAGGGGATCATCGACAGGCTTTGCGAAAACTTCGGCGAGAAAATTTCGGACTACGATCACGCTTTCCCGTCGGCGGAAAAGCTTGCCGCCTACGAGGTGGAAGACCTCGCCGTTCTGAGGGCGGGGTTCAGAGCAAAATACATCCTCGACGCGGCGAGAAAAGTTTCCGCAGGGGAAGTCGATTTTGAAAAGATTTTTTCTTCGCCAATCGAGGAAGGAAGAACGCAGCTGATGAAAATCAGCGGCGTCGGGCCGAAGGTCGCCGAATGCGCGCTTCTCTACAGCTTTGGGAAAACGACCGCCTTTCCGATCGATGTCTGGGTAAAAAGAATTCTCGCCGAGCTTTATCCGAACGGACTGCCGGAATGCATCGGCGAATACGGCGGCATTGCCCAGCAGTATTTGTTCCACTGGAGAAGGAATTCCGAAACTTTTTCAAACGGGTGAACAGAATGAAAAAAGAAGACATCGGAAAAAATGTTTTTGTCTATACTGACGGCGACCATTCTTTCACAACGGACGCGATCCTTCTTGCGGATTTTGCAAACGTCCGCAAGCGCGAAAAGCTCTGCGACTTCGGCGCAGGATGCGGGATCATTCCGATGATTTTTGCAAGAGACGAGGCGACGAATGAAGAAATAACCGCCGTCGAGATACAAGAGGATGCTTGCGAGATTTTTAAAAAAACCTTAGCGGAAAATCACCTTGAAGAACGAATAAAGATTTTAAACTTCGACTTGAAAAACATAAGGGAGATTTTTCCGTCGCCGACGTTTGACGTTGTGACGATGAACCCGCCGTATTTTGAAAAAGATTCGGGAAAACAGAGCGAAACTCCGGGCAGAAAAATCGCGCGGTGCGAAGTCATGTGCGACGTCTTTTCCGCCGCAAAAAGCGCGAGCGACGTTTTGAAATTTTCGGGAAGATTTGTCGTCTGCCACAGGGCGGAAAGGCTTTGCGACGTTTTTGAAGCGATGAGGAGAAACGGTATCGAGCCCAAAAGATTGCGCCATGTCATCAATTTCCCCGGCTCTGCGCCGTACCTTGCGCTCGTCGAGGGCAGAAAGGGCGGAAAAAACAAGCTCACTACCGAGCCGCCGCTCGTGCTTTACAACGGCGACAAAACCCCGAGCGAAGAATACTTGAGAATATACTCGCCTTTTTTTGAAAAAGACGAGTGAAAGGAACGACCGAAAATGAGCAAACTGTTTGTTGTCGGAACTCCGATCGGCAACCTCAGCGACCTTTCGCCGAGAGCTGTTGAAACGCTCTGCGAATGCGATTTTATTGCCGCCGAGGACACGAGAGTTACGATGAAATTACTGAATCACTTCCAGATAAAGAAGCCGATCGTCAGCTATTTCGAGCACAACAAATTTGAGCGCGGCGACATGATCGTTGCTCGGATCCTTTCGGGCGAAAGCTGTGCGCTTGTGACAGACGCAGGGATGCCCGCGATCTCCGACCCGGGCGAGGATCTTGTGAGACAGTGCCACGAAGCCGGAATACCCGTTGTCTCCGTGCCGGGCCCTTGCGCTTTTTCGACGGCGCTCGCCATTTCAGGGATGGAAGCGGGGAGATTCACTTTTGAGGGCTTCCTGAGCGCAAACAAAAACGCTCGCAAAAAACATCTCGCATCCCTTGAAAAAGAAGAACGCACTATGGTTTTCTATGAGGCTCCGCACAAGCTCCTTGCTACGCTCGGCGACATGGCGGAAACCTTCGGCGCAGACAGAAAGATCGCCGTTGTCAGAGAATTGACAAAGATCCACGAGGAAGTTTTCAGGACGACGATAGGGGAGGCGATCGAAAAATACGAAAACGAGCCGCCGAGAGGCGAAATAGTCCTCATAATTTCAGGAAACAAAGAAAAGCAGGTTGAGTTACAGCTCGAAGACGCGGTTGAGATCGCAAAAGAAAAAATCAAAGAAGGCAATTCCCTCAACGAGAGCGCAAAGCTCGCCGCAAAGGAAACGGGGATCAAGAAAAACCTGATATATAAAGTGCTGACGCAGGAGGAAAACGAATGAGAGAGGCTTTATTACAAAACATTGCAGAAAACAAAACACTGTGGCTGTTGGTTCTGGTTTTTGCGGCGTTAACTGTTTTCATGATCATCAAAGCGAACAAGGCGGTCAAACGCGCCAACGCGCAAAAGGAAGAGTTCAAAAAACGCCTTGACAGGATGAAAATGCTGAAAGAGAATTATCAGGAGCTGACCGTTGAAAAAATCAAAAACGACGACAGCGAACTTCTCACGGCAGGTATAGCCGCAAACATACAGTTCAACATCGAAAAAGCCATTGACATGAACGAAGCATTTGAACTGCTCAACGACGATCAGAAAACGATCTATGCTTTGAGCTGGTTTTATGACGAGGCAAAAACCTCCGTTCGCACGTTTTTCAGAGAATATTCAAGACCGCTCACGCCGTACGTTCTCAGAGCGGTGGAAACGTTTGCGCCAAAAGACGTTCAAAAGGACGTTAAAAGAATGTTTGATATCTACGACGACGAAAACGAAGGAGTATCTTTTTTTGAAGAGGAAGTCGCAGAGCTTGACAAAAGGATCCTTCAAAATCTTGACTTTGACGAAATGATAAAAAATGCAAACGAATATATCAGAAATAACGCAGAAAAGTTTGTTTAAAAAGTGTTGGCAAAAACACAACATAATTGACGAAAAAAACGCAAAAAAAGAAAAATCAGGGCAGGGCTCTATCCCAAATTTTGTGTAAACGCAGAAATGCAGTGAAAACAGAAAAAATATTTTTGAGGCGGCAGCGAAGTGATTCGCTGTTGCCTTGTTTGTAATATAGCACGGAACCGGACGAAAAGTCAAGGGTGGCAAAGCC
>JAFTCG010000045.1 GCA_017454815.1 Clostridia bacterium
TGACGGGGCAAAGATATCCAAGAGCGGAACTTGCTACGCCAAACAGAACGCCTCCTGCACGATGACCTACGAAGCGACAGACTACACCGTATACTTCGTGTTTGAATAAGCACGAAAACCAAAAAAGCTGAAACAGCAAAAGCTTAAACAGCAAAAACCAAAACGGCAAAAGCCACAAAAATCGAGGTGGGGAAACCCACCTCTTTTTTTGCGCAAAAAGCTAAAACCGGCTGGCGCAAGGAATAACCTTGTTTCAGCCGGGATTATTCGCAGATCGAAACCTATTTCAGGAAACCTTATCAAAGTCCTTTTTCATTTTTTCTATTATCCTTTTTTCAAGACGCGAGATGTAACTTTGCGATATTCCGAGTATGTCGGCGACCTCTTTTTGAGTATACTCTTTACCTCCGCCGATGCCGAAACGCATTTTCATTATCGTCCTTTCGCGCTTGTCGAGCCTTTCGATGAATTCGAGCAACAGCTCACGTTCGACTTCCTCCTCGATCCCTCTGTTGACGACGTCGGAGTCGCTCCCGAGCACGTCCGAGAGGAGCAGCTCGTTCCCGTCCCAATCGACGTTCAGCGGCTCGTCTATCGAAACCTCCGCGCGCTGGTTTGTGGTTTTGCGCAGGTGCATGAGTATTTCGTTTTCAATACAGCGTGAAGCGTAGGTCGCAAGCTTGATGTTCCTTTCGGGGCTGAAGGTGTTGACCGCTTTGATGAGTCCGATCGACCCGATCGAAACGAGGTCTTCCACGTTCGACGACGTGTTTTCAAACTTCTTTGCGATATAGACAACAAGCCGCAGATTGTGGACGATCAGCGCCTCCCTTGCGCTCTCGTCGCCCGCGACGATCCTGTCCATCAGCTCTTTTTCCTCCTCTTTTGAAAGCGGAGGCGGCAGAGTTTCCGGCCCGTTGATGTAGTGGATCTCCTGCGCCATGAGCCTGATCTCAAGCTCCGCAATTACGGCTTTGATCTTTTTCTTCAGTTTTGGGATCAGTTTATTCATCTTCTGCACCTTCAAATATCTCTGACGGCATAATTGCGTCATATTTTTCGTTCAGATAACTTCCGCTTTTGCTGACGGCTATGTAAACCCGGTCGGTGGAAAAGCTCCTTTTGTATGTTTTGATTTTCAACCTGTCGGGGCGAAAAGCAAACATTGCCGCACTGCCGGAGACGGTTGAACAGTTGACGACGCGAAGACGCTTTTTCCACCTTTCGTCGATTGCTTCAAAATCGAGGTTTTCCGCCGTTTTCAAAAGTTTATCCGGGATCAGCGGTGAGCACAGCTTTTTCGTGCAGACCACGACCGGGAACGAGCTGAAAGGCTCTCGAAGGCTGTTGCCCGTGTCGAGCATCCCTTTGCCGCTGATGATCTGGCCGAATACTTCGATCTCGATTTCACAAGTCAGCTCCTCCGCCAAATTTTTCTTGAAAATTTTTCGGAAAAAATATATCATTAAATAGCATCCTGCGCTTGAGAATATCAAAACGAACACGTTCACGTCGAAATAGATCGCCGAGTTGACGTATACCGCCGTCCCGGCATTGGCGATCAGCCAGATAGCGCTCAGGACGCCCGCAAAAAGGGCTGTCGAGGAAAACAGAGTGACGCAGTGCTTGAAAAAAAGCGAGACGCTTTTGAAAGAAAAAGTGACCAGCGTGAGAATAAATGCGACGGAAATTCTCAAACATAACGACGGGAGAAAACCGAGTGGCGGCAAAAACGCAGTGAAAGAGAACAGCCCGCCGACGAACGCTCCTATAAGGATGCGAAATTTATTGACCTTCGTCTTTACCACCAGAGACGTTGTCAGAAGCAGAAAATAATTGACCGCGACATTGATAAACAACAGCTCGTCAACGTAAATCACCTGCTTCATGTTCCCACCTCGCAGGAAAATTATATAATTATCAGACGAAAAAACATGTCGAATAAAAGAATTTGAAAAATATTTCGGAGATGTTGAATATGAAAAAAGAAAACAGTGTTTTTGAAAAAATCTATGGCGTTGTAAGAAAGATCCCGAAGGGCAAGGTGCTCACTTACGGCGCAGTCGCCGCGCTTGCGGGAAATCCGAGGTGGTCAAGGGTGGTAGGATACGCCCTGCACGTCAACCCCGACCCGTCAACCATTCCATGCCACCGCGTTGTGAACAGGTTTGGAGAATGCTCCGCCTCTTTTGCCTTCGGCGGCGAAAACCGCCAGAGAGAACTGCTCGAAAATGAAGGGATCATCTTTGAAGACGGCAGAGTCGACCTTGAAAAATATCACTGGCTGTAATGTTGCTTGCAAATGAGACAATTCTCACCGTCGGGCGGAAAAGTTTGAAAATTTGCTGAAAATCAGTGCGGGAACTTGAAGTAATACTTTTTGAAAACCCCTTGACACGGCAGTTGAAAGGGGTTAAAATATAACCAACATATGAATATATGTTCATATGTATAAAATGATTTGAGGTGCCGGAAATGGGTAACGACAACTGTGTTATAAAAAAAGAGATCGATATCAGGAATCTCTACGACCTTTCCGAGCTGTTCAAGGTTTTCGGCGACAGCACAAGGATAAGGATCATCGGTCTGCTGATGGACGGCGAAATGTGCGTCTATCACATCGCAGACAATCTCAACATGAATCACAGCGCGATCTCGCATCAGCTCAGGATCCTGCGCTCTGCAGGACTCGTCCGCCCGAGGAAGGACGGGAAAACCGTCTATTATTCCCTTGACGACGAACACGTTGAGATGATTTTCAAGATGGGGCTCGAACATATTATTCACAAAAACGGCGTTGTGGAAAACTGAGGAGAGGGGGATATCCGATGGGAGAGAAAAAACATTGCCATGAGCACGAGCATCATGGCGTACACGAGCATGAACACGAGCACGAGCACCATCACTGCCATTCCCACGGTGAATGCTGTGAGAGCGGATGTTCCTGCGGTCACGAACACAACCACGAGATCTCAAAGCTTTCCGTTGCTCTGAGCGTCTGCGCCGCGGCGCTGATCGGAGCAAGCTTTTTGCCGTTTGTTGCGAATTCAGTTTCGCTGTTTTACGGCGCGCTGATAATTTCTGCCTTGCTGTCGGGTCACGAGGTGTACGTCGACGCTTTCAGGGAGATCGTGAAGCTGAAGATCGGCGAGCATTTTCTGTTGCTTGTTGCGGTCGTCGCCGCATTTTGCATCGGCGAGGCGAGAGAGGCGGCGGCTGTCGCGCTGTTTTTCAGCGTGGGCGAGATATTTGAATCGCTTGCGAGCGCAAGAAGCGAGAAGTCTCTGCGAAAGCTCACGGAGATCAAAGCCGACACGGCGCATTTGCTCAAAGACGGCTCCGACTATGAGACCGTCGGCGCTGACGAGGTGAAGGAAGGCGACGTTATCGTTATCCTTCCTTTTGAGAGGATACCTGCCGACTGTGAGGTGATCGAGGGTATCAGCAGTGTGGACGCGAGCGCGATAACGGGCGAGAGCCTGCCGGTCGAAGCTTCGCCGGGCAAAAAAATCCTCAGCGGATGCATAAATAACCAGGGAAGGCTCAGCGCAAAAGTGCTCAAAGCGGCGGGAGAATCGACGGCTTCGAGGATCGTGGAGCTCGCGAGAGACAACGCCGCAAGAAAAGGCAGTTCCGAAAAACTGATAACACGTTTTGCAGAAATATATACGCCCGTCGTGATAATCATCGGGCTAATCATAGCGATCGTGCCTTCGATCATCACAAAGGACTGGACGAAATGGATAAAGAGCGGACTTGTTTTCATCGTCGCTTCCTGCCCTTGCGCACTGGTGATATCGATCCCGCTCGGATTCTTTTCCGGCATCGGACTCGCCTCAAAGAACGCCATCATCATCAAAGGCGGAACTTTCATAGAAAAGCTTGCGAAAGCGAGCGTTGTCTGTGTTGACAAAACTGGCACCCTGACCGACGGAAAGCTCGACGTGACGGATTGCATTGCATTCAACGGATTTATGCCGCAGGAAGTCAAAAAGTACGCATACCTTTGCGAAAAATCAAGCTCGCACCCCATTGCCGTTGCCGTGAGAAATTTCTGCACAGAGCACGGCGGAGAGATCAGCTCGCTGAAAGAATATCCCGGCAGGGGAGTTGAGATAGTATCCGACGGCAAAACGGTCGTCTGCGGCGGCGAAGGTTTGATGAGATCCGTCGGCGTGGAGGTCGAAGGAAAGTATCCCGTTTTCATTGCTGTCGACGGCGTTTTGGCGGGTGCATTTGACATCGAAAGCAACTTGAGGGAAGACAGCCCCGCCGCTATCAGAATGCTAAAGGAAGTCGGGATCAAAAAGACCGTCATGCTCACGGGCGACAACGAGGAAGCCGCAAGATCGGTCAGCGAGCAGTGCGGCATCGATGAACATTTCAGCGGACTTCTTCCCAACGAAAAGAGCGAGAAGCTTAAAGCCATCGCTGCCGAATACGGCAGCACGATCTATGTAGGCGACGGCATAAACGACGTCCCGGTGATTGCTCAAAGCGATGTCGGAGTTGCGATGGGGCTCGGCTCGGAAGCGGCGATAGAGACAGCCGATGTTGTGCTTATGAGCGAAAGGATCTCCGACCTTTCAAAGGCAATAAAGATCTCGTCTTCAACGATGAAGGTCGTATATTTCAACATAGTTTTTGCGCTCGGAGTCAAAGCGATCGTGCTCTTGCTTGCGCTGTTCGGCCACGCGTTCATGTCGCTGGCCGTGTTTGCGGACGTGGGAGTGAGCATAATAGCGATCGTCAATTCCTCCCGCCTGCTCGCAAAAAGGATGGATCGGAAAAAGTCGGACAGAGCGTGAGAAAACAAAGTCATTTTTGAAAAAGCACTTCATTTTTCATTGACATGATGAAGCAATTAATGTATAATTGTTCCACAGACTGATTTGTCGGTTTGAAAAACAAATAAAGGGGTAGGTTTTTATGACAAAGAGAAGTGTTGCAACGGTAGTGATCCTTTCGATCATCACCAGCGGAATTTATGCATGGTGGTGGGTCTACACGACTGCGAACGAGCTGCACGAGGCGAGCGGAACAAGCAAATTCGATCCGATAGTATCTTTGCTTCTGACGATATTTGTTCCGACGGCAGGTTACATAGTTTTCGGCTACGACGCCGCAACGTGCATCGACAAAGCGAACGCCGACAGAGGCAGGGCGACCGACAGTATGCTCGGATACATCCTTCTTGCGATCTTTATTCCGATCGTTCTCATCGGTCTTGTCCAGAACGACATTAACAAATATTTTGAATAATTCCAAAAAAAACAGCGGGCTGTTGGGAAACCGACAGCCTTTTTGTGTGTGTGACGGTATGAAAAAGAGGTTACTGAAAGCTATTTCGGCGATCGCCGCGATCGGGGCGATGATGGCAGCGTTTATCGTTTTGGGGAGGATATTCCCGAATTTTTATATCTGCCCCGTAAGGCGGTTTCTTCACTTGAAATGTCCCGGGTGCGGCATGACGGGAGCGTTCCTCGATTTTTTGAGGCTTGATTTTGCGTCCGCCATGGGACAAAACGCTCTCTCCTTGCCCATAATCGCATATCTTTTATACGTTTTCGTCCCGTATACGGTCAGGTACGTAAAAGACGGCACGAAAAAGCTTTGCCCCAAACCCGAATGGCTGAACATGACTTTCCTTGCCGCCATCGTTGTGTGGACTGTGGTCAGGAACGTTCTTCATATTTAACTCACAGCTAAGAATCAGGCGATATAATACTTTGAAAAACAAAAAGCGGTCTTAAACATGAACATTATTACTGAAAAAAGCAAAATTACAAAAATGATGCTGATCCTGGCGGTCGTATATATGATAAGCTATATGACGAGGGTGAATTTCGGCGGACTCATCTCCGAGATAGTCCGCGCGGAGGGGCTTGAAAAATCGCTTGTTTCGATCTGTGTGACAGCTCTTTTCGCGACCTACGGAACAGGACAGCTTTTCAGCGGCCTGCTCGGCGAGAGGATCCAGCCCAAGAAGCTGATCGCGGTGGGCTTGGTGACAAGCGCGGCGATGAACGTGCTCGTCACGGTGTGCTCGTCTCCCTATCAGATGGCGGTAGTCTGGGGCGTCAACGGTATCGCCCAGTCTTTCATGTGGCCGCCCCTCGTGAAACTGATGACAGAGCTTTTTGACGAGCAGGATTATAAAACGGCGATCGTTCGCGTTTCGTGGGGAAGCTCGGCGGGCACTGCGGCGATATATGTCCTCGGCTCGCTTTTGATCGGCTCGTTTTCAGAAGTTTACGTTTTCGGAAAATCAATGGGCTGGCGAAGCGTCTTCCTGCTTTGCGCCGTTCTGGCGTTTTCGATGGTTTTCGTGGTTGTCAAAACCTGCCCGGAGATCGAAAACAGTATGGTGCCGGAGAAAACCGAAAGCGGCAAAACCAAAAAGCCGCGCGGCAAAATTCCGTTCTTTATGATTTTTATCATGATAGCGATAGTCCTCATCGGCACGCTTCGCGACGGCGTTACGACCTGGACTCCGTCGCTCATCAGCGAAACCTTCGGCCTGCCGACGGAGCATTCGATCCTGACGGGCGTTCTGATCCCGGTTTTCGGAATGATTTCGTTCTGGGTGGTCAATGCGATCAACAGCAAAGAAAAGTTTAAAAACGAGCTGTTTTTGTCAACGCTGATTTTCATTACAGGGTCGGCCGCGGCGGCATTGCTTGCTGTTTTCAACGCAAAAAGCCCGATACTGAGCGTAGGATTGGCGGCGTTCCTGATAGGATGCATGCACGGCGTGAATATGCTGCTTGTCTGCATAGTTCCGTCCCGCTTCAAAAAATACGGGAACGTTTCTTTCGTGTCGGGGTTGCTTAACTTCTGCACCTACGTCGGAAGTGCTTCGGCAACGTACGGCATTGCGAAGATCGTCGAAAAAAGCGACTGGAAGATCACGGCTGTGATATGGAGCGTGACGGCGGCTCTCGGCGCGCTGATATGCATATTCCAGACGGGAAAATGGAAGAGCTTTTGCAGCGAGGATTGAATCATCAGGGGCTGCTAAATCAATGAAAAAGTTATTCTGAGCGAAACAATGAGATCGATCGGCTGCGTTCTTTGCGGTCGGTCTTTTTCTGTAAAATCAAAAAAATATTCGGAAAAACTATTGACATTTCCCGCAGGGGGTGGGGGGTACAATATAGGTGGATATTTGTCGAAAAATGCAGTTGGTTTTTTATGTTGCGTAATTTACATAATCGAAAAATAAAGCCCGATTTTGTGCAGTTTTGTCGTCAGATTGTGCAGTTTTGCATTTTGGGTTGATTTTTTCGGGGGAATTTGATAAAATAAAATTGCAAAAAACTTAAAATGAAATCGAAAAAAATGGCAAGATGAAATTGGAAAATTTATTCCGAAAATAGGGGTTGACAAGCTAATGAAGAAATGGCAAAATCCTGACAGACAGACA
>JAFTCG010000046.1 GCA_017454815.1 Clostridia bacterium
CATTGACGAAAGAACATATAAGAATTTATCAGATAACTGTGCAACCATTAGAGTAACGCTTATCGCTTCTTGCAAAACTGCTAAAAGTAATCTTTAAAAGAGACATTGCAACAAAATTTCAATGATGTTTGCCTGCAGCAAATGATGTGTGCTTCGCGCATGATGTTGCCTTCGGCAATGATGTTTGCCTGCGGCACATGTTGGCAAACATCACATCATTGCGAACAAAGTGAGCAACATCATTTCAGAGCATAAGCGCAGAAACATCAACAGCCGCCTGTGGCGGAAGAAGCGAAGCGGTGAGGTGAAAAAACAAGGAGCAATGCGAAGCGCTCCAAGCAAGCAGTGCGACTATGTTTTTGAGGGAGAGCACACCCCTATTCTCGGGAAGCCCTTGCTACAATGGTTTCAAATGCTATTTACACACGATATAAACCAAATCCTGGTCGGCAGAGCGTTTTGCTGACCCGGATTTTTATATTTTTTGTTGACATTGGACGGGTGCTTTTGTATAATTGGATTATAGAAAAAACGGGAGGGTATATTATGAAAATCGCAAAAAATATTCTTGCATTAATTCTTGTTTTATTGATGATAATTTGCTGCATGCCTGCCGCTTTAGCAGAAGGCGGCACTGCGGGGTCAATTACGTGGGATTACAACTCTTCGACAAAAACGTTAACTTTCAGCGGTTCGGGTGCAATTCCAACCTACGAAAGCTCCGATTCCCGACCGTGGCGCAGCTGCAGCAGTGAATGTCAAAGTGTTATTATCCAAGACGGCATTACAGCTGTCGGCGATTATGCATGCTATAATTTCACCGCTTTGCAAACCGCAACGATCTCCGACAGCGTTGAATCGATCGGTAAATGTGCCTTTCAAAACGACAGCAAACTTGAAAGCGTAACCATCGGCAGCAAAGTTGCAAGTGTCGGCGGCTCTGCTTTTTCCCAATGCTATAAGTTGACTACTGTCGTCGGCGGATCCGGCATCGAGACGATCGACAACAACGCTTTCTACAGTTGTCAGAGATTAAGCAGTTTTACATTTTCCGAAAAACTTGAAAGCATCGGAAATTACGCTTTTGAAAACTGCTACAAGCTTCCTGCGGTCAATCTCCCCAATAGTTTGAAAACAATAGGGAAAAGAGCCTTTTTTAAAACCGAGCTTATCGAAACCGTTAGAATACCCGACGGCGTTACAAGCATAGGAGAACAGACTTTTTTCGGATGCAAAAAACTGCAAACAATCTCCATTCCCTCAAGCGTTAAAACAATCGGAAACTATGCGTTTGTAAACTGCAATGATTTGGCAACGATCAACTACGCAGGCAGCGAAAGCGAATGGAATTCGATCACTATGGGAAGCTGCGTTTTCGGCTGGTATGACACAAGCTATACTGAACGCACCTCCGGCGAAATGCCTAAAATAAACTATTCTGCCGCTCAAGTCGGCGGGAACATTGGTAACCTGTCGTGGCTCTTCGACGGGCTGACGAAAACGTTGACGATCAGCGGCAACGGCGATATGCAGGATTTCAGTTCACTCGCACCATGGCGAGAAATTTGCCGCAAAAACGGCTGTGAAAATATCATAATCGAAAACGGTGTAACAAGTGTCGGTGAAAACGCTTTTATGTATCTTGAAGGCGTGACTAATATCAGCATAGCGAACACCGTTACAAAAATCGGCGATATGGCGTTTTACGCCTGCACAGCTTTGACGTCGGTTATCATTCCTGACGGTGTGACAAGTATAGGCGAACAGACGTTTTTCGGATGCAAAAAATTGCAAACAGTCTCCATTCCCGCGAGCGTTACGTCAATCGGCGACTATGCTTTTGAAAACTGCAATGCCCTTCAAACAATAAATTACGGCGGCAGCAAACAACAGTGGAACAACATTAATTTCGGCGATTATGTTTTCGGCTGGTATACAGGTGGTCACGACTATGATCGCACCCCGGAGCAGATGCCCGTTATCAACTATATGTACGGCGTTCCCCGTGTAAAAAGCGTCAGCGCCGGCGATATTTCATTGAATTATAAAAGCTCGGCATATATCAATGCGTCGGTGGAATCCGAAGCCGGAGCAAGCTACACCGTGACATATTCCTCCTCAAACCCGTCGGTCGTGTCTGTCGACAACAGCGGCAAAGTGACAAGTCAAAAGCAGTTCGGCTTCAGCCAAGGTTCTGCAACTATAACGGTAACAGTTACAGATTCAACCGGCCATAGCGTGACAGATACCTGCACGGTTTCCGTCCAATTCTCCGCCCTCCAGTGGATAATCAAGATCATCCTCTTCGGCTGGATTTGGTATTAAAGAGATAACCGTTAAAGAATTTTAAAATAAAATTCGGAGGTAGAAAGATGAAAAGAGTATTGAGAAGTATATTGTCAATTGTAATTGTTTTTGCGATCCTGTTCGGTGCGGCGCCGCTGAGCGGGTTTAAGGGCGTCGGCTCGTCCTTGTGGAAAGGGCTTTGCTCCCTCGCCGTCAGCGCAAAAGAGGGTGTGGAAGATATTATCGAAACCCTCACGACTGCAAACGTCTCCGATAACACCCTCGCCGCCACAGGCAAGTGCGGCGACAATGTTTATTGGTCGTTTAATTCTTCCACAGGCGCTCTCACCATCAGCGGTGAAGGGAAGATGTACAATTATAGTTATAATTCCAATCCCAAATACGGACCATTTTACAACAATCTATCCATCAAATCAGTTACGATCGAATCCGGTGTAACGAGCATTGGTAATGATGCATTTTACTATTGCAGCAGTTTAACAAGTGTAACGATCCCCGACAGCGTAACGAGCATTGGCAATGGTGCATTTAGTGATTGCACCAGCTTAACAAGCATCGTTATCCCCGACAGCGTAACGAGCATTGGCGATTTGGCATTTTACGAATGCAGCAGTTTAACAAGCGTAACGATAGGCAACAGCGTAACGAGCATTGGCATTTGGGCATTTGATGATTGCAGAAGTTTGAAAGACGTATATTATTCCGGCTCACAGGAACAGTGGAAAAACATTAGTATCGGATCATATAATTCCCCATTAACAAACGCAACGATACATTACAACAGCGAATCGCCGGGCAACGGAAGTGTTTCCGCTTACGTTGAATGGACTGACGGCGACAGAGGCAAAGGTTCTACCACGTTAAACTTCAGCGCAAATATGCTTTCCACGCCTTCAACACAGTATAATCACTCTCTCGCTCAGCTTTCCTCCCAGCTTGTTACGATTGGATATGCAAGTGAGAGCGATATTACAAAAGCCTTAAATGCTATCGGATTAGACAACGTGGAAGTTGCCCAAAACACCGGCAGGGACGAAGAAAACTATTTCTTCGCCAACAGAAAAGTAACCGTAAACGGAAAAGAATATACATTTGTAGTTGCCGGACTTATAGGCACGGCAGATCCGCAGTGGGCGTCGAACTTTGACCCACAGGGTTGGGAAAGCTCTAAATACCATGCGGGCTATGTGAAAGAAAGATATCATGTAGGTTTTTATGACGCAAAAGAATATGTAAAGACTCACCTTGAAAGCTATTTAAAAAATCTGAACGTCCCGAAAGAAGACGTAAAACTCCTCATCTGCGGTCACAGCCGCGGTGCGGCGGCAAGCGATCTTCTTGCGGCTGACCTTATCGACGCTTCAAATTTTGATGAGGATGCATATGTACTAAAAGACAATATCTATACCTACACTTTCGCGACGCCTAACAGCGCTTCAAAAGACGTTACAGATGGACCGGAATACGACAGGATTTTTAATTTCGTAAATCCTGAAGACTTTGTCACAAAGCTGTTACCAAAAGCTTGGGGTTATCACCGTTTTGGAGAGACATTTACTCTTCCCAGCAAATCAAATTCAGATAACTACGATACATACAAAAATAATATGCTTGGTTATTTCAATGCGTTGTCTACGGGAGCGGAATACAATTCGTATGACGGTGAAAAGGCTCTGCATGACGTGATGAAGCCGTTGTTGGAATCCTTGGGCGTTGAAACAAACAACTATACACAAGCTATGGATAGATATTATAACTATTATATCCGAATAAGTCCATTGATTTTTAATTTGTTTAACGTAAAAGTATCCTACTATGAATTCTTCCAGTATTACTTTGTTCCTGTCATATCGAATCCAGATCTGATAGACAAAATTGCATTCTTACATGTCAAGAATTTTGGAAATACACCTTTTAAAGAATTTATGGGATACTTTTATTGGGAAAGTGAAGAAGGTCTTGTTGGTTTAAGCAAAAAGTTCGGTGATGCTCACTGTCCGCACTTGTATTGTGCATACCTTCTTTCATTGACAGAATTAGAGGCAACCACAATGCGTTGGTCTGAATATTCACTTGTCAACTGTCCCGTTGACGTTGAAGTCTATGACAAAGATACGAATGAGCTCGTCGGCAGGATAGTCAACAACGTCGTTGATGAAGAGATCGCTGCAAAAGAAAACTCCGTCAATATGTACGTTGAAGGCGAACAAAAGGAATTCTGGCTTCCCTCTGACGGAAACTATGAAGTAAGACTTATCGGCAACGACAACGGCACGATGGACTATTCTGTTTCCAGAGTTGACTGCGATTCTGCAGAAACTCAAAGAGTCAATTTCTTCAATGTGCCAATCGAAAACGGAAAAGCCTATAAAGCCGATATGACCGAAGGTACTGATCTTGACACTTACACGATCCAATCCCCGACAGGCGCTACGATCCAACCGACGGAAAACATGACAGGTGACGAGATAATCAGATACAAAATCGACGTTTCAACCGAAGGCGATGGCTATGCATCGAACGGCTTGACCGTAACTTCAGGCGATCGTGTTAATCTTGAAGCAACGCCCGAAGAAGGCGCAAACTTCCTCGGCTGGTACGAAAACGGAGTGTTGATTTCAACTGAAACACAATTGAGCTTTGTTGCGAAATCCGACAGGAATATTACATCAAAATTCAGGATGCACCAAACCTCAGAAGCGTCAGGATAGATGATGTCTCTCTCGGCTACAAATCCTCTGCGACCATCACACCGCAAATCACCGCCGACGAAGATGCAGATTACGAAGTGACGTTTACATCCTCCAACCCGTCGGTCGTGTCTGTCGACAACAGCGGCAGGGTGATGAGCAACAAGACATTTGGTTTTACCCCCGGCTCGGCAACTATAACCTGCACGGTAACCGATAAAAACAGCGGCAACACCGTAACAGATACCTGCACGGTATCCGTCCAATTCTCCGCCATCCAGTGGATAATCAAGATCATCCTCTTCGGCTGGATATGGTATTGAGCAACGTGCCGTTGCATCCATGCCGTGTCAGTGTTTATCTGATTCTTTCATCGAGTGCGCGAGCAAGCGTGACGCTTGACCCAAGCCGTGCCGGTGTTTATCTGAATCTTTACCGAAGTGCGCGAGCAGAAAGTAAATGTTTTATGCTATCTCTTGATGAAGCATGATTTCAACTCGTTAATATTCTGTAAAACATATTGCCCCGGTGCATTTGCATCGGGGTTTTTTGCCGGCTGTTGACCGATGAAACACCAATTAAGTTCGAGAGCGTTGCGGTGAAAAATGTGAGAAAAACGCTTAAAAAAACTTTCTTTTTTCATTACTTGATAATCGGCGCGAAATGTGTTAATATAGATTGAATTACTATGGGGGTGTGCATCTTGAAAATTATCGACATCATCACATCGGAAAAACCATCTCTTTCTTTTGAAGTTTTCCCGCCGAAGACGGACGCGGTTTATGACAGCGTAAAAGAGGCGACCGAGGAGATCGCAAAGCTTTCTCCGTCTTTCATGAGCGTAACTTACGGAGCGGGAGGAGGCACGAGCGAATATACCCTGAAAATTGCCCGGAACATTAAGGACGAATACTCCGTTGCTTCTTTGGCTCATCTGACATGTATTTCCTCCACAAAGGACACCGTCCGTCAGATGATAGAAAAATTCAAGTCGGCATCCATAGAGAACGTAATGGCTCTCAGGGGCGACATTCCCGCCGAAAGGCTGGGCGACGACCGCTCAGGATGGGACTACCGCTACGCGACCGATCTTATTGCCGACATCAGACAATACGCTCCCGAGCTTTGCATCGGCGGCGCTTGCTATCCCGAAGTCCACCCCGAAAGCAAAAACCAGCGCGACGATATTCTCCACCTGAAAGATAAGGTCGACGCAGGATGTGATTTCCTTACGACGCAGATGTTTTTTGACAACGATATTTTTTATAATTTCCTCTTCAAGATCCGTGAAGCGGGCATTACCGTCCCTGTTGTCGCGGGAATAATGCCGATAACTAACGCAAACCAGATTGACAGAGCGATAAAGCTTTCCGGCTCTTTCATGCCCATTAAGTTCAAAAAACTTGTCGACAGGTACGGCGACGATCCGCTCGCCATGAAGCAGGCGGGCATCGCCTACGCTACTTCGCAGATCATCGACCTTTATGCAAACGGCATCAACGCCGTCCACGTTTATTCCATGAACAAGCCCGACGTTGCGAAGGCTATACAGGACAATCTCTCCCGTATCATTAAAAGGTAAAAGATATGAAAACTGACATCAGACAAAAACTAAAAGAAGGCTTCCTCTTCCTCGACGGCGGATTCGGCACAATGCTCCAGAAAAGCGGGCTTGAGCTTGGACGTCTGCCCGAAAGCGTGAACATCACGTCGCCGCAGGTCGTTTCCGATATTCACAAGAGCTATATTCTCGCCGGGGCAGACGTTGTCACCACCAACACCTTCGGAGCAAACTGCCTGAAATATGACAACCTTGACGAGGTCATCCGCTGTGCAGTGGAGAACGCCAAAAACGCCGTGGAAGAAGCCGATATGGGCGAAAAGTATATCGCCCTTGACATAGGGCCTCTCGGCAAGATTCTCAAGCCTCTCGGATATTTTGAATTTGAGGACGCTGTCAAAGCGTTTTCCGAGACAGTAAGGATCGGAGTCAAGTACGGAGTCGATCTGATCCTGATTGAAACTATGTCGAATCTTTACGAGTTGAAAGCCGCCGTCATCGCCGCAAAGGAAAACTGCGATCTGCCGATCTTTGCTTCCTGCGCTTTTGACGAAAGGCTGAAGCTCATGAGCGGATCGTCCGTTGAGACCGTTGCCGCATTTCTTGAGGGTATGGGCGTTGACGCTTTGGGCGCAAACTGTTCTTTCGGCCCAAAACAGATGGCGGATGTCGTCGACAAACTCCTTGCAGTTTCATCAACTCCCGTCATTGCCTGTCCCAACGCGGGACTTCCGACGAGAAGGGACGGCAAAACAGTCTACGACATCGACGCTTCGGAGTTTTCGGAGTATATGCTCTCGTTTGCAAAAAAAGGCGTCGGTGTCCTCGGCGGATGCTGCGGCACTACGCCGGAATATATTGAAGCAACGGTAAAAAAGATCAAAGGAGAACGATTCAGCTATATTCCGAAAAAAGAACTCACTGTTGTGACCGGCTATGCAGATGCGGTAAACATATCCGACAAGACGCTGATCATAGGCGAGCGGATCAACCCCACCGGAAAGAAAAAGCTCAAACAGGCGCTCAGGGAAAACGATGTGACTTATATTCTCGACGAGGCTTTGCTGCAGCAGAAGAACGGCGCGCATATTCTTGACGTCAACGTAGGAATCCCGGAGATCGACGAGGCGGACGTCCTCGAAAGCACTGTATTTGAAATCCAATCCGTCTGCGAGCTTCCTTTACAGATCGACACTTCCGATCCCGCGGCGATGGAACGCGCGATGAGGATCTACAACGGCAAACCGCTCATCAATTCCGTCAACGCAAAAAAAGAATCAATGGACGCGATCTTCCCGCTCGTCAAGAAGTACGGCGGCACGCTGATCGCCCTCACGCTCGACGAAAAGGGTATCCCCGACCGCCCTGAGGACAGGTTTGAGCTTGCCCTGAAGATAATCGAAGAAGCGAAGAAATACGGTATCGAAAAGAAGGACATCATAGTCGATCCTCTTGTCATGACAGTTTCAAGCGGAGCCGACAGCGCTGTCGTTACGCTCGAAAGCGTGAAAATGCTCCACGAAGCCGGTATCAGGACAAGCCTCGGCGTTTCAAACGTTTCGTTCGGCTTGCCGGAGAGGGAACAGCTAAACAGCATTTTCTTCGCCAACGCCATGCAGCTTGGGCTTGATTGCGCGATAATGAACCCCGGCAATGAGAAGATGATGAATGCTTACGCCGCTTTCAACGCTCTGAATTGCCGCGACGAAAATTTCCTGCAATATATTTCCAGATTTTCGCCCAAGGAGGAATCCGCCGACGATGGCGCAGATACTTCGCAGCTGAAGAATGCTATTATCACCGGTTTGAAGAAGAGCAGCGTTAAGAATGCTCGACTAAGCCTTGAAAAATACGATCCGATTTACGTCATCGAAAACGAGATCGTTCCCGCTCTCGACGAAGTCGGCAGGCGTTTTGAAAACAACACCGTCTTTCTTCCCCAGCTTCTCATGAGCGCGGAATGCGCGAAGGAAGCTTTTGAGGTCGTCAGGGAGAAGATGCCGAAGAATTCCGTTTCAAAAGGCACTGTCATCCTCGCCACCGTCAAGGGCGACATCCACGACATCGGCAAGAACATCGTCAAGGTACTCCTCGAAAACTACGGATATGAGGTTATCGACCTTGGAAAAGACGTTGACAAGAAAACCGTTGTCGAAAAAATCAGGGAAACCGGCGCAACGCTGTGCGGACTCAGCGCGCTGATGACGACAACTGTCTCTTCAATGGAGGAGACGATTGCACTGATCCACAATGAAAAGCTCGATTGTAAAGTCATTGTCGGCGGAGCAGTTTTGACAAAAGAATATGCCCAAAGCATCGGAGCCGATTATTACGCCAAAGATGCGATGGAATCTGTCAGATATGCCGAAAAGATTTTCGGAAAGTAAAAGTAAGGGAAAAAGATATGAAAAACAATAGAGGAAAGCTGATCGTCGTCGAAGGCCTTGACGGCAGCGGAAAAAGCACACAAATCGAGATACTCAAGAAGAATCTTGAGAGCCTGTCGCTTCAGGTCAAGCAGATCAAACTGCCCTGTTACGAGAGCAATTCGTCTGCGCTCATAAAGATGTACCTCGGCGGCGAATTCGGCAAAGATCCTTCCGATGTGAACGCTTATGCCGCCTCAGCTTTTTACGCTGTTGACAGGTTTGCAAGCTTCAAAACGATCTGGAAAGACGATTACGAAGGCGGAAAGGTCATCCTTGCGGACCGTTACGCCACTTCCAACGCCTACCATCAGATGAACAAGATCTGCAGGGAGGACTGGGACTTTTTCATCAATTGGCTTGAGGATTTTGAATATGAAAAAATCGGCGTGCCGAAGCCCGATCTGGTGATCTACCTTGATATGCCGATCGACATTTCCCAAAAAATGATGAGCAAAAGGTACGACGGCGATGAAGTGAAAAAAGACGTCCACGAGGCAAACGTAGCCTACCTTGAAAAATGCAGGGAAGCCGCAAAATTTGCAGGCGAAAAAATGGGCTGGGTATTCATCCGTTGCGCCGAAAACGGTATGCCCAGAAAGATCGACGACATCGCCGCTGAAATTTTCGGGAAAGTGAAAAAGTTTTTGTATGTTTGATTTTAAAATACCTGATTTGTCCGACTCCGAATGGGTGAGAGAATGCTTTCTGAAATCGGGAACCGTCGACTGCGCTTTCTGCTTCGGAAATCTCTTAATGTGGTGCGGGATCTACAGGGTCGAGATCTGTAAGATCGACGGCTTGTTTGTTTCACGCTCAATAAACGATGACGGCACATATGCTTTCTGTTTCCCGAAAGGGGAGGGCGATGTTGGAGCTGTCGTCTCAAAGCTTGAAAACGAATACGGGAATATCAGCTTTTTCGGGCTCGACGAAAACGACGTTAAGTCGCTTCGAGCCTTTCGCGGCGATGAATACGAAATATCGTTCGACAGGGATTCGTCCGACTACATCTACAAAGTCTCCGACCTGAGCGATCTGCCCGGCAAAAAGTATCATCAGAAGCGAAATCATATTGCATATTTTGAAAAGAATTATAACTGGTCGTATGAGAGCATCGGCAGCGCAAACATCGCCGAATGCCTCCGGATGAACGACGAGTGGAACGAAAAGAATATTGACAAGGTCAGCACCGGCACCGACAAAGAGGAGATCGCAATAAAACGAGCTTTTGAAAACTTTGACAGGCTCGGATTAGTCGGCGGGCTTCTGAGGGTGGACAACAAGGTTTGCGCATACACCTTTGGCGAAAAGCTGAACGACTCATACTTTTGCACCCACGTCGAAAAAGCGTTCTATGATATGAGGGGCGCATACCCGATGATTAACCGCGAGTTTGCAAGGCGTGAGCTTTCCGGGTTTGAGTTTGTCAACCGTGAGGAGGACCTCGGCATCGAGGGGCTCAGGAAGGCAAAGCTGTCGTACCATCCCTGCCGCCTGAGCAACTTCTACTTTGCTGAAAAAAGGTGAAGTTTTGATTAAGAATTTTGACAAAAACGATTCTTCCGAGCTGATTCATCTCTGGCGAACCTGCTTCGGCGACGAAAAGGAATATATCGAAAGCTTTTTTAAATCCTTCGGCGACAGAATAAAGGTCGCTTTTCGCCGCGAGGACGGCAGGATCGTCAGCGCGCTGTATTGCCTTCCGGCGAAGCTCGCATCGGCTGAAAACACCGTCGATGCTTGGTATATCTACGCCGTTGCAACTCTACCGGAATATCGAAAAAGAGGCTTTGCAAGCGGGCTGATCGAAGAAGTCAAGTCCCTTAAAGACGAAAAACCAGCGCTGTTTCTGACCCCGAGCAACGAAAAAAACAGAGCCTTTTATCAAAGCCTCGGTTTCTCCGACAGCTTCTATAACTACTCTTTTGAACATAATAAAACCAAAAACGTTCCTGAAGTTGTATTGAGAGAGGCGACTCATGAAGAATTGTTTTCGATAAGAGAAAGCTGTCTTGAAAATATTCCCCACGTTTCTTGGGACGAAAAACATCTCCGCTTTGCTTTCGGGAATAACGTTTTGACAGCGCTTGAAAACGGCAGAATGGCGGGATATTTCCACTATGAAAAATACGCAGATAACCTTGTGATCGACGAAATCTGTGTCGACAATAAGTTGCTTGAAGATACTCTCAATGCGGCGTGTAAATTCTTTGATGTAAAAAAGGTGAAAGTCTGCACTTTCTACGTCGAAAATTGTTGCAAAAACAGCAAAGGTATGATATACTATAAATTTGATAGCGTATGTAAGGAATTCTCAAAAAATCAGTTTTATCTCGGACTGAATCTTGAATGAGGTGCAAATATGGTTTACGTTTTTATAGCGGACGGTTTTGAAGAAGTTGAAGCGATCGCAACGATCGATATGCTAAGGCGCTGCGGCGTTGACACCGTCAGCGTCGGAGTCGGCTCCCAGATGATAATCGGCTCGCACAACATGGGGCTCGTCTGCGACGTTGAAGACAAGTTCGTTCAGGCGAACGACTCGATCGACGCTGTCGTTTTGCCCGGCGGGATCCCCGGCACGCCCAACCTCGAAAAAAGCGAAAAAGTCCAGAGCTTTATCGACTTCGCCTTTAAGAACGACAGGCTCATCTGCGCCATTTGCGCCGCACCGTCAATCCTCGCCAACAAAGGCTTGCTCAAAGGCAAAAGGGCTACCTCATACCCCGACTACGCCGAAAAGCTCGGCTGTGAATACACCGGCGAGCTTGTAACTCAGGACGGTAAAATCATCACCGCAAAAGGCGCCGGAGCCGCGATCGATTTCGGGCTTAAGATCGCCGAGCAGTTTGTCGGAGCGCAAAAGGCGAAGGCTGTCGGAGATTCACTTCAGAGAAGATGACCTGCGACATTGATTTGAAAAAAGCGTCGCTCAGAAAGACGGTGCTTGAAAAGAGAAGATCTATCCCAAAAGACCAAAAAGACCTCTGGGACGAAAAAATCTGCGAGCTTTTGTTTTCTTCTTTCGATTTTTCAAATACCTGTGTGCTTTGTTATAATTCTTTGACGCAGGAAGTCGATACCCGGCGTATTTCAAAAACCCTGCTTGAAAAAGGCGTTAAGCTCTATTACCCCAAAACTTTCGCCGACAGCCGTATGGCTTTTTATGAGTATAACGAAGCGACGAGGCTAACCTGCGGATTCATGGGCGTTTCCGAGCCCGACGGGGAGACCGGAATGTTTTCTGGCGGCAGCGCGATCTGCATCGTGCCCGGACTCTGCTTTTCAAAACGCGGCGGAAGGCTCGGCTACGGCGCAGGCTTTTACGACAGATTTCTCGAAGGTAAGGATCTGACGAAGATCGCCCTTTCTTATGAATGCTTTATCATCGACGACGTTCCTTGTTCTCAATTTGATGCGAGAATGGATTATATAATCACTCAAAACGGCGTTATAGATTGCGCCGACAGTCGGGAGGCATAAGATGAACGACACTAACAACAAGAACAATAACCCTTCCAAGCCCGTTGATAAGCAGGCGTTTGTTCAGGACAATAAGCCTGCTACAAACGGTGAGGTTTACTTTGCCAATTACCAGAAAAACAGGGACAAAATGGCTGAAAAAATATATGCTTCCTCTTACGAAGGAAAGACAAAGGTCGCAAAACCAAAGCCCAAAGCCGACGCCGAAGGCTCAACTCAGTTGTTTGACAGCTCCGCAGTAGCTTCTGCTTCGTCCAAGGCGGGCAGGGGAATGGCTAACGCCATGCCGAGAAACTCTTCTCCCAAAAAAACCGCGGCGAAAACCGAAGGCCCCCATCCCGGCGACAGACCGATCTCAAGATACAAGAGCTCTCTCTCTCCCAAGAACGCCAACGAGCGCATAAACAGCAAAAAAATCACGAGCGATAACATGGCGAACAATTTCAGGCGCGAGAATACGGGCAACTCCAGGGAAGAACAAAGAGCCCGCCGCAGAGCGAAAAGAGCCCTGCGCAGGAGTCAGCCGAACTATCTCAAACAGCTTCTCATATCTGTGATCTCCATAGTTCTTGTTACAGCGCTGCTTTCCGGCATCGGCATCGGATGCATCAACGACGTCCTTGCCATCAACGGAAACGATGAAGAAGTGATCGTCACCGTCCCGGAGAATGCTTCGACTTCGGACATAATCAAGCTCCTGAAGGACGCGAAGCTGATACACAACAAATCCTTCTGCAAGTTCTTTTCCGGCTTCAGAGGATATACAAAATCAAAATATCAAAGCGGAGTTTATTACCTGAGCACCGACATGGGGCTTGAGGGAATGCTCGACGAGATAAAAGGCAACAACCAGTACACAAGCCAGGAGACCGTGTCGCTCTCGTTCCCCGAAGGCTGGACTGTTCAGCAGATGATGGACAAGCTTGTCAAAAACGAAGTTATCGAAAGCAACAAAAAATTCCTCAACTCTCTGAATTTCGAGTACAACTACTCGTTCCTCACTGATAGTAAAGAAGTTGTGACACAGCTTGAAGGCTTCATGTTCCCGGACACCTATGAATTCTTTATCGGCGAATCCGCCAGCAGTGTGATCCGGAAATTCCTTGACAACTTCAAGAAGAAATGGACAACCGAATACCAGCAGAGGGCTGACGCTCTGGGTATGAGCGTAAACGAGATCGTCACCATCGCTTCCATCATCGAAAAAGAAGCCGGTTCCTCCGAGCAGATGGCGGGCGTTTCCGCCGTAATCCACAACAGGCTTAAACGTTCGGTCGATTATCCCTACATTCAGTGCGACTCGACCTCTAACTACGTCACAAAATACATCACCGAGCTTGTCGGCAGCGGTAAAGAAAGCAAATACAAAAAATATTACGACACTGCAGAAAAAACAGGTCTCCCGTCGGGCCCGATCTGCAACCCCGGCGAAGAGGCGATCGCCGCTGCGCTCTATCCGGACGAAACTCTCAACGCTCTTTATTTCAACCACGATGACAGCGGCAAAATCTATTACGCTTCCAACGAAGTCGATTTTGCAAGAAACCTTGAAGAAGCGAAGAAAGTCAATGAAGAGCTCAGCGCTCAATACTATTGATTTGCGGTGAATGATTTGAAAAACAACAACGTGATCCCCGAAGTGCTTGCGCCCGCGGGGGATATGGAGAGGCTGCAGTGCGCCCTCGATTTCGGCGCTGACGCAGTGTATCTTGCAGGGAAGATGTTCGGCATGAGGACTTCCCCCGGGAATTTTGACTCAGGGGAGCTTGAAACTGCCGTAAAAATGAGCCACGAAAAAGGTGTAAAAGTCTATCTGACCTGCAACACCGTTTCTACCAACGAGGAGATCGATCTTCTCCCGGATTTTCTGAAAACGGCTGAAAATATCGGCGTCGACGCGCTGATCATCTCGGATGTCGGCGCATTATCCCTTGCGAAAAAATATGCCCCCGGCACTCATATCCACATCTCAACTCAGGCAGGAATAATGAACTATCAGACCGCGAAAACTCTTTATGAAATGGGCGCGAGCCGCGTCGTTCTCGCAAGAGAAATGTCGCTCACGGATATCAGAACGCTGAGGGAAAAAACTCCGCCCGAGCTTGAGATCGAGTGCTTCGTGCATGGGGCAATGTGCGTTTCCTTTTCGGGAAGATGCCTTCTGTCCAACTACCTTGTCGGAAGGGACTCAAACCGCGGCGACTGCGCCCAGCCTTGCCGCTGGAAATATCATCTCATGGAGGAGACCCGCCCCGGGACTTATTTCCCCGTCGATCAGGACGAAAACGGCACGTTTATCCTCAACGCGCGCGATATGTGTATGATCGAACATATTCCGGAGCTTGTTGACGCCGGAGTGACTTCCTTTAAAATTGAAGGCAGAGCCAAATCCGCCTATTATACCGCCGTTGTGACTAACGCTTACAGGGCGGCGGTCGATGAATACCTGAAATGCGAGGATAAGAGCAATTTTGTAATAAGCAGTTGGATCAGGGACGAGATGAGAAAAGTCAGCTACCGTGAATATTGCACCGGATTTTACTTTTCCTCTCCGCTTGACGACGCGCAGGTCTGCTACGAAGGCGGCTACAGGCGCGAGTGGGACGTTGTTGCCGTCGCCGAAAGATGCGAAAACGGAAGGTTGTTCGCTGTCCAGCGCAACAGGTTTTTTGAAGGCGACGAGCTTGAAGTCTTGCAACCGGGCAAGATCCCTTTTAAGGTCAAAGCTGTCGACCTGAAAAACGAGGACGGAGAAAATGTTCCCGCCGCGAACAAAGCGATGATGAAGCTTTCGTTTGCGACGAGCGAGCAGATCGCTCCCGGAGCAATTTTAAGAAAAGAGAGAGACGAGCCTCAAAGAGTGATCGTCTGATATATATTTTTATAAAAGGAAGGGGCTGCATAATTGGAAAACAAAGTGATCATCCAACTCAAAAACATCTCAAAATCTTACGGTGATGAAAAGGTGCTCAACGACATAAACCTGAGCATTAGAGATAAAGAATTCATAACATTGCTTGGACCGTCAGGCTGCGGAAAGACTACTACTCTTCGGGTAATAGCCGGTTTTGTTGAGCCCGACGGTGGCGATGTTATTTTTGACGGCAAAAAGATAAACGACATTCCGCCTCATAAAAGGCAGGTCAACACGATATTCCAGCGGTATGCTCTTTTCCCGCACCTCAACGTTTACGAGAACGTTGCGTTCGGCCTTCGTCTGAAGAAGAAAAGCGAGGAAGAGATCAAAAAAACTGTCGGAGAGATGCTTGAGCTTGTCAATCTGAAAGGCTTCGGCAAAAGGAACGTCGATTCTCTCTCGGGCGGTCAGCAGCAGCGTGTTGCAATCGCGCGTGCACTTGCGAACGATCCGAAAGTCCTTTTGCTTGACGAGCCCCTCAGCGCGCTCGATCTGAAGCTTCGCAAGGATATGCAGGTCGAGCTGAAGAATATCCAGAAGGAGATGGGCATCACCTTCATCTATGTCACTCACGACCAGGAGGAGGCTCTCTCCATGTCCGATACGGTCGTGGTCATGGACAACGGCATGATCCAGCAGATCGGAACTCCCCAGGAGATATATAACGAGCCGAAGAACGCATTTGTTGCTGACTTCATCGGCGAAAGCAATATCCTCGACGGCGTTATGAAAGAGGACTTCAGAGCCGAATTCTCCGGCCACACTTTCCAGTGCCTTGACAAAGGCTTCGGCATCTCCGAGGAAGTTGACGTCGTCATCAGACCGGAGGACATCGTCGTCACCGATTACGAAAAAGGCATGATCTCCGGCGTAGTCACTTCAGTGACCTTCAAGGGTGTTCATTTTGAGATCATTGTCGACATCGACGGCTTTAAATGGATGATCCAGACGACCAAGGAGCAGTTTGTCGGCGACAGGATAGGTCTCGACATCGACCCCGACTCAATCCATATCATGAAAAAATCCGAATACTCCGGAAGATACGGCGACTACAGCACGTTCAGCGACGAGATCGAGCATCTGTCCGACGTCACGGAGGAGTAAGGCGATGAAAAAGAACTCTCTTCTTTCAAAACTTATTTCCGCTCCCCATATCGTCTGGGCTGCGATTTTTATCGTCGTCCCACTTGTGATGGTCGTCTATTACGCTTTTACCGACAGAAACGGTGATTTTACCGTTGAAAACATCAAGGCGATGGGCTATTACACTTACGTTAACGTATTTCTTCGTTCGCTTTGGTATGGCATAATCGTCACTGTGATTTGCCTTGTGATCGCTTACCCGTTTGCCTACGTGATCTCAAACCTTGCCCCGAAGACTCAGGGCACGATGGTCATGCTCATCATGCTCCCGATGTGGATGAGCCTTCTGCTTCGGACTTATTCGATCATGGCTCTGATTTCCGACACTGGTATTATTAACTCCTTCCTTGAGGCTGTCGGGATCGGCAGGATAAAGATGATCAATACGCCCTTTGCGGTCATCCTCGGCATGGTGTACGACTTTTTGCCGTTCATGATACTGCCCGTCTATTCCGCCATGACCAAAATGGACGTAAGCCTTATCGAAACTGCATACGACCTCGGAGCAAACAAGCGCAACGTCTTTTTGAAAGTCATAATTCCTTTGAGCAGATCGGGGATAGTTTCCGGCGCGACGATGGTTTTCGTCCCGTCCGTCAGCACGTTCTTCATTTCCCAGCGCCTCGGCGGCTCAAAGACGGCGCTCATCGGCGAGATAATCGAAAGCCTTTTCGTCAAGAACAACAACCCGCATCTCGGCTCGGCTATCTCTCTTGTGCTGATGGTGCTGATACTCATCTGCATGTTCGTGATGAACAGATTTGGCGATGAAGAAGAGGGGGCGGTCATGATATGAAAAAGAAAACCCCGCTCGGCATCGCTTATACGGCGCTGATATTGATCCTTTTATATGCGCCCATTATAGTAATGATAATTTTCTCGTTCAACTCTTCGAGAAGCACTTCCGTGATGACAGGCTTTTCGCTGAAATGGTACAGGGATCTTCTCTACGACAGCGAGATCATCAAGGCGCTTTACCATTCGCTGATAATCGCGTTTCTCTCCGCGAGCATATCGACCGTTCTCGGAACGATGGCTTGCGTCGGAATTGAAAGGATGACGAAAAAAAGCGCAAAGAGCCTTTTGATGAACGTTACCAACATCCCGATGATGAACCCTGACATAGTAACGGGTATCTCGATGCTGCTGTTGTTCACTTTTTCGGGATTGATCCTGAAAAAGAGCGACGTTCTCGGCTTCTGGACACTTCTGATAACCCATATCACGTTCAATTTGCCTTATGTTATCCTCTCGATCCTGCCGAAACTCAGGCAGATGGACGCTTACCTCAGCGAAGCCGCGTACGATCTCGGTTGTACGCCCGCAAAAGCGTTTTTCAAGGTCGTCCTCCCTTCGATCAAAACGGGAATAATTTCCGGATTTCTCATGGCGATAACGCTTTCTATAGATGATTTTGTTATCTCATATTTTGTAACCGGATCGTCTTGGCAGACTCTTCCCGTAAAGATCTACTCCATGACAAAGCGCTTTGACCCGACCGTCTATGCGCTTTCGACGACCGTGTTTTTTGCAATACTGATTTTGCTCATCCTTAAAAACTTTTTCCAGAGCAAATCCGAAAAAAGAAGTATCAGAGGAGAAAAAACCGAATGAAAAGAATTGTTGCGGTTTTGATTTCCGTAATAGTTGCGCTCTCGGCATTCATCAGCGCCAGCGCAGAAGATGATGATTTCGATTATCTGCGCGAAGCTTCCGCGCCGCTGAAAGGAACTCAGCTCAACGTCTACAACTGGGGCGAATACATCGCCGACGGCAAAGACGGCGCCGCTGACGTCAACGCGATATTTGAAGAGATAACCGGGATCAAGATAAACTACACCACCTATGACACGAACGAGGATATGTACACGAAGCTCAAAAGCGGCGGTACAAGCTACGACATCGTTATCCCTTCCGACTACATGATCGCAAGGCTGATCGAGGAGGATATGGTGCAAAAGCTGGATTTCTCTCATATCCCTCATTATTCCAATATCCTCGATGAATACAAAAACCTCTACTTCGATCCCGACAACGAGTATTCCGTGCCGTATAACGTCGGAATGATCGGCGTGATCTACGACACGACGAAGGTCGACCCCGAAGATGTCGGATCGTGGGATCTCATGTGGAACAGCAAGTATAAGGGAAGCATTTTGCAGTATAATAATCCAAGAGATGCTTTCGCCACGGCGCAGTTTTTGCTCGGCATCGACGTCAACTCCACGAGCACAGACGACTGGGACCGCGCTTACAGCAAGCTCGTAGAGCAAAAACCTCTCGTCCAGGCTTACGTTGCAGATGAGGTTTTCAGCAAGATGGAAAGCGGAGAAGCCGCGATTGCCTCTTACTATGTCGGCGATTTCCTGCTGATGTCGGAAGTGAACGAAAACCTCGATTTCTATTTCCCGAAAGAGGGGACTAACGTCTTCGTTGATTCTGTCTGCATTCCGAACAGCGCGAAGAACAAGACGGCGGCTGAGCTTTATATCGACTTTTTGCTCACGTCCGAGATCGCGCTCGAAAATGCGGAATACATCTGCTACGCTTCACCGAACAGGACTGTTGTCGAAAACGAGGATTATTCGCTCAAGGGTAACGAATACATCTATCCCACGGAAGAACCGATTACCGAATACTATCACAACTTTAACAGCGATATGAACAACATGATGTCCGACCGCTGGAACAGCCTGAAATTGGAGGGAAGCTCAAACCTCTCGACTTATATCGGCATCGGAAGCGTCGCCGCTCTTGCTGTGATTTGGTTCATCGTTGTAAAGATCCGGAAAGCCAAAAGAAATAAATATTATGAGCAGGTCTGATAAGTCGAACAAAAGAAACGATCCGAAATCGATCGTCATACTGTTTTCCTGCGCATTCATCTGGGGAACTGCGTTTGTGGCTCAGGTGAAGTCGAGGTCGATGACACCCTTTGCCTATAACGGTATAAGATATGTCCTCGGTGCTTTGACTGTCGGGATAGCGGCGTTGATCTTTGAGAGAAAAGGCGAATCCCGCGATAGTTTAAGCATGACGCTCAAAGGCGGTGCGCTGACGGGGATAATTCTGTTCATCGCCGCAAACCTTCAGCAGCTTGGCATCTATTACGGAACTCAGGCGGGGAAAGCCGGTTTTTTTACAGGCGTTTATACTGTCCTTGTGCCGATAATGGCCTTTGTGTTTTTCAGGAAAAGGACGAGCGTTCTGACTTGGATCGGCGTGGCTTTCGCCGTCGCAGGGCTGTATATGCTTTGCATGACGGACGGGAACTCCTTGAGTTTTACTTTTTCCGACGCGCTCATACTTGCCGGCGCTCTTTTCTGGTCGCTTCACATAATCGTGATAGATCATTTTACCGAAAAAGGCGTCAGCCCGCTTAAATATTCAACCACACAGTTTTTGGCTTGCGCCGTGCTGAGCCTTGCTTGCGCACTGATTTTTGAGGACGTGAGCTTTGCGGACGCGTGGGCGACAAAAATCGAGATACTCTACGGCGGCGTTTTGTCCGTCGGAGTCGCATATACTCTCCAGATACTCGGTCAAAGGCGAGTTGAGCCGACGCTTTCAGCCATAATCCTGTCCACTGAATCGGTTTTCAGCGTGATAGGCGGCGCGTTGATTTTGCATGAGCGGCTTGCTTTCCCTTACGGCTATCTCGGCTGTGCGGCAATGTTTGCGGCGATAATCATATCGCAGATCGAACCGAAAAACAACAAAAAAGCTAACGCTTGAAATATTTTTTCAGAGGCGAAAGAATGAAGAAAAACAACAATAACAACACGAATCAAAGGATGCAGGGCATGCCTCCGATCCCGTTCATCGACCCGGACGAAGAATCAAGAAAAAATCTCCCTTCCGAAGCTCCGAAATGGGAGGATGAATTGCCCGATTTCATCACCGAAAAAAATGTTGACGACAGCTTAAAGATCGAAATCGACAACAATCAGCAGGATTTCGTCGCGCCGAGGGAGGT
The DNA here is from genome assembly GCA_017454815.1 of Clostridia bacterium. Lineage (GTDB taxonomy): Bacteria > Bacillota > Clostridia > Oscillospirales > Acutalibacteraceae > SIG575. Next base: position 20,507 of record JAFTCG010000046.1, read on the forward strand.
CAATCGGACTTCCAACGATCTTCGCAACAAGCTGAAATACATCCTCGTCGTGCTCGTGATCATCATTACCGTTATCGCCGGTGCAATGATAATTTACGACACCCTTGTAAACAACCAGCGCCCCGACGCCGAAAACGTTTCTGTTCTTGGGAAAAACCTTGTTGTCACGTATTCCGGCGACAAGCTCAGCGTCCGCAGCGATTGGAGCAATTCCGAATCGCTGTTGTATATTGCGAACACTTCTTCAAAGCTCGGCTTCGAGATTGAAAAAGTCTGCCTTTGCGATCGGTCTGTACCTCGTTCCGACATCCCTGAGCAGAATGAACTGCTTGCAGATCTTTCAAAGAGCATCTCAACAGTTACCTTTGCCGCTCCCCAGAGTGAGACAGTCGGCATAAACAACGGCCTGGACTACGCTGTTAATGTTTCTTCAAAATCCCATTCTTTGAAAGCGGAAGATATCGGCAGCGTTTTGAAGGACAGCAAAAACAGAAAATACACGATCATCAAAATATTGAACAATGACAATTTCATCGTTTACCCATCATCTTCGGACTACTCCAACGCAAAATACAAGTTTGAACTTCCCGCTCCGGGAAATCTGACTTTTCTTTCGGGCAACAAGAAAAACAAGTCGATTCGATTTGAAAAATCAGAAAGAGCACTACTTTATCCATATTTCAACAACGTGTCGTGCGAGATGACCGCGGATTCGCAAAAGCTTGATGTTTCACAACCGGGTGATATACTTTGCTCCAATTTTAAAGTCGAAGTAAGCTTCGACGTTCCCAACGTGGTTTCTTGCCTAAAATTTGTTGAAAACAACGTCGGAAAGAATAATAATGACTCATTCTGCTCCGGCTCTGTTAAAAACATTTGCATGACGTTGAAATATGTCTACTCTTTCACCCAGAACGGCGCCTGCTCTGTCAGCCTCTCGGTTGAGGCAAAAGGGGACGTGACCTTAAAGAACATCACCGGCATCACCCTTCCTGTTGCGAAGGATAAAGAATCAGGAAGCGTTTACATTCCCGGCACCGCCGATTTCAGCGCGCTCGGATCCACCATTAAAGAAACCCTTAATCTGACCGAAAACACATGGGAAAATTCTTCCGAACCGCCCTACAGGTTCAGCGTTTTCATCGGCGACAAAAATATCAAAGGGATAAGCGCGGGATTCTGCCCTGCGGCGTACAATTCGTCGCTTGAATCGAGGAAAGCGCTTGTCAGCGGCGCAGGCAAGATCGATCACGACAATTCGACCGTGACTCTGTATGCGCTCAGCAAAGACACAGTCCTCAAAAGCGGCGACAAGCTCCAATTTGTCAGCTACATTATACCTTTTGAAAAGAATACCGACAACTTCCTGAGCAACGATCTGAGCACTTGCGGCTGGTATCAGGTGGGTGACGATGTTTATTTTACTTTCGATACCCACAGGCAAATCGACAAAAAAATCATGCTCCCGTCGTTCATGGAGAAAATGGACGCCGATTCGGTTGACGTTTCTAACGGTATAAAGGTTGAGCTTAACGACGTTGATAAAGGTTATATTCAGCTCAAATCCTCATCAAATTATGGATATGCCGTAATCAAGCTGTCGCAAAAATAGAAATACGAATAATCAGCAAAATTAAAACGAGATGATTGTGCTTTTTACACTTTCATCTCGTTTTTTGCTTACAACGGCTTTATCCCGACGATCGACGCCTTCCCGTCAAATATTTTCATTTCAACGTCAAAGACGTCAAACTTCATTTTGTATATCCTGTTAGGATCGTTTTGGTAGGCAGGCCTCGGGTCATCGCGAATACAGTTTATCAGGGCGGTTCGTTTTTCTGAGGGAATGAGCTTTAAAAACTCTTCCGGAAAATCAACTTCAAGCCGGTGATCCTTGTTTTCCTGTGCAAAGCTTCCCGTAGCGTCGTGAACGCAGTCGCAGTAGGGGATATAGGGCTTGACGTCGAGTATGGGAGTTCCGTCGAGCAAATCGATGCCCGAAACGGTGATGACGATGTTGTTTTGGGCATTCTTTTCGATCTTTTCGATCTTCACGCAGGAGAGCCCGATCGGGTTTGGCCTGAAAGGCGAACGGCTCGAAAAAACGCCGACTCGCTTGTTTCCTCCGAGCCTCGGCGGCCTGACGGTGGAAGAAAACTTTGAACGGTGCGATCCGGAAAAATCAAAAATCACCCACATGTGCGAAAAATTTTCAAGCCCTCTGAACGCCTCCGGGTTTGAATATTCGGGCAGAAAGTGTATCTCGCCGACGAGTTGTTTGACTCTGCCGCTCTGCCTCGGGATGCCGAATTTATCCTTGAAATCTGTTTTTGCGAATGCAATGGGTCTGAACTCCATTATCCCCACCTCGTTTCCCGACAATTGTATCATAACAGCCCGTTCAATGCAAGGCGATTTTGACAAAAGTTTAACATTGATTTTTGCTAAAAAATCGGAAAATAATTATTGACAAATGGTGCATAATTATTTATAATTAAAATAAGTATTTTTGTAAAGAATTACATGATTCTTTACAACGATATTATACGTTTTTCAGGAGGAAAACCAGTATGACAAAAAGAATACTTAGCATTGTTCTCACGTTGCTGATGGTACTCAACGTTTGCGCGATCACGGCTTTTGCCGCCGAGTCGGACAACTATGCTTCGTGGAAGCTCTCTTGTTCCACGGCAAAGCCGGCACCGGGAGACGTTCTTTCGATAGACGTTTCTCTTCAGGCAAACTATGTAACGAATTCGTTCGGCGCATTTATCCTTTACGATAAGAACTATTATGAGCCGGCAGAATCCGTCGAAGGCAACAACATTGTTGTCGCAAGCGATTTCGTTGAATATGGTAACAAAACAGTTATCATGTCCGAGAAAAAATCGGCTTCCGTTGTTGCAAAACTCTATGATGCTTCTTATACAGACGAAATGAGAGCGCAGTATGCTATTGCTTGGTTCTCATTCGTTTTCCAGGCATCCAAGTTCGGCGATCCGGAGAACGATCTTGTTCCGTCATTTTCGACAGTGACCAGCATTGCAACCTTGAAACTCAAGGTTAAAGACAACGCCCCCACGGACGGCAACGGACTCATTTGGATGGATCCCGTTTATATCCAGAAAGCTAACGGCTCCGCAAAATACACTTTCGTAGCTCGTGGCTCGAGCGAGATCATCGGAAGATGTACGACCGCCGCAAAATTCGGCCAGTCGATCGACGTTAGCGACGCTATCCTTTACGAAGCCGGTTCACAGCCCGCTTGCACCCATGACAACACAACGGTTGTAGGCGCTGTAGAAGCAACTTGTACCGTAGCCGGATACACCGGCGATACAGTTTGCGACGACTGCGGCGAGACGATTGCCGAAGGTACAACGATCCCTGCAAAAGGACACGTTGCCGTTGAAGATGCGGAGGTTGCTCCTTCCTGCACTGAATCTGGTTTGACAGCAGGCTCACATTGCTCTGCCTGCGGAGCAGTTCTTGAAGAACAGTCTATTATTCCGGCAATGGGCCATGCGCAAGTAGTTGACGATGCGGTCGCCCCGACATGCACAGCTACAGGTCTTACAGAAGGCTCACACTGCTCCGTTTGTAACGAAATCCTTGTGGCACAGGAAGTTGTTCCCGCAACAGGTCATACAGCGGGTGAATGGACGGTAGTTACTCCCGCAACTTGTACTTCTGAAGGTACAAAAGTCCAGTCATGCACAGTTTGCGAAGAAATCCTTGCAACAGACGTTATCCCTGCCGCCGGACATACGGTAGTAGTTGATGCAGCAGTAGCACCGACTTGTACCGAAACAGGTCTTACAGAAGGCAGCCACTGTTCGGTATGTAACGAAATCCTCGTTGCGCAGGAAACAGTTCCTGCAACAGGCCATACAGTAGTAACTGACGAAGCAGTTGCCCCGACATGTACAGCAACAGGCCTTACAGAAGGCTCTCATTGCTCGGTTTGCAACGAAATCCTCGTTGCGCAGGAAGTTGTTCCGGCAACAGGACATACAGCAGTAGTTGACGCGGCAGTTGCTCCGACATGTACAGAAACAGGTCTTACAGAAGGCTCTCACTGCTCAGTATGTAACACAGTCCTCGTAGCACAGGAAGTTGTTCCTGCAACAGGCCATACAGTAGTAATTGACGAAGCAGTTGCAGCTACATGCACAGCGACAGGTCTTACACAGGGTAGCCACTGTTCGGTTTGCAACGAAATCCTCGTTGCGCAGGAAGTTGTTCCCCTCGCGGATCATACTGCAGGCGACTGGACAGTTATAACTCCTGCAACGTGTTCAGCTGAAGGCACAAAAGCACAGTACTGCACAGTTTGTAGCGCACTCCTTGCAACGGACGTTATCCCCGTTGTAGATCATACAGTTGCAATTGATGCAGCAGTAGCACCGACTTGTACCGAAACAGGTCTTACAGAAGGCAGCCACTGTTCAGTATGTAACACAGTCCTCGTTGCACAGGAAGTTGTTCCCGCAACAGGCCATACAGTAGTAACAGATACAGCAGTAGCACCGACTTGTACCGAAACCGGTCTTACAGAAGGCAGCCACTGTTCAGTATGTAACGAAATCCTCGTTGCACAGGAAGTTGTTCC
>JAFTCG010000047.1 GCA_017454815.1 Clostridia bacterium
TGCAGGACAGTATGAATCGTACCTCAACGTCGGGAAGCAAGACGTCGAAAAATCGATCATAAAATGCTACAAATCAATGTTTTCGCCCAGAGCGCTGTCGTACATATTGTCAAACAGCATCCCTTGCGGCGAAATCTCTATGAGCGTGGTCGTCCAAAGGATGGTCGAAAGCGAGCTGTCTGGAGTTTGTTTCACAGTCGACCCCGTCAGCGGCGAAGACACGGTCATGCTCCTTGAAGTCGCCGAAGGGCTCGGCGAAAACGTTGTCGGCGGAAAAACGACTCCGCATCAGTGCCGCTATGATTGGTATAACGACAAGATCGTGGAAAACGACCGCTCTTTGCTGAGCGATGATGAACTGAGAGATTATGCGCAGGTGTTCTTGAAAATACAGCTCTGTTTCGGATACCCTTGCGATATCGAATTTGCCGTGAAAGGCGGCAAGATATATATCCTGCAGGCGAGGATGATAACAAAGATCGGTCATAGTGCCCTTGACAGAATGTGGACGACCGCCGATTTCAAGGACGGTATTTCCGCAAGTGCCTGCAAGATGATGATGTGGAGCCTTTATGAATATGCGCTGGATAATTCTTTGAGGGACTTCTATCTTCTGTTGAAGATGCTCCCGCCGGAAGCGATCGACAAAAAGCTTTCAAACATGTACTACGCCAGGTGCTATTGGAATCTTTCGAGCGTAAAAAAGGCGATGCAGACCGTTATCGGCTTTAACGAACAGGATTTTGAAAACGACTACGGAATTGCCGCCTCATCCTCGGAGGATGAAAAATGCAGCCCGTCGCTCGCTCATTCGATCCATGTTCTGCTTGCATTCTTGAAAACGGATAAAGACAGGGAGAAAAACAACAGAAAAGTTGCCGATCTGCTGCTTGAAAAGCTGGATGATTATAAAGAAAGGCTTGCTTCCGGCAGGGTGAAGGACATAAAAAAGGAATGGTATACGCTCACCCACGACGATTTTTTGAAGAGCGAATCTTATTATTTTTCGCAGATATTCTTCAACACAGTACACCGTGCGGTAATAGGCAAAAAACTTCTGCCGTATGTCGGCGAGAGCGAGAGGATGAAGCTTTTCGGCAACCTCGACGACGTCTCCCATATGCGTCCGTTTTATGCTTTCTGGCGTTTGAGCCGCGAGATCAGGCAAAACCGTGAAACGTTCGAGCTTTTCAAAAACAGCTCTCCCGAACAGCTGATGACGACTCTTGAAAACGCAGACGCTAAAGCTTACAAAGGCTTTTTGACGCTTAAAAACGAATACGGCTATCACTCACGCTCGGAACTCGACCTGACGCAGGAAAGGTTCTCCGAAAGGCCGGAGATGCTCATGAGGATGCTTCGCGATACAGTTTTGCTCGACGACGGTTATTCGCCCGAAATCGACAGAACGATGAGCGAAAAACAGCGCGAGGAGATATTCCGAAAAGTCAAGAGAAAATATGGCAAAAGCAGGTACAGAAGCTTTCGCCGCAACGTCGAAAAAACGAGGCAGCTTCTCTGGTGGCGCGAGGAACTTCGCGACGTTTCGACGAGGTATTATTCGGTGATCCGCGCTTACACTCTGGAGCTTTCAAACCTTCTGATTAAAGAAGGGGCGCTCATGTCGAAAGACGACGTTTGGTTTCTTAAGATCAAGGATATTTGGGATCACTTCGATTCAAAGCTGACCGCGCATCAGCTGTCCGGGATCGCAGAAAGGAACAGGAAGTATTACAATTCTTTCAGAAACTATACAAGCGAAAACGAGATCGGGACTCTGACCCCGAAAGCTCCCGAAAAAGTCGGGCAGCTTCGCGGCATTTGCGCGAACGGCGGCACAGTGACGGGAACAGCCAGGGTGATCGAAAGCTTCGACGAGATCGACAGGATCCGCGAAAACGACATCCTCGTAACAAAGCACACCGACACCGGCTGGACGCCGAAATTCGCCGCCCTTTCGGGGATAGTGACCGAATACGGCGGAGCGCTTTGCCACTGCGCCATAGTGTCCAGAGAATATAACATCCCCGCGATAGTCGGTTGCGAGGGCGTTATGAAAAAGATAAAAGACGGTCAGACGATTACGATCGACGGCGACAGAGCCGTTGTGATAACGGAGGGACAGAAATGATCGGAAAATGGAACAAATCCGTGATACTGACTTATGTCGGCGTTGTTTTCAGCGTCGTCGGCATAGTGGTGAGCTTTGCGCTCGAAAACGGTGCGTTCTTTGCGATGATATGTCTGATGGTCGCGGGGATATGCGATCTGTTTGACGGTGTTGTCGCAAGAAGGTGCGAGAGGACCGATGAAGAAAAAGCTTTCGGGATCCAGCTTGATTCGCTCGCCGACGTCGTAAATTTCACCGCGCTTCCCATAGCAATGTTCATGAGAATAGGGCTTTTCAAATGGTATTTTTTCCCCGTCGTCTGCGCCTATGCGGTGTTTTCCGTTGCAAGGCTTGCGTTTTTCAACATCTCGGCGGATTCGGACGAGCCTGTCAAATACTACAGGGGATTGCCGGTGACGTTTTCGGCGCTGATTTTCCCGATATTCTACCTTTTCTCCTTCTTGATAAAGGGCAGGGCTTTCACGTTCTTTTTTGCGGCAGTAGTTCTTGCTGTTGCGATGTTGTTTGTTGTTGATTTCAAGCTTCCGAAGCCGAGAGGAAAAGCGTATATTGCTTTTTCGGCTTTGGCGATAGTGATGCTTGTTGTGTATATTCTTTGGGTATGAGTATGATTTACGACAGAGAAAAATGTGTTCATTACGAAGATAAACAGTACGGCGGGAATGCGCTGAAGTTCCTCTATGGAAACAAATTTGGCAGAGTTCTGCTGAAAATCGCCGTATCTCCCGAATTTTCAAAGCTGAGCGGGGCTTACTATTCTTCGACTTTGAGCAAAAGGAAAATCAAACCGTTTATCGAAAAGCACGGCATTGCGCTCGATGATTTTGAAAAAAAGGAATACCGAAGCTTTAACGATTTTTTTACCCGAAAAAAGGTTGTTAAGCCATGTTTCAAAAAGACCGACTTCATCTCCCCGGCGGACAGCAAGCTGACGGTTTACAAAATCGGCGACGGCATGAAAATCAGGGTCAAGAACTGCGTCTACACGATCGGCGAGCTGGTTGGAAGCAACGGCGTTTTGGAAAGCTTTTCGGGCGGTTATTGCTTCGTTTTCAGGCTTTCCATGGACGACTGCCACAGGTATTGCTTCGTCGACGACGGAGCGGTTGAAGCAAAGTATCTTATCAGGGGAAAGCTCCATACCGTCAGCAGTATTTCACAAAGCAGAAAAGTCTTTTGCGAAAACACGCGGCAGGTCAACGTGCTGTCGACGGATAATTTCGGGAAGATCGTAGTCGTCGAGGTCGGCGCGATGCTTGTCGGGAAATTCCGGGACAACGGGAAAACCGTTTTCAAAAAAGGCGAGGAAAAGGGCTTTTTTGAGCTTGGCGGCTCGACGATAGTCGTCCTGACCGACGGCAGCGTGAAGATCGATGACGATATTTTGGAGCAAAGTGAAAATGGCATTGAGACAAGAGTGAAATATGCAGAGAGGATCGGTGAAAAAAATGCTTAAAAGACTCAACATTTATTTCAAGGAGATGTATCCGCTAATTCCAAGGTTGCTTCTTGGCGGGATCGTATTTTTTGAAATCTACTTTTTCGTGATTTTTAACCAGGGCGTTACCATCCAAAGGGTGGGGGAGATCATAAACTACCAGGAAGCCATCGGAGCTTTTACGATCTTCGCTTTTTTGATGTGGCTGAGGATGGCTGACGACATCAAGGACTATGAGCTCGACAAACGCCTTTTCAAGGAAAGACCGCTCCCCAGCGGAAGAGTGACCCACAAAGACCTGATGATCTGCTGCACGATTGTACAGTCGATCGCTCTGATACTCAACATGGCGTTCATGAACAACGCCGCGAGAATAGCTTTCGTCGTTCTCTACGTCTATGGCTACCTGATGAGCAAGTGGTTTTTCCAACGCAGCAAGATCCAGCCGAATTTGCCTCTTGCGCTCGTCACCCACAACCCCGTGCAGATGTTCATCAATATGTACATCATTTCGTTCACTTGTTATAAATACGCTCTTTCGCCTTTCCGCCTTACGACGATCATGGCGTTGTTTACGCTCTATTTTCCTGCGCTCATCTGGGAAATTTCAAGGAAGATCAGAGCGCCGAAGGACGAGAACGAATATGTCACTTATTCAAAGCTCTTCGGCTACAAAAAGGCAACTCGCTTTGTGTTGATCCTCACCATCGCGGACATCATCACAAACTTTATTCTCGTCTATAATCTCAACAAAATATCCCTTGCGGTCCTGTTTGCGCTCGTGTCGTGGATGACGTGGCAGTTTGTCAGATTCATGAAGGATCCGGAAAAATTCAAGCTTGTCAGCAAGGTGGAACTATACACTTACCTCCAGGAGGGCACAATGCTCTTGACGGTTGCGGCGTATATGGTTTTCGGTAAGATATGAAATACGGCAGCAAAATAGAAAACCTGCTGTTTCTCAAA
>JAFTCG010000048.1 GCA_017454815.1 Clostridia bacterium
AATCTTGATTCATCAATTGTTGAAAGAATAAGTAATATAATAGCAGCAAATAAGTAATGCCGAATTTTTGTTTGAAGTATAGTTTAAAATCTATTTCATCAAACTGATTAAATGGCAAAAGTTTATTGTGGACAATTGATTATACAGGCAGAACGGAAAGCGAAAATCCTGTCACGAAGTGGCGGGGGTTTTGCTTTGTATTATTCATTTTTTAGTGTTCATTATTAGTTATTCATTTGTTAGACAGTATTATCTGAATGAATAATAAAAAACTCATACTCTCCCATAGTGTTAAATTACACCTAAATATTATATATCAATTTTGCCTTGATTGCAAGGCTTTTTTAACGCTTTGCCGTGGCATTTTTCGGCGCACGTCCATATTTGTTTGACAATAATGCAATAATGATATATAATGGGATTTAGTGTTCTTGGGGTATGCTCCGGAAGAATTCATCGTTTTTTCAATTGTCCGAAAGGCAGGGTTATATATATGCGTGAATTTAAAAAATCAAGCAAGCTTGACAACGTTTGTTACGACATCAGAGGTCCCGTCATGGACGAGGCCAACAGAATGGAAGCAAACGGTATTCAGGTGCTCAAAATGAATATCGGAAATCCTGCGCCGAACGGGTTTTTTGCTCCCGACGAGATCGTTGAGGATATGATCGCAAACATTCGCGAAAGCGAAGGCTATTCAAATTCCAAGGGTATTTTTTCCGCCAGAAAAGCCATTATGCAATACTGTCAGCTGAAGAATATCCCGAACGTATCCGTCGACGACATCTACACCGGCAACGGCGTCAGCGAAATGATCTCGCTTTCCATGCAGGCGCTCCTCGACAACGGCGACGAGGTCCTTGTGCCTGCGCCGGATTATCCCCTTTGGACCGCGTGCATCACCCTCTCCGGCGGCAAGGCTGTCCACTATCTCTGCGACGAAAAATCCAACTGGTATCCCGACATCGACGATATAAAGAAAAAAATCACCCCCAAAACAAAGGGCATCGTCGTCATCAACCCCAACAACCCGACCGGCTCGCTTTATCCGAAAGAGATTCTTGAAGACATTGTTCAGGTCGCCCGCGAAAACGAACTGATCATCTTCGCCGACGAAATATACGACAGGCTCGTTATGGACGGCAAAAAGCATATCGCCATTGCTTCCCTCGCCCCGGACGTTCCGACGGTCAACTTCAACGGGCTTTCAAAATCTCACCGCGTTGCTGGATTCAGGATCGGCTGGATGGTCATCGCCGGCAACAAGAAACCTATCAAAGGCTTCATTGAAGGCGTCAATATGCTCAGCTCCATGCGCCTTTGCTCCAACGTTCCGGCGCAGTCGATCGTTCAGACAGCTCTCGGCGGATACCAAAGCGTCGACAGGCTGCTTGAGCCGGGCGGTAGGATTTTTGATCAGAGAGAATATATCTATAACGCGCTCAACTCCATCGACGGCATTTCCGCCGTCAAACCCGACGCGGCGTTCTATATCTTCCCGAAGATCGACACCGAAAAATTCTCCATCAAAAACGACGAACAGTTTGCATACGATTTTCTCAAGCAAAAGAACACTCTCATCACTCACGGCGGCGGCTTCCACTGGGAAAAACCGGATCATTTCAGAGTTGTGTTCCTGCCGGAGATCGAAAAGCTGAAGAAGTTTGTTGAGAATCTTACCGATTTCCTCGAAAACTATCATCAGTAATGCGAAGCTAAAACTCGCAACGGCAAGAGTAAAAGAATAAGCTTTGACTTAAAACAAGACTAAATTAAAATGAGATGAAAGTGCAAAACGCACGATCATCTCATTATTTTTTTCGCCTGATCTGACGGTCTGTTCAAAAACTATTATTCCCCGTCGGGATCGATCGCTTCCTGATCCTCCGCATTATGCTGGTATTCGGGGAAGAAGGAATATTCGGGTTTGACGCTTTTGTTCTTGATCCGGCGGTCGACGTAGTTCTTTGTGATCTTGACTACGAGCGGCGAAAGAATGACTACGCCGATAAGGTTGGGGATCATCATGAGACCGTTAAACGTGTCGGAGATGTCCCATGCGAGCGATGAAGTCATGATCGCGCCGAACAGGATTGTGATGATATGAATGATCTTGAAAGCAAGCGTGCTCTTTGTGCCAAAAAGGTATTCCCATGCTTTCTTGCCGTAATGCGACCAGCCGAGGATCGTTGTGAAGGCAAAGAGGAAGATGGCGATGGCAATAAACTTGCTGCCGAGATTTCCAAACGAGAACACCGAGTTGAACGCTTCGCCGACAAGAGTACCGTCGGTTGCTCCGGCGGGAATTGCGCCCGTTTCGAGATTGTAGACGCCGGAAGTGAGGATAACGAGAGCTGTCATGGTACAAACGATGATCGTGTCCGCAAAAACCTCAAAGATGCCCCACATGCCCTGCATAACAGGCTCTCTTACAGAGGAGTTGGAGTGAACCATAACGGAAGAACCGAGACCGGCTTCGTTGGAGAATACGCCTCTCTTGAAGCCTTTTGTGATAACGAGGCTGAGGGTATATCCCGCAACGCCGCTGATGGCGGGTATGGGCTTGAAAGCTGTTACAAAAATCGACTTGAAAGCGGGAATGATATGGACATAGTTTTTGCCGATGATGATCAGCGAGCCGACCACAAAGGCAATAACCATGAACGGTACAACTCTTTCGGCAAAAGCCGCGATCCTCTTGAGACCACCGATGATGATGAGCGCGGCAAGGACCATGATGACAACGCCGATGATGACGGAATAAAGTGAGATTCCTTCAAAAACTTCCACGTTTTCAAGGGAGGTGACATGGAACGCGCCGACGAAGTTGGAAACGATCTTGTTTACCTGGCTCATGCTTCCGATGCCGAAGGACGCAAGAATCGTGAAGAGCGAGAACACTACCGCAAGGACTTTTCCGAAGGGCTTCATATGCTTCTTCGAGCCTACGCCGTCGGCGAGATAATACATCGCTCCGCCGGACCATTCGCCGTCTTTATTACGGCGGCGGAAATAGATTCCGAGAACGTTTTCGGAATAGTTTGTCATCATTCCGAAAAAAGCGGCGATCCACATCCAGAAAACTGCGCCTGCTCCGCCGGCAGTTATAGCGGCGGCAACGCCGGCGATGTTACCAACGCCAATGGTGGCGGCGAGCGCCGTGCAGAGCGCCTGGAAAGGCGAGATCGAATTTTTATCCTTCTTGTGGGTGTCCTTTGAAAACATCTTACCGATCGTCTTGCTCCACCAGTGAGGAAGGTGCGAGACCTGGAAGAATTTTGTCAGGATAGTCATCAGGATGCCTGTGCCGATCAAAAGGAAAAGCCCGATATTTCCCCAGATGAAATCGTTGACGACACCGTTATACTCGGTCAGTTTCTCAAGAAATGAACTCATGTGCAACCCATCCTTTAAAAAATAAAAAAATTTGACGGGCAGCAGTGCATCCGTCAAACAGCAAAGGCAAAAACACCCGATCACAGGTGTCGAAAACTCTGTCCTTTTGCCTGAGAGATTGGCGAAACACGCTTTGCCCCTTCGGCACTCCGGGCGCGCCGGAGCTTCTCCAAAGTCCTATCAGCTTACAGTCCTCATCCCATCGGGACGCCTGAGAGTGTTGCTCCTTCGGCTGCAAAACGCATTTCCTGCAAGCGTCAAATAGAAGTCATTTAAATTTCGTGAAACATTTTATCACATTTTTTTAACAAAATCAATATATTTTTACCTGAATTTTGAAAATTTTTATCCCGAATTGTAATTGACGCCAGTCCGAGCGCAATGATATGGGGCTGTCTCATTTGGCAAAAAGCATTAAAGCGCAAATAGAAAAAGATGATCGTATGTGATTTTTAACTGCGATCATCCTTATTTTATTCTATCTGACTATCTGGAAACGATTCGTATCAATCAATTATGAAAACCAAATCCAGATCGGGCTTGTCACCAGAGCGATCGGGAGAACTATTCCGTAGCCCAGCAGGATCGTCAGCGGATTTTTCGCCCAGCCGGCTATCCACTTCAACAGCGAGGAAAATGTCGAAGATGAGCCGCCCGACGGTTGTGAATTGTCCGGCTGAAGATAGGTGTTGACGTAATAATCAAACCTCGTCTGGGCGTAAGCCGAAGATGAAGTATCTTTCCACGTCGCGTGGTTGGAGTTGAAGGTTATCAGCTCATAAGTTGCGCCCGCCTTTTTCAGCGCAGCGACGATGTTTTCCGCCTCGGAATAGTCGACGACGGTGTCCCTTGTGCCGTGGCAGACGACCGTCGGTGCAGAGTTTTTCGTCACATAACTGACGGGGGAAACTTTCAGGAGCGCTTTCGCATTTGCGCGCTGAGTGGCTTTGTTTGTGATCTTGGTGTTGCTCAGGTAGGAGAGGCATTTCATCATCTCTTCCGGGCCGAACGACGTTTCAAGAAGCTTTGGGTTGGTGAGGTCAGTGGGGCCTGCATATTCAAAAACGCAGACAGGTTTTATCGGCGCGGAATCAGCCCTGGAATAAGCGTAAAGCATCGAGAGATGCGCTCCGGCGGAAATGCCGGTCAGCATGACCTTCGTCAACCTTAGCCCATACTGCGAGGCGACCTCCTTTGCCTTCGACAGGGATGCGGAAATATCGTCCAGGATGTCAAACGCATCAACGCTTTCGCTGGCGTAACGATAGTTTATCGCGATCGTCGCAACGCCGTATTTTGAGCAATCGTCGTGGGCGGTCTGGGTGTAGTCGGACTTAGAGTTGGAAGTCCATGCGCCGCCGTGGATATAGAGAATCAGCCCGCATTCGCCCGACTTGTTTTTTGGGATATACATATCCATAATGCACCTTGAGCCCGCCTTACTGTAGGTGAGCTTCGTCAGCGAGATTACGTCATAAGTCGACGAGGCGTTAAGACCGGAGGGCAAGCGGTCGGAAGCATTCACAAACGTCGCAGGGAAAAGCCAAACGACAGTCAAGATAAATAGAATAAACGAAACAACTTTTTGACCTTTCATGCGAAACTCTCCTTCCCTGCCGAAGCACAAAACGGCACTAACGGGGTTTTAAAAATTTTTGATTTATATCAACAATGAACGGGAGCCAAGTCGCAGCGCACCAACCTTACAAAAAATCAAAGCCTCTTTTACGCAGAAACCGTGTGCGTTACCCGCCCGCCGGAGTCAGATGTATTTTACGGCTTTTTTTTCTTGCCCCCCCTGTTTCCGGGGTGGTGTCGCGCGTAGCGAGGCGGAGGGGTTGTATGCTTCAATTCTGAACCAATGTTTTGCTTTTGGGCGGGCTGACAATCCCTCAGTCTGCTCACTGCGTTCGCA
>JAFTCG010000049.1 GCA_017454815.1 Clostridia bacterium
CTCGGACCATAAGCAGAGCAGGATTTACGTCTTGCTCTGTTTCTTTATTGTCGAGGTCACTTTTCGAGACTTGAACAGGACACGAGCGTAGCGAGAACAACAGTCCTGTGGACTGTTGTGTTGTCCGCGTGCGTGCCGGAGCCGGTGGCGACGGGCAAGTCTCGCCACTCGGACCATAAGCAGAGCAGGATTTACGTCTTGCTCTGTTTCTTTATTGTCGAGGTCAGGCTGTCGCATTTTGCGAAAAACATTAAAGTAACAAAAAAATAATGGATGATTGTACGAATATTCGACTACGATCATCCATTATCATTATATCTGAAGAGTAATTTGCAGAATAAACACTTTAATTCGTCGTTTTCATCTAAATGCAACAACCCCATTTATATCCATATTTCGTTTTATCTTCTGTTCTTTTTCTTGTCTTTTGAGGTTATTATAAACGTAATGATAAGCGAGATGACGAACACTATCGCAAGGTAAATGAAGGTATTGTTCCTTTCAACGTCTGTTTTCGCCACGAGATCGGCGGTGTATTCAAAACCGTCAACTTCAAAGGTGATCGAACCCAGAGCCTGCCCCTGCTTTATGGGAGCCTTGATGTCTTCGAGCAAAGTAATATTTGCTTTAACGTCATCCTTTTTCATGTCGATAGGAGCGAACGAGGTTATATCCTCGCTAATGGTCAGGTCGAGATTAGCGGTTTCTTTCGTCGCGTTTTCGATCTTTATCGAAGCAAAAACATCGTCTTTTTCCGCTGCAGTGATGTAGCCGTAGTTGTCATATGCGAATTCATATAGTCTTTTGGTGTCATAAAACCTTTCGTTGAGCCCGTCGCTTCTGACCTTTCCGCCCAGGACTACGCAGACAAGATCAATTCCGTCCTTTGATGCGCTCGAAACGAGGCACTCGCCGGCTTCTTCGGTGTGACCTGTCTTGATGCCTGTGCAGTATTCGTAATAGTAGCCTGAGCCTTTCAAAAGCAGCCGATTTGTGTTCTGCATTACTCTGTCTTCTTCGGGGTGGATGTTCGTCGCCGGAACAGTGAAAGAAGTCGACTTCACGATCTCATTGAATGCGTCATATTTTTTGCATTCGTTGGCAATGAGGTACATATCGTATGCGCAGCAGTAGTGGTTTTCTTTATGCACTCCGTTGGGGTTCACAAAATGCAGCACCTTACATCCGAGCTCTTCGGCGCGCTTGTTGCAAAGCTTTGCAAAATCGTCGATATTTCCGGAAATGTGCTGCGCCAAAGCGTTGGCGGCTTCGTTACCGCTGGGGATCAGGAGAGCTTGCAGAAGGGTGTAAACCGAGAATTTTTCCCCAGCTTCCAGCTTTGAGCTTGAATAGCCGCTCGGCACGAGGGAGAGCGCTTTTTCGGAAACGACGACAGTGTCGTCCATGTCGCAGTTTTCCAAAGCCATCAACGCAGTCATGATTTTTGTCGTGCTTGCAGGATAGACTTTTTCAAAAGCGTTTTTTTGGAAAATCACCTTGCCCGATTCGGGATGGATCAGGTAAACTGCCTTTGCGCCGATGTCGGGAACGTTATCGGAATCCGACTGGTTTTCCGGGTTATATTTTACTTCGTCTACGTCGCCCGACTTCAAGTCTTTTTCGCTGATATAGCCCTCGCTCAAGGTGACGTTTTCCCTGAGACTTCCGACCTTGACGGTATATCCTTTTGCGAAAACCGTCACCGGTGAAAGAGCGAACATGAGCGACAAAACTATTGCTGAAACTTTTTTCATCATTTGCAAAACCTCAAAACATGATTTGTCGTATTTATACCATAATCGGAGTAAACTGTCAAGTTGAACGGTATATAAAATTGAAAATTTTGAAATATTTTGAAAATTCACTTGAAAAATCCCTGAAGTTTCTTTATAATGTAATAGATATTATTTTAACGGAGGGTTATAAGATTGAAAATACTTGTTATCAACGCAGGCAGTTCATCTTTGAAATATCAGCTCATCGATATGGAAAACGAATCTGTCCTCGCAAAAGGAATCTGTGAACAGATCGGAACGGAAAGCACGTTCACCCACAAAGTCCCCGACGACGAATCAAAGAACATCAAGGACAAGCCCATGGATATGCCCGACCACGCCGCCGCACTCGAGATCGTGCTCAACGCGCTCGTTTCCAAGGAGAACGGTGTTATCGAATCCGTCAAGGAGATCGACGCCGTTGGTCACAGAGTTCTCCACGGCGGAGAGAAATTCAGCGGATCAGTCCTTGTTGACGATAAGGTTGAAGAAGCGATCAGAGAATGCTTCGACCTCGGTCCCCTTCACAACCCGGCAAATCTTACCGGCATCAAAGCCTGCCAGAAGATTATGCCCGACGTTCCGCAGATCGCTGTGTTCGACACGGGATTCCATCAGACTATGCCCGACTATGCATACATGTACGCCCTTCCTTACGAATACTATGAGAAATATTCGATCCGCCGTTACGGCTTCCACGGAACGTCCCACCGCTTTGTCAGCATGCAGACAAACGAGCTCCTCGGCAACCCCGAGCACAGCAAGATCGTTACCTGCCACCTCGGCAACGGTTCTTCGATCAGCGCTGTTGTTGACGGAAAATGCTTCGACACAACAATGGGCGTTACTCCGCTCGAAGGCATCATGATGGGCACAAGGTGCGGCTCCATCGACCCCGCAATAGTCCCGATCATCATGAAAAAAGAAGGCCTTTCCGCCGACGAGATCGACACCGTTATGAATAAAAAATCCGGTATGCTCGGCCTTTGCGGAACGAGCGACAACCGCACCATCGAAGCCAGAGCCAAAGAGGGCGACGAAAGAGCAAAGCTCATCGAATCCATGCTCTGCCACCAGCTCACTAAATATATCGGCGGATTCGCCGCCGCTATGGGCGGACTCGACGCTATCGTTTTCACGGGCGGTATCGGCGAAAACAACCCTCAATACAGAGACCGCGTCTGCGACAAGCTCGCTTTCATGGGCGTTAAGATCGACTACGAGAAAAACAACAAGCTCAAACGCGGAGTTGAGGGCGAGATCTCTACCCCCGATTCCTCCGTCAAGGTTTACGTCGTTTGCACCAACGAAGAGTTGATGATCGCAAGAGACACAAAAGCTATCACGGAAAGCCTTTAAAAACCGAAGGGCTGCTGCATTCAGCGAAAAACATTAAAGCACAAAAAGCAAAAAGGATGATCGTACGGGATTTTCAACCGCAATCATCCTTTTAATATGTATTCTGAAAAGAAAAATCGCAAAACCAAACGCTTTAATTCTGCATTTTCATCTGAATGCAACTGTCCCCCTGGAAATATCGGCATTTTGTTTTTAAAAGAGGAAAACATGGAACACGTTTTTGAACTGATCAAAAGGAATACTCCCTCGATTTCGGATCGTTTTGAACTTGAAACGGTCGAAAGCGACAACGGGCTCGACGTTTGCGAATATCTCGCGCATGGCGAAAAGATCCTCCTGCGCGGCAACAACAACGTCAGCCTTGCGCACGCATATTGGTGCTATATAAGAAAATACTGTGCCGCTTATTTTTCGCATTGCTCGACTTTCAGCGTTATAGCAAAAGACGATTACGCTCCGCTGCCGAAAGAGCATTTCAGGAAAACCATAAGCCAAAAAAAGCGTGTCTATCTCGACTACATCACTTATTCAAACTCGATGTGGACCTGGCAGTGGGACAAATGGGAAAAAGAGCTTGATTTCATGGCGATGAGGGGCATTAACCTTGCGCTCAACGTCGTCGGAAACGACGCAGTGCTGTTCAACACTCTCGTCAACGTCGGCCTCTCCGAAAGAAGCGCAGGATATTTCCTCTCCGGCCCGGCTTTCTTTGCCTGGCAAATGACGGGCAAGCTCGATTCTTACCTTCCACGCAACGATATATCTAACTACGAAAAACAGCTCGAGCTCGCCAGGAAGATCCACATCAGGATGACGCAGCTTGGGATCGATCCGATCATGTCGACCTTCAACGGTCAGATCTCCCAAAAAATCATCAAGCTTTTCGGCAAAGTCAAGCACTACAAGCAGGAGCAGTGGAACACCTTCCCGTCGACGCAAAAGATCGATATCCTCGACGAACGATTCAAGATCCTGATGCGAGAATATATGTTTTTCCAGGAAGAACATATCGGTAAAGCACATTATTATATGTGCAACTATTTCTGCAACTTCAACCACAAGGCGGACAAGTCGAAATACATCTCTCCCCTCGCGCCGGAATTTGAGAGAATACTGAAATTCTGCGTTGAAGACGAACGCCCCTGCGTTGTATTCCCCTCGGACGGATATAACAGACATTTCGCTTCTGTTCTGAAAAAATGCGACGTGCTCGTTCTTGACCTCGACGGGACAATGTTTGAAGCAACTAATCACTTCGACTCGCACGACTGCGTTATCGGAAACTCCCACAACAACAGCCCCCACGAAAGCCTTCGCGGAGATCTGAAAGGACTGTCAAAAAACAAATATGCCGTTATGAAAGAAAAATATCCGAACGTCGTCGGAGTAGGATTTTTCCCGGAATCGCTTGAGCAAAACCCGATCTACCATGAGATGATGTTCGACGTCATGACCGAAAACGGTGAGCTCCCGCTGGACAGTTGGCTCAATGATTATATCAGGAGAAGATACAAGAGCGATTCCCCCGAAATCAAAGAAGCATATGAGATCCTCCTCAACACATGCTACAGCGAGGAAAACGGCAAAACCGACGTCGGCTCCACTCTCTGTTCAAGACCTGTAGCCGATCTGAGGCACACTGCTTTCTTTGACAGGATCGAAGTCACCTATGACAACAAAGATCTGCTCAAAGCGATCAAGCTGCTTGCCGGCAGCGGCATCAAAAGCTACGATATGTTCTGCACCCTCGTGTTCACGACCGTGACTCTTCTTGACAACTACGCTTACAGCATTTACGGGAAGATCATGAAAAGCTACTACGAGCGCAACGCTCAACAGTTTGACGAGCTTGTCAAGAAATTCCTTTACATCTTTTTTGACGTTGATGAATTGCTCTCAACCTTTGACAAGACGAACGCAAAGGCAGTTTTTGACGATCTTTTAGCGATCTCGGAAAACGACGAGGAGGAAAAGTCGAACTGTCTGAATTACCTCACCTCCCATACAATCTGGGGACCGCTAACATTAGAATGCAGAAGATTTGACTACGGCTGGATCTACCTGAGCGAATTTTTCCTCGAATACTACGAAACAAGGTGGGAAAAGTTTTTCGAATACCTCTCGAACAATTTCGGCAAAAGAGACGTCGAGAAACGCTCTCCCCTGCAATACTATGACAGGGATTCTTTTGCACCGAATCAGTTCTATCAAAGCATGGCTCAATATGAAAAGAACGTGATCCTGACATTTGTACCGGAAAAAGAAGTTTCCGGCGATACGATTGAAACAGTTGAACGAATTATCGAAAAATACGAAGGAAGTATTACAGATGAATGATTATATCAAAAATGTGGCGGGAAATTTCTCTTTTGAAGGAGAATTGACCGGCATAGAGCCTGTCAGCATCGGGCTTATCAACGACAGCTACATATTGTCATGCTCGAACAATGAAAAGACTATAAGATATTTGCTTCAAAGAATCAATAATTACGTTTTTAAAAACCCTGAAAACGTGATGCATAATATCGTCGCCGTTACGGAATTCCTCAACGATAAGGCAAAGCAGGCGAACACCTTCAACCCCGAGACAAGCATTTACGTAATCCCCACAAAGGACGGCAAGTCATTTTATATAAGCGAAGAGAATGAATATTTCAGGGCCTACAACTACGTTCAAAACACATATTCCATCGACGCCGTAACAAAGCCCGAAGACGCATTCAACGCAGGGCGTGCATTCGGCAGATTTATCTATGATCTCAAAGACATAGAAAGCGATTCCCTTTGCGTCACGATCCCCGACTTCCACAACACAAAGAAACGTTACTCCAACCTCCTTGAAGCAATCAAAAAAGACGAATTTGACCGCCTTAAAGACGTGAGGGATGAAGTGCGCATAATCGATCAGATCAAAGACGACGCATTTATTATCACCGAAAAGTTTGAAAACGGCTCTATCCCCAGCAGAGTTATCCACAACGACACGAAGATCAACAACGTGCTCTTTGACTGCAATACTCATGATGTTGTATGCGTCGTAGACCTCGACACGATAATGAGCGGATCTTTCCTGCACGATTTCGGCGACGCGATCACAACCGGTGCTTCAAAGGAAATAGACGGAAAACTCCTGCTCGATCTCGATTTTTACGAAAGCTACGTCAAAGGTTTCTTCTCGTCCTGCATCGATATGCTGACGGCAGATGAGATCGCCCTTATGCCGCTGGCGGCAAAAACCCTCGCATTTGAAGTCATGACACGTTTTCTCGCGGACTATCTCAGCGGCGACGTTTACTTCAAAACACAGTACAAGGAGCAAAACCTTGAGCGCACAAGGCAGGAGCTTTCGCTTGTTCTCGACATCATGGAAAAAATGGACGAGATGAAAGACATCACCAAAGCCTGCGCAGAGGAGTATGGAAGATGATCAAAAAAATCCTGATTATTGTTTTCGCTGCGCTCGTGCTTTGCGCGGGGATAACTATTTTGTCCCTGGCGATCAAAAACAGCTCGAACGAAAAAGAGCTATATTCAACATATTATTCGCTCGACGAGGATTTTATCATCGAAGCCGCCAACGGGTCTATGAATCAAAAGAAAAATACGGTTGAGTTCATTAAAACTGCATTTAACTCCGGAGCTAACTGCGTTGAGCTCGATCTGACTTTCGACCCAAGCGGAGTGCCATACATCGAAAGCGATCCCTATAACATAAAAGACGGCACTTTGAAGCTCGAACAGGTTATGCTGATGATGAAAAACGAAGCACCGTACAAACACTGCTTTATCGATCTGAATGTCAACGGCACGGAAAATCTTTCCTTAATCGACGAGCTTTGCGAAAAATACGAGATGACCGACAGAGTGTTTTACTCCGGCATCAACCTTAACCAATCGTCGCTCGTCAGAGAACTGAGCTCCGTTCCGTTCTACCTGACGATGGAGATGCACAAGTCAGAAAACAACGACTACCTCACCGAAGCGTTTAACGACATCTCCGCTTCGGGCGCGATCGGGGTTGAATGCGAATTGGATGACATGTCGCTGTTGTTTTCAAGCATATTAAAAGAAAACTGGATGAAAGTTTCTTTTGATAACATAAACGACAAGAACGATTGCGTCAAGGCGCTCCTTATGTCGCCCGGAAGGATCAAAACCGACAAACCCTACGAAGTCCTCGAAATCGTCCAGAACTGGCAAAACAACGCTCCCGTTGAGTTCTACGGTATAGAAACAACAGCTGAAAACTGAATCGCAAAAATAAGTGGCTATCGAATTTAGCGATAAACATTAAATTACAAAAAGTAAAATGGATGATCGTCTGTTGTTTCAACTACGATCATCCATTATTTTTGTGTCCCGAAAAGAATAATTGCTGAATTTAACACTTTAATTCAACGTTTATCTAAATGCGACAGGCACTGCTATTATTAAATCATTTGTCTGTCCGATCTCGCTGACCCTCTTCATAATGCCCTCAAAATCCGACGCCAAGTCTTCTATGACGGAATAAAGCTGAAGTCCTACCGGAAGTTTTAAAAAATTAACCATATTATTCAAATAGTTCAAAAAAACGTTTCGATTTTTACGGATTTGTTTTGTCCTCGACAATCCTGCCGTCATGGATCCTGATGATACGCTGAGCTTCGAGCGCGATCTCGTTGTCGTGCGTGATGAGGATGATCGTCCTGCCGCCGTTGTGGAGGTCTTTTATGATCTTCATGACCTCTGCGCCTGATTTTGAATCAAGGTTGCCGGTCGGTTCATCGGCGAGGATGATCGGAGGTTTCGCGGCGACAGCCCTTGCGATGGCAACTCTCTGCTGCTGTCCGCCGGACATTTCGGACGGAAGATGATCCATTCTTTGGCCGAGCCCGACCATTTCGAGAGCCTTAGTTGAAAGCTCTGAACGTTCCGCCTTCTTCATCCCCCTATAGATCAGAGGTAGCTCCACGTTGCCCTTTGCGGTCAGGCTTGGGATCAGATTAAAGCCCTGAAAAATAAAGCCTATTTTTTTGTTGCGGATATCGGACAGCTCGTCGTCATCCATCTTTGAAACGTCGACGCCGTCCATATAGTATTCGCCGCTTGTGCACTTGTCGAGAAGTCCGAGCATATTCATCAGCGTCGATTTTCCGGAGCCGGACTGACCGATTATGGCGACAAATTCGCCGTTCTCGATCTTGAGCGAAACTCCGTCAAGGGCTCTGACCTCGTTTTCGCCGGGGTTGTAAATCTTTTTTACGTTATTTATTTCTATAAGGCTCATTTCAGCACAGCCTTTCCTGTCAAATATTTAAGCAAAAAACTATTCTCTCCTCAAAGCTTCTATCGGCAGCATTCTTGCAGCTTTCCTGGCGGGGTAGATTCCGAAGAAAATTCCAACTGCGCTCGAAAAGCCGACGGCGATCACGACGGTGCTGAGTTTTATCGCGATCGGTATTCCCGCGAAAGCGGCTACTATCGCCGCCAAGGCAACTCCGAGGATAAATCCGACCACGCCGCCGATGAGACAAAGGATCACCGATTCTGTCAAAAACTGCAACAGGATGGCCGAAGTTTTCGCGCCGAGAGCTTTCCTGATACCGATCTCCCTTGTCCGCTCCGTGACGGAGACGAGCATGATGTTCATCACGCCAATGCCGCCGACAACAAGCGAAATCGCGCTAATACCTGCGATGAAGGTGGTGAGGATGTTGATGATCTTGTCCGCAAGATTTGCGTAAGATTCCATGTTGACCACAGAATATGTGTCGCTGCCGAAATTGCCGTGCCTTGCATAAAGGATGTTCTTCGCGGCATTGCCGATGGAAGCGAGCTGGGAGCTGTCGTTGGAGGACAGATATATCATCTGATATAAGCCGCTTCTGCCGATGAGCTGATCCGTAACGGTACAGGGCACAACAAGCGCGATCATATTTGTCGAAGACATCGATTCGCCGAAATCGCCCTCAAGCTCGGCAGCTCTTTCTTCGAACCGTTCAACAGTGTTCGAGGTGTCACCGCTGGTGGCGGTGATGTCGGTGTTGGTTATGCCGATGACCTTCAGAACTCTGCTCTGGCCGTTAACTTTTATTGTAATGCTTTCGCCAAGGCAGTCCATTTTCCCGAACATGGTCATGGCGCCGATTTCGGGAATAACACAGACGTTGGAAGCATTCCTGTACTCGTCGGCGGTGAAGAATCTGCCCTTCAGAATCGTGATGTTCATCAACTGTTTCAGATCGGCGTTGCCCGCCATGATGAAGCAAAGCGCTTTGTTTTCACTGCTCGATGCGGAACAAAACCTGTAAACCATCGGGGAAACATAGGAAATGGAATCAACGTTTTTGATCTTATTTATGTCCTCCGAGGTGATGTATTCATCGGTTTCCGCATTTGAAGCAACCTGAAGCGTAACGGTGTTGGAATTCATCTCGTTGATAAGATTGACGATATAATCTTTTCCGCCGTTACCGACGGTGATGATCGCAATGACCGAAGCCACGCCGATGATGATACCGAGCATAGTCAGAACAGAGCGCATCAGATTTGTTTTTATGCTGAATATTGCAATTCGTATATTTTCGATAATGCTCACGTTATATCCCCCGTGATGTATTGCAAATTATGATTATTCGATCGCCGGCATGATCCTCACGCCGTCCTTCATCGTGGAAGTCGGCGACTTGACAACATCAGCCGATTCATCGATACCGCTCAAAATCTAGTAAGATGAGCCGTCGAACAATCCGACTTCGACGTTCTGCTTGTAGATAAAGAATTTTTTCTTCTCCTTTTTCACGACGAAAACGTACGGCTGATCCCCGTCATACTGTATGGATTCAACAGGGATCGAGATAGCGTTCTTCGAGCGATTCACTTCGATCGAGATGTTGACATCGAGACCGATTATTACGTCCCTTGTCGGTTTTTCGATCTGAACTTTTGCGCTGACGCCCGTCACGGACGACGAAGAACTGCTGTCAAGCAGCGAACCGAGATCAAGACCGGAAGATTTCTTCGCGACGGCGCTGATGAACGAAACTTTTCCTTTAAGCTCTGTGCCGGACGCTGTCGTGATCTTCGCCTCCTGACCGATAGAAATATTGGCGATATCCGACTGACCGATAATGAATTCAGCTTCAAGAGGATAATATTCAACTGTTATCCCTGATTTCGACTGCGAAGTCAATGACGAAAGAATCGAGGAAACGTCCGTCGTCCCGGAAGTTACGGAGTCGATGAGCATAGAGACGTCGAAAACTGATCTGCTGTCAGGCGAGACGCTCTCTCCGGCTTTGATGTTGACCTCGCTCACGATACCGTCCTGCGCGGCTTTCCAGCCGTATTTCAGCGAATCGATCTGGTCCTTTGAAGCATAATATGATTTCTTCGCATATTCGGCGATAGACCTGTAAACGGACTCCAGCGAACCTTGGGACTGAGACTCCAGAAGTGATTTGGTGATCTTCAGGCTTGCAAGATCGAGCTGCGCCTGAATGAGCTTTGCCTGAGCGGAATCGGTAAGACTGTAGGACATCATCGACGAAAGATCGACGTTCGTTGATGAATCGATCCGATCGAGGATAGAGATCAGCTTGTTCAGAGCGCTGTCATCGCCCTTGAAGAACGAAACGATCCTTTGGGCGAGAGTTTTGTCCTCCGTCATGTCAGCAAGCCGGTCTTCCGCCGCCTGACTGCTTTCGGATGATTCAGCGATCTGAGTCTTTTGTGAGTCGACCTCCTTTTCAAGCTCGTCAACGGTTTTCTGCGCCTGGATTATTTTTTGTTCATATGTAGAGATGTCACTCTTTGCCTTTTTAACTTCGGCGAGGTAATCGTTGTAAGCCTTCTGAGCCTTGTTCATGTCGGAAGCTTTCTGCGAAAGAGCAGAGGAGAGAGTTGAAGAATCGAACTGTGCAAGTACGTCGCCTTTTTTGACAATATCCCCCACCTTAACTCTAACGTCGGTCACACTTACGCCCTCGATAAGCGTAAATTTACCCTGACTCTCCGACTCAACTGCGGCGGAAGTCTCGAACGCTTCGACGATATCCTTCCTCTCGGGATTGATAACGGTAACGTCGATGGGCGCATCGGGCTTGAAAATATAATAAAGCACACCGCCGAGCATCGAAAGAATGACGACAACAGTAACAATGAGGAATATCAGTTTCTTTTTTGATTTTTTCGTCTCCATTTGGCATATCTCCATTAAATTACATTTCCAGAAGATTATACAATATTAAAAAAAACTTTACAACCGATTTTTTCAAAAAAACTGTAAATTTTCTATAAAGAAAGTTGACGGGAAGAAAGTTTTTGCTTATAATTACATTAAGAAAAATAAAGGGGTTGAAGTTGTGAACAAGAGAAACAAGCGAAACACCAAAGGCAGGATCGTTTCTGCCGCCTGGAAGCTGTTTTACGAGCAGGGCTACGACAACACTACCGTGGACGACATCGTTTTTGAATCGGAAACGTCAAAAGGCTCTTTTTACCACTATTTCAACTCAAAGGACGCTCTTTTGTCATCTCTTTCATATCTTTTCGACGAGAAATATGAGGAGCTTTCCGAGAACCTCGACGACACAATGAGCTGTGTCGAAAAGCTGATCTACCTCAACAAAGAAGTTTTCAAGATGATCGAAAACAGTATTTCGATCGATCTGCTCGCACAGCTGTTGTCCTCCCAACTGATTACGAAAGTGAAAAGCACCTGCTCGATCACAACAGGACTTACTACAAGCTCCTCAGGTCCATAATACTCCAAGGACAGCAAAACGACGAGATCAAAAACGATTTTTCCGTCAACGATATCGTCAAAGCCTATGCGCTTTATGAGCGCGCGCTGATGTATGATTGGTGTCTTTGCAACGGCGAATATTCCCTTTGCAACTACAGCTCCCAGATGCTCCCGATGTTCCTCGACGGCTATAAAAATTTTTAGTATATTTTTTATGGATTTTTTAGTCTATACTTTAGTCTAATAGTTTTTCCTTTATTATCAGGCATTTTTTAGGGTGCCTGATAATTTTTTGCTATAATTGTTCTATACTTCGTTCTGTATTTCAGTCTAATTTAAAATATGTTATAATATTCCAAATTTTAAATTGAAAGGAAGATTTTTCAATGGACAAGCACAGCGTCATGATCGTCATTGCTATCGTTGCTTACATGGCCATGATGATCGGTATCGGTTTTGCAGTTTCCAAAAAGACAAAAACTTCAAGCGACTTCTACCTCGGCGGCAGAAAGTTAGGGCCCCTTGTTACGGCGATGAGCGCCGAAGCTTCGGACATGAGCGGATGGCTTCTCATGGGACTTCCCGCGGTTGCCCTCATGACAGGACTCGCGGAAGCGACCTGGACGGCTATCGGCCTTGCGGTCGGAACGTATCTCAACTGGCTATTCGTCGCAAAAAGGCTTCGCGTCTACAGCTTTAAGATCGACGCGTTCACTCTCCCTGATTTCTTCTCGAAGAGATTCGGCGACAACAAGAAAGTCCTCACAACCATATCCGCTATCATAATCGTTATCTTCTTCATCCCCTACACGGCGTCCGGCTTCGCCGCCTGCGGCAAACTGTTCTCGTCTTTGTTCGGAATGGATTACCTGATGGCAATGATCATCAGCGCGCTCGTTATCATAGTATATTGCACTCTCGGCGGATTCCTCGCGGCTTCCACGACCGACTTCATCCAGAGCATCGTCATGACGATTGCATTGTTCGTCGTTGTCGGCTTCGGCGAAGGACTTATAAACGGATTTGAAAACGTGTTCAACAACGTTTCTTCCCTCCCCGGCTTCCTCAACATTTTCCAAGGACATGACGTTGCAACAGGCGCCGTCGGCAGTTACGGTGCACTTCCCGTCGCTTCAACTCTCGCTTGGGGGCTCGGTTATTTCGGCATGCCCCACATCCTCCTGAGATTTATGGCTATCGAGGACAAAAACAAGCTCAAGCTCTCCCGCCGCGTTGCAAGCTCATGGGTAGTCATCTCCATGGCAGTTGCAGTCGTCATCGGCGTTGTCGGCTATTCATTGATGAAGGAAGGCATCGTCCCCGCTTACAGCGACGCTTCTGCCGCTGAAACGATCATCGTCGACGTTGCAAAATTTCTCGGAAAATTCGGTTATATCCCGGCTCTCACAGGCGGTATAATCCTTGCAGGTATTCTCGCTTCCACAATGTCAACGGCGGACTCCCAGCTTCTTGCCGCCGCATCGAGCATTTCCCAAAACCTCGTCCAGGAAACCTTTAAGGTAAAGCTTTCTGCTAAAAAATCTATTATTCTTGCAAGAGTCTCTGTTATTGTTATTTCTATAGTTGCGATTTTCCTTGCAAGAGATCCCTCCAGCTCCGTGTTCAGGATCGTTTCCTTCGCATGGGCGGGATTCGGCGCGGCTTTCGGCCCGATTATCATCTGCTCGCTCTTCATCAAGAGGACGAACAAGGTCGGCGCGATCGCCGGCATGATCAGCGGCGGCGCAATGATTTTCTTCTGGAAATTTGTCATCAGAGCTGTCTTTGCAGGAACTGCGCTCGATATTTATGAGCTTCTTCCCGCTTTCATCATCGGCTTTATCGTAACGGTCGTCGTCAGCCTTCTCACAAAAGTTCCCGAAAAAGAAATTGTCGACACCTTCGACGCTGTTAAAGCCGAGCTTAATTCATAATTTTCAAAATTCAATATACCTAACTCAGCGCTGTGATTTCGGTCGCGGCGCTGTTTTTTGCCGCCTTTAGAAGAATTAACCCTTGACTATTCGTACCGAAATGATATATAATGACAGAGTATGAATAATATATGTCTTAAAGCACTGAAAGGAACAGAAATGGAAAAGCTTAAATCATCGGGCAGAATTAACAACAGACGTTCAAACATTGAGCTTGCAAGGATCCTCATGATGCTCGTCATCGTCAGGCATCATTTCGCCTGCTACAGCGGGCTGTCCTTCGCCGACAAGCCGTTTGGGCTCAACAAGATGTGGTTTATGTTCATCAGAAACAACGGCAAGATCACCGTTATCGTTCTGCTGCTGATTACAGGTTATTTTTTGATCAACTCCACCAAGATCAAAATCGACAAGCTGCTGAAACTATGGCTGCAGATTTTTACTTATTCCGTATTGGTTTACCTTGTCCTTTGCCTGGTCGGCGGCGCAAAATTCGGCGTAAAAGCTTTTGTTTCGTCCCTTTTCCCGATCACAACAGACCAGTGGTGGTATGCGAGCACATACATCTTCCTTTACATCACCTCCCCCTTTATCAACAAATTCCTCACCGGGCTCGACAAGAAATCCTACCAGAAGTTCCTCGTGATCATGACCTTTTTCTGGAGCATCCTGCCGACGGTTTACACTTCGACGTTTTTTGTCAACAAGTTCGTATTCTTCATCTACCTCTACTTCATCGGCGCATATCTCAGGCTTCATTTCGATATGACGAAGATAAGCTCCGGGAAAGCTTTCTTTATTGCAGGATCGATCTACGCTGTGGTCTATGCGATTTCCCTGACGATGAACTATATGGGCAAATATATCCCTGCGCTCAGCGGCGAAAGGCGAGCACTCACGCTGATCGAATACCAGAAGATCTTCACCCTCACGATCGCAGTTTTCCTTTTCATCGGTTTCATGAACCTGAAGATTAAGAACAACAGGATCATCAACACGATCTCGTCCGCATCGTTCGCCGTTTATCTCATCCATGACCAGCAGAACATGAAAGAGTTCCTTTGGAACACAGTTTTCAAACCGGTGAACCACGCCGACAGCAAGCTTTTCATCCTCTACACCATCGGCGTTGTACTGCTCATCTATTCCGTCTGTACGGGCATTGAGCTTCTCAGGATCAATTTTGTTGAAAAACAGTATATGGATTTTCTCAAAAAGTTTTCCGTTAGAATCGAAGAGAAAATCGACAGGTTTTATAATTCAAAGATTTTCGACAAATTCTGATCAGACATCAAAAAAAGACCGCATCTTAAAAACAAGATGCGGTTTTTTGTTGACTTGAACCGTCTTGGGTGATATAATTCTAAATAAAGCAAAGGTGATCCGATGGAAAAAGAAAAAACGAATATTTTTGACGAATTTACTGATGTCGCCTACTGCGTTGACGAAAGGCAGAAGTTTGACCTTTTCATCCCCAGAACCGACGAAAAAGAACTCCCGATGATGATCTTCATCCACGGCGGCGGCTGGAAAAGCGGCGACAAAAGCGACTACACGGACGAGATGAAACGCATCTGCGAAAAATATCCTGTCTGTTGCCTGTCCGTTGGTTACAGGTTTATCGGCGAGGAAATGGCTGTGACATACCGTGAGATCCAAACCGACGTTGCGAACGCGATCCATACTGCGGTAAAATACGTTGAGAGTCTCGGCAAGACCGTGACAAAGAAAGGTATCGGCGGCATCTCCGCCGGGGCATACAATTCGATGATGTATGCGTTTTCAAAAAACAGCGTCAACCCCGGTAGTTTTGCCTTCGTGCTTGATAAATCCGGCCCCTGCGACCTGACCGACAGCGAATGCTACAAAGGCACAGCGGAGCTTCCAAAGGATATGGCTTTCAGGATATACGGTCAGCTTTTGGGGTCAGAACTTGACGAGGACAGTTTTAAGTCGCCCGACGTTCTTGAAAAGCTGAAGGACGCGTCCCCACTTTTTCACGCGGACGAGAACTCTCCCGCAGTCATCATCGCTCACAGCGAAAACGATCTTGTGGTTCCGGCTGGCTGTGCGAAAAGATTGCTTGAAAAACTGAACTCTCTGGGCATTCAGGTCGATTACGTCGATATGGAAGGCTGCGGCCATTCAGAAACGATCGAAAAAGTCGAGCAGAAGATCAGGCTGAAGCTCGACGAATATATTGAAAAATACTTATTGTGAAGGAGAAAAAAAGAATGAAAAAACTTATCTCTCTCATCATTTGCATTACAGTTGTATTGGCGTGCGCTGTTCCCGCGTTTTCCGCCACGCCCGTAACTGCAAAGGTGTACAACGTCTATCAGAACAATATGCTGTTTGAACAAAACGAAGATGACGTCGTCGCAGGCACTGCACAAAGCGGCAACGTTATCTCCTGCTACCTCTACGACAAATCCAACAACCTCATAACAAGCTCCGAAGCTGTAGCTGAAAACGATTCTTTTTCCGTCATCTTCAAGGCTCCCAAAGGCGCTTTTGAAGAATACACTCTCGTCCTCAAGGAAAACGGAATGACTTTCACAACGTTGACAGGCATCGTCTTCGGCGAGCTTTGGCTGGCTTCGGGTCAGAGCAACATGGAGCTCAACATGGATCTTTGCTCCACGTGGGATGAGTTCAAAAAAGCCGGCTACGGCAGCCCCTGGGTCAGAGCATTGAGCATGTACTCTTTCCCCGACTTCGGCGACGACAGCGAAACCTCGATCCCCCTCTATCCGCAGTCAAGCATGCCCGATGGCGAATGGGTCAGAGGTTGCGATGCGAAAATCTCCCACGCGAGCGCAGTAGCAGTGTATTTTGCCCATAAGCTCATGGATGAGATCAACGTACCCGTCGGCGTGCTCAATTCCTCGCTTGGCGGCTCCAGGATCGAAAGCTGGCTTTCAAGAGATACGATCGAAAACGACGAGAGAGCCCTGTCGATCGCAAAAGCCCACGGCACATACTGGACGGACGACACATGGGTCGACCATGAGCTCAGCGACGTTAACAGCCTCGTAGGCGACTACACCGGCAAAATGGCGACCAACTTCAACGCAAGAGTTTATTCGCTGCGTAACTTCAGAATCAGCGGCATGATCTGGTATCAGGGCGAAGCCAACATGGGATATGAGATCTCAGACTATCAGCATCTCCTCGGGCTCCTTCAAAAACAAAACGGAGAGCTTTTCAGCTACAAAAAAGGAAATCTCCCGATAATCTATTCCCAGCTTGCGTCGTTCGACTACAACACTACCAAAAGTATGCAATACTTCAACTACGGCTTCAGCGAATTCCAGAAACAGGATCCCGAAAGCAGAGCATGCATCTCGATCTACGATCTTCCGCTGACCTTCAAGAAAAACTACTCCACCATCCATCCGCTTGACAAGCAGCCCATCGGCGAAAGAATGGCTGAAAACGCAGCCGTTATGGTTTACGGCAAGGAAGGCGTTTATTCTGCTCCGACCTTCACCTCCGCCAGAATCAAGGAGAACGAAGTGATCGTCAAGCTCGACAATGTCGGTGACGGAATTATAGCCGTCGGCGGCAACGTCAAAGGTTTTGCTCTCTGCGGCGCGGACGGCGTATACTACAGAGCTGAAGCGAAGATAGTGGACAAGGACACGATCAGGGTTTATTCCGATTCCGTCAAAGCTCCCGTCTGCGTGACATACGCCTACTCCTACCAAAACGACAGGGCAAACCTCTATTCTTCCTACCATGCAAAAGTCGGAATGCCTGTTACTCCGTTCATCAGCAACTTTGATTACGACAACGAGAATGCGATTTGCAACAGCGATTGGCAGGATTGCGATATTGAACGGCAGTGGAACATGGCTTTCAACGCCGAGCACACCAGTGACGCTCTTTCCGGATTCTACGACGTTTGGAACACAAAGCTTTGCTCGAAGAAGATCGTCTCTTTGGGACAGTACACGTTCGACAAGGCTCTTAACCTCAAATCTTTGAGCAAATATTTCAGCGTTGCTCACGACTTCACCTACAAGAAATACAACACCGACGAAGTGTTCTTCACAAACCAGGACGCGGATTGGTCAAAATACGGCTGTCTCAGCTTCCTCGTCAGGAACAACGGCAAAAACGACGTCATTATAGAAAACAAAATCACAACAGGCAACTCCCGATACAGCGCGGCGATCAACGGCACCGTCAGCGACAAGTACGTCATCCCCGCCGACGGTCAGTGGCATAAAGTTGAGCTCAACTTCTCCGCTCTTTACAACAGTGGCGACAAGTCACAGATCGCTGACGCCTCCGTTCTCAAAGATGTCAGAAGTTTCAGGGTGTCCTTCAATTCAAAGGGCATTTACTCCAACGTTGATGTTGATGAATTCAACTTTGCTCCCGAAACCGTTTTGAACGACAACACC
>JAFTCG010000050.1 GCA_017454815.1 Clostridia bacterium
CTCCAGACGGCGGTCGAGATCGACGTCGACAGGCCTGTTCTCGTCGACAAATATATCATGGGCAAAGAAGTCGAAGTCGACGCCGTTTGCGACGGCAAAGACGTTTTCGTCCCCGGGATCATGGAGCTCGTTGAAAGAACGGGCGTCCACTCCGGCGACTCCATCAGCGTTTATCCGACCTTCTCTCTGAAACAGAAGACGAAGGAAGTCATCCTCGACTACACGAAAAAACTCGGACTGGGCATCGGCATCATCGGACTGTTCAACATCCAGTTCATCGTCGACAAGAACGACGACGTTTTCATCATCGAAGTCAATCCCCGTTCTTCGAGGACGGTTCCGTTCCTTTCAAAATCAACGGGCTACAACCTCGCCGACATCGGCACGCTCGCCATCCTCGGCAAATCGCTCAAAGAGCAGGGAATAAACGAGATCTATCCCCCCGAGAGGAAACGCTGGTGCGTCAAAGTGCCCGCATTCTCCTTCTCGAAGCTCAGAGGTCTCGACGCCTATCTTTCGCCGGAGATGAAGTCGACGGGCGAAGCCATCGGCTACGACACAAAGCTCAACCGTGCGCTCTTCAAGGCTCTGAAAGCCAGCGGAATGAAGGTTTCAAACTACGGCACGGTTTTCGCGACGATCGCAGAAAAAGACAAGCAGGAGGCCCTGCCGCTGATACGAAGGTTTTACACCCTCGGCTTCAACATCGAAGCGACGGAAGGCACCGCAAAATTTCTGAAAGAGCACGGTATCAGGACAAAAATCCGCGGAAAGATAAAGGACGGCAGCAGCGAGATCCTTCAGGCGATCAGACAGGGTTACGTCACCTACGTCATCAACACGAGGGATATGGAATCCTCGAACGTAAACCTCACCGACGGCTACCTCATCAGGCAGTGCGCAGTTGAAAACAACGTGACGATCTTCACTGCTCTCGACACCGTAAGAGTTCTGCTCGACGTGCTTGAAGAGATCACCTTCAGCATTTCCACCATCGACGAGCTGCCGTAAAGATCAATATTCATATTATAAAATGGTTTGAGATCATCCTCAAGCCATTTTTTGGCGCCAAAAAAGCTCCCTGTGAGGGGAGCTTTCGTTATTCTGATTATTATGTTTTAAAACCTTGATCCACTCAACCGACAAGAGAGTTGGAAACGATTCTGAAGAATCTCAGGATCGGGAAGAGAACAAGGTGAATGACGTATACCACAAATCCGAAGAAGGTTGATCTGTCGTGTATCTTTCCGCAGAGCTTGCAATGGTCGCCGCCTGTCATTTTCTGATTGCAGCCGTCGCATTTGCCGTCGTTGTTGCTGTCTATGTGGCCTTTTGCCGCCGAAGTTTTGGCTTCTCGGCTGAGCTCGGCTCCGCATACCGAGCAATATACAACTTCTTCATAGCTGCCGTCGGCAGTGCAAGTCGGTGCAACTTCGTTTTCTTTCACAGCGTCGCCTGCCGTGTGGCCCAATGCGTCGCCTACGTTGTATTCTACGTTGGCTTTTCCGCAGTGCGCGCAGGTATATGTCGTGTAACCTGCCTGCGTGCAAGTCGGAGCTGTCACAGAAGCTACATAGTCATGGTCGAGAGCTTCAACTGTTTCCTGAGCTACGAGAACCGTGTTACAAGCGGAACAGTGGCTGCCTTCTGTAAGTCCGGTTTCTGTACATGTTGCTGCAACTGCTTCGTCAGTTACTACTGTATGACCTGTTGCAGGAACAACTTCCTGAGCCACAAGAACTGTGTTACAAGCAGAGCAGTGAGAGCCTTCCGTAAGACCTGTTTCGGTACAAGTCGGCTCAACCGCCACGTCTGTTACTACCGTATGACCTGTTGCGGGAACAACTTCCTGAGCTACAAGAATTGTGTTACAAGCGGAGCAGTGAGAGCCTGCTGTAAGACCTGTTTGGGTACAAGTCGGCTCAACCGCCACGTCTGTTACTACCGTATGACCGAGAGCTTGAGTCTCATTTGCAACGTAGCTGTCGCGGCAACGAGAGCAGGTGTAGGTCGTATAACCGTTTTCCGTGCAGGTCGGATTGGTCACCGCTGCTTTATAGTCGTGTCCGAGGGCTTCCCTTTCGTCGGCAGTATATGAGTTGCCGCAAGCTTCGCACGTGTAAGTTGTGTATCCGCCTTCGGTGCATGTCGGCGCCGTTACAACGCTGACATATTTGTGACCGATCGCATCGATTTCTTGCGTTGTTGTCGCGCCGCAGACAGTGCAGGTGAAGGTCTTCTCGCCTGTCTCGGTGCATGTGGGATATGTCGTAATTTCGCCTTCATCCCAGGTGTGCGGGATAACTGCGATCGCTTCGCTTTCGGCTACTTCGCCGCAAACAGTGCAGTATTTCGCCTGAAGTCCTTTCTCGGAGCAGGTTGCGGGGGTGACAACTGTCCAGTCAACATTTTCTGTGTTATGTCCTGTTGCGGGAACAACCTCCTGAGCAACGAGAACTGTGTTACAAGCGGAGCAGTGAGAGCCTTCCGTCAAGCCCGTTTCGGTACAAGTCGGAGCAACAGCCGCGTCCTTTACAGATGTGTGCCCTGTTGCCGGAATAGTTTCGGGAGCGGCGACCTCAACAGTTGCGCTCTCGTCGGAGAAACATTTTCCGCATCCGCTGCAAATGAAGCAAGCTTTCGTGCCTTCACCGGTACACGTCGGCGCAACTTCAGCCTGTTCCGAAACGGTGTGCATGAGCGTCAGATATCCGGGATTTTCCTCGCCGCCGTCGACTCGAAGTAAATCGTTATTGTTTCCGTATGTCGCAAAATCAGAGCCTTCTCCGCCGACAAGCATTTGGCATTCATTGAAACACCAATCAACTTCGGCGTTCGTGGACGTCCAATCGTTGGCACAGGGGGTGTAGATCGTTTCGAGAACATCGTCTCCGCTGAAAAGTCTGTAGAAAGAATACTGTAATTCATTGTTGATTTTGAACAGCTTTAAGGATTTAAGCGCCTTGCAATAGCTGAATATACCTTCAAAATCCACCGACGGTTGGTTTATGATAAAGTTTGAAACGTCAAGCGTTTCCAGGATTTCACACCATGCAAACATCGCGGAAAAATCTTCTCCCGAAGAAGTGTCGAAGGATGAAACGTCAATTGTTCCGATTTTTTTACAATATGCGAACATTCCGTGGAAATTCTTAACGTTTGAGGTGTCGAATTTGCTCAGGTCAACAGTTTCAAGGATCGAGCAGGAGTTGAACATGCTCTCCATCGAAACTACGCAGGAGGTGTCAAGCTTGTCAAGATTTGTTATCGAGTCCAGTTCTTTTGCGTTCGCGAACCAGAGTTTTGTCGAAGCCGGGCGAGGAGCGCCAACGATGTTTACGTGCTTCAAACCTTCGCAATACCATTTTCCGCTGTTCCAGGGGATCGTGTAAACGGTCGTGGATAGCTGCGCGCCGGCAGTGAATTCTCTGTAACCTTCTTTGGCTGTGTCGCTGATGGTCAGTGTTCCCGTCGATTTGTCAAAGTACCAATAGATCGATTCGCCCGTTACTTCCTGCGCCGACGCAGAACCAACCAGCGCCGAAACCGTGCCGAGAAGCAAGGCAAATGTTAGAATGATGCTGAGAATTTTTCTTGCAATTTTCATTTTTAATCTCCTTTGTTAAAAAATGTGGTTTATTGTAGCATTATTTGAAAAAATTTGCAACTCTTATCACGAGTTTCACACGGCTATCAGAGTAAGAATTATCCTCTGCTCCAAAAAGATTTTTATGATAAATGACTAACTCCACTCCTCCGCTTTAAGTCGTTCAAAAGCCGTCCGGACTCAAGACGGGATTCAAACCTCTTTCGCGAGGAAGTCTTCAAGATAGTCCGTAAGATCGTCCGGCGGGATGTGATAAAGATTCAACAACCTGCAAAACCGTTCAACGTCATTCCTCTCCGGCGACAAATCGGATATCCTGAGGATCTCGTTTCCCGAATCGATACAAACAAGACCAAAAGAAGTATATTCTCCGATTTCTTTACCGAACAAGCTCTCGGAAAAAACGCTGTAAGACCTCATTGCACAAATGCGCCCCCGTAAATTTCACAAATCATTGATGTGAAATAATTATACACAATAATTTTGTCGTTGTAAATGTGCCCCGGTACGAATATTGCTTTTTTTAGGCATTTTTCATCATTTTCTATGATTTGCAAGAAATATTGTGAAATTGTTTCACGTTTATCTTATAATTTTACCTGTATTATTGAACAAATCAGGGGGCAAAAAAGACCGTTCCCCATAAAGGAGTACGGTCAAATTTCTGTATCGTAACATAGACGCCGAAAGGCTGTCCTCAATACCAGATAAATCCGAGGAAGAAAATGAATATGATCCACTGCCACCAGGCAAATTCGACTGTAATATCAGCCACGCCTGCCATGTTGTTACCGTATTGGTCTGTAACAACGCAGATGACCGAGGTTTCCCCACGCTCTTTTGCGGTGACGTTACCGCATTGGTCGACCTCGGCGATATCGGGGTTGGAGCAGAGGTAGTATATTTCGTATTTGATCTCGTCGTCGGCGTCAACCTTTACATTGAGTTTCCCGGAAGAACCGTAGTTGATTTTTAACGGTTCAACTTTTACGGAATTGATTTTATATTTCGGGGTATAGATCGCGTTGATTTCTACGCCGCCGATGCCGAGGCTGTAGCTCTCCCACTCGGCGTCATAGCCGGGCCTTTCGGGGATCTTCGGGAGCTGTACGGACTTCTGCCCGTAGGTGTATTTCACCTGCTTATAGATTTCGCCGTCGACGAGGAATGTCGCAATATATGTGTTCGGCTCGAACACGGCGTAGAACTCGGTGTCATGGGCGGGCGTAGTCTGCGGCAGCTCGGGATTCCAGCCCTTAAAGGTGTAGCCGTCCTTCTCGGGAAGCCTCGGATGGATGAACGCTTCGCCGTAGGCGTTCGTCACTTGGGTAAAAACTTTTGCGTCGACGTAGAACGTGGCTTTGTAGTATTCGTCCGCCCAGACGGCATAGAATTTCCTGCCTTTTTCATTGTCCATAGTCTGTTCTTCGATTTCGACAAGCTCATCCGTGTACCAGTCTTTCCAGCCGACGAAAACCTTTTCGAATCGTTGCGGGTCAACAGGTTTTTTGAGCTGAGCTCCGAACTCGATCATATAAGCTTTGTAGCCGTTGTCGGCGTCCTCGCCCGCTTTGTCCCAAAAGAATTCCACGCTGTAGAGCTGCTCTCCCTGCGCCGCAAGAGCTGTGGTCGCAAGCGGGAAAGAACACATCGCCGCCACGAGAACGCAGAGAATGCGGATAACGATGCGCTTCAATTGTATCACCTCTCGAACTAA
Source organism: Clostridia bacterium (assembly GCA_017454815.1). Lineage (GTDB taxonomy): Bacteria > Bacillota > Clostridia > Oscillospirales > Acutalibacteraceae > SIG575. Next base: position 5,325 of record JAFTCG010000050.1, read on the forward strand.
AAATTGCGGCAACCTCAAAGAAGTCGCCGCAGGTTAAAGCTGATTTTTGATTTATCCGAGATAAGTCTTCGCCCAGTTATAGAGGGTCGTCTTTGCGTTCGCCGCAACGTCCGGATCGGATTCAAGACCGTGGTCGGAGTTCGGATAGGAGAAAGCCGCAACTCTGACGCCTGCCGCAACAAGAGCTTTGTAGAGTATTTCGCCGTTCTTGTAGGGGACGGTCTTATCCTTCTTGCCGTGCGAAAGGATCGTCGGAACTGTGGAAGAATTGATGTAATAAAGCGGAGAATCTGCTTTCAGAACTGTCTGTGCGATGTTGTTCTTGAAGTTGCTCTGAGTTACAACGCCGCCTGTCAGGCAGGAGAAAACGTTCATCATTCCGTCGCCGCCTTCAAGCCACATGTCGTCGGAGAGGTCGGCGGGGCCGGACATATCCCAAACCGCAACGGGTTTGATGGCGGATACGCCGACTTTCGTGTAGCCGTACATCATCGCAAGATGCGAGCCTGCGGAGAAGCCGCAAACGATCATCTTTTCAACGTTGATTCCGCGGGATGCGCAGACGTTCTTGACGGATGCGACAGCGTTGAGAAGGTCTGACATGATGTCGTCAAGATGTGTGTCAAGGCTTGCATAGCGATAGTTTGTTGCAACGCCGATATAGCCTTTTCCGGCCGCTTCTCTGGCGTAGGAATCGAATTCGCTCTTGTCGCCCATCATCCAGAATCCGCCGTGGATGTAGAGGATAAGGCCGACAGTGCCTCTTGCGTCCTTGGGGATGTAGAGGTTGTAGCTCTGTCTGTTGGCATCAGCGCCGTAAACGTAGTTGCTGATCGTATCATAGTCCTTGAGCGGAGCTGTGGTCGTGATCGACGTCGGCTCATAGCCTGTGTAGGGAGAAGTCGTGGTAGTGCTTCCCGATCCTCCGCCGCTGCCTCCGAAGAGAGCTGTGATAATCGCAACGATAGCTGCAACTATGGCAGCAATAATTTTACTCATAATTATACCTCCTGAAAAGATAATTCTACATTATTATCATACACCCAAAGCGAGCCAATGTCAATATCGTTTTGGAAAAAATAATAAATTTTTGCAACAATTATTAATATTATTGTAAAAAGTCGGCAAAAGAATTGAAAAAAGCCTTGATAAAGTCGATCAGATTTCCGAGCTTCCACACGATTTTCCGCAGCAATCTGCCCTTTGGCGGAAGTTTCGGGACAAGGCTGTTGGTCGTAATCGACCTTACGCCGTGTTCATAATACTTTTCGGCAAGTTCAACGTCGTCAACCGTCCACGCTATTACGTCGATCCCCGAATCAAATGCGTAATCAAGCACGTCTATTGATTCAACTCCCGACAGATCGAGACCTTCTATCCCGTTTCCGACACAGAAATCAACGCTCTCTTTGGTCGATAACCCTTCGAGCAGATACATCGGCGTATCCGGCATGAGCTTTTTCATATCAACAAGCGCTTTTCGTTCAAAGCTGATTATCACAAACATCTGCTTTTCTTCGCGGGAGCTGAGAAGCTGAGCGAGCGAATCAAGGTCGGTATTTTCTTCATACTTTATTTCTATTACGGCGTGAAGCCCATACTGATTGCATATGTCCAGATAATCAACGAGCCGCGGAATTTTAAGATCGGGATAATTTTCGACGTTGCAGCCTGCGTCGACCGTATACTGCATCAGCTCGTCGTAGGTCATATCCATGATCAGGCCTTCGCCATCGGTGGTACGATCGATCGTGCCGTCATGGCATATCACCCAAACGCCGTCGGCAGTCAGGTGAACGTCGCATTCCGCTCCCCAAAAACCGTATTCCCCGGCAAGGCGAAATGCAGGGAGGGTATTCTCCGGCGCAATAGCCGAATATCCACGATGTGCGATCGCCTTCATGTCGCCCCTGATAGTATAAGAATCGTAAAGATAATTCGTTTTAGCAAACGTTGACAATCCCATGGACACTAACATAAAAGGCACAAGCACCGCGGAGAGGATCTTTTGCGTTTTCCGGTTCATGTCGTTTCCCCCTCTTGCCGTCAAACGTTGATCTCAACGGTAAGTCCGAGTTCGTCCTTATATTTTTCGACTATCGGGCGGATCTCGTTTTCGACAAAGCTGACCGTCTGCTCGGGAGCGATGCCGACAAACTGTTTGGGATCCATCAGCTCTTCAAGCTCCGGAAGGCTCATATTGAACGCTTCGTCGCCGGCAATGCGCTCAAGAAGATCGTTATCCTTGCCGTAGAGCTTGACCTGCTTGCCCGCTTCCATGGAATGGACTCTGATCCTTTCGTGGAGCTCCTGGCGGTCGCCGCCCTTCTTGACGGCCGACATCATGATATTCTCTGTCGCCATGAACGGAAGCTCGCTCAAAAGGCGTTTTTCGATCATCTTCGGGTAGACGACAAGCCCGTCGACGACGTTGATGTAAAGCTCAAGCACTGCGTCGATGGCAAGGAATCCCTCGGCAACGCTCAGACGCTTGTTGGCGGAGTCGTCAAGCGTTCTCTCAAACCACTGGGTCGAAGCGGTGATGCAGGGGTTGAGCATATCGCAGATCACAAAGCGCGAAAGCGAAGCTATCCTCTCGCTCCTCATGGGGTTTCGCTTGTAAGCCATTGCGGATGAGCCGATCTGCGTTTTTTCAAACGGTTCTTCAACCTCTTTAAGGTGCTGGAGAAGCCGCAGATCGTTTGTGAATTTTGAAGCCGACTGCGCTATGAGCCCGAGGGCAAAGAGCACCTGGGAATCGAGTTTCCTGGGGTAAGTCTGTCCCGAGACTGCAAAGCATTTTTCAAAGCCCATTTTTGCGGCAATTTTTTCTTCAAGCTTTTTGATTTTTTCGATGTCGCCGTCAAAGAGCTCCTTGAAGCTCGCCTGAGTTCCCGTCGTTCCCTTCGAGCCGAGAAGCTTCATGTTCGCTATCACGAACTCGATCTGTTCGAGATCCATCTCCAGATCCTGAAGCCAGAGACAGGCGCGTTTTCCGAGAGTTGTCGGCTGAGCCGGCTGGAAATGAGTGAACGCAAGGCACGGCTGATCTTTTTGTTCGAGCGCAAATTTTGAAAGTTTGTCGAGGAGATTGACAAGCTTCTTGCGGACGAGTTTGAGCGCATTCGTCATGATGATGACGTCGGTGTTGTCGCCGACGTAGCAGGAAGTGGCGCCCAGGTGGATGATCCCTCCGGCCTTCGGGCACTGCTTTGCGTAGGCGTGGACGTGAGCCATGACGTCGTGGCGGACGATTTTTTCCTCCTGCTCGGCAACGTCATAGTTTATGTCGTCCTTATATTTTTTAAGCTCCTCGATCTGTTCATCGGTTATGGGAAGCCCCAACTCTTTTTCGCTCTCGGCGAGAGCGATCCAGAGCCTTCTCCAAGTCCTGAACTTGAAGTCCGGCGAAAAAAGATACTGCATTTCTTTGCTTGCATAGCGTGAATTAAGCGGGGATTCATAAGTGTCTCTCATTTTCGTTCTCCTAAAATTTTAAATACACGTTTATTTTATCACAAATCAGCCGTTTTGCATAGAGCTGTTTTGTTGTTTTTTTGCCATGATCATGAGCGCGAGCACCTGTTTTATCGCTTCGAGCTGAGTCTGACCTTTCGCCATTCTGACTTTGAAACAGGTTTTTCCCGCGCCGGAAACGCTCAATCTGCCCTTTATGGCGTTCGACACGGCGGAAATCAGGCGCATATCCATTTTATCGCTGTAGAACACCACCCTGTCTTTTTCCTGACTTATCTCGTAAACGTCGAGGTCGGCGGCGGTGTTGCGAAGCAGCGAAATGGTGACAAGCCCCATCACGTCCGCAGGCGGGTCGCCGAAACGGTCGATGAGCTCATCCGTGACGTCGTCCGCGTCCTCCTGATTTCTGATGTCTGCGATCCTTCGGTACATCGCGATCCTGTCGCGGGCGGAGGAGATATATTTTTCCGGGATGCTGGCGTTGATGTTCAGGTCGATAAGGCACTCCTTCTCCGGAGCTTTTTCCTCGCCCTTTTCCTCGCTGACAGCCTGGGAGAGAAGCTTAAGATACATATCGTAGCCGACGGCTTCCATGTGGCCGTGCTGCTGCGCGCCGAGGATGTTGCCCGCGCCACGAAGCTCAAGGTCACGCATCGCGATCTGGAAACCCGCGCCAAACTCGGTGAATTCCCTGATCGCATTGAGCCGCCTCTCGGCGATCTCGGAGATCTGCTTGCCGCGGACAAAGGTGAAATATGCGCTCGCGCGCCTTGAACTGCGTCCGACCCTGCCCCTTATCTGGTGGAGCTGGGCAAGCCCCATCCTGTCGGCGTTTTCGATGATCAAAGTGTTCACATTCGGGACGTCCACGCCAGTTTCGATGATCGTCGTGCAGACGAGAATATCGATCTCGCCGTCGATGAGCGCTTTCCAGACGTCGCTGAGCTGTTCTTCGGTCATCTGCCCGTGCGCAACGGCGACGGATGCGTCCGGCATCAGCTCTTTGATCTGCGCGGCTTTTTGATCGATCCCCTCAACGTTGTTGAAAAGATAGTAGACCTGACCGCCCCTTCGCAGCTCCTTCTCCATCGCCCGGACGAGGACTTCCATGTCTTGCTCAAGGATGTACGTTCTGACGGGATACCTGTCCTGCGGAGCCTCCTCGATGATGCTCATGTCGCGGATGCCGGTCATCGCCATGTTGAGCGTTCTGGGTATCGGCGTTGCCGACAAGGTCAGAACGTCCACGTTTGAAAACCGTTCCTTGAGCGATTCTTTCTGCCCCACACCGAAACGCTGTTCTTCATCCACGACAAGGAGCCCGAGATCGCGGAATTCGATGTTCTTCGACAGCAGCTTGTGCGTTCCGACGACAATATCAACGCTTCCGCGCCTCAGACCTTCGATCGTCTGTCGCTGTTGCTTCGCGCTGACAAACCTCGAGAGCATCCTGACTTCGATCGGGAAACCCTCAAAACGCTTTGTTATCGTCTGATAATGCTGGAGCGCAAGGATGGTCGTGGGCACAAGTATCGCGCACTGTTTAGAATCGGCGACACACTTGAAAACGCCCCTGAGGGCGACCTCTGTCTTGCCGAATCCGACGTCGCCGCAGAGGAGTCTGTCCATCGGATAAGGTTTTTCCATGTCCCTTTTTATCTCGTCGATACAGCGAAGCTGATCTTCCGTTTCGTCGTATTCAAAGCGCCTCTCGAAGTCGCTCTGCATATCGATGTCTTCGGAAAAAGCGTGCCCTTTGATACTCATGCGTCTGCTGTAAAGCTCCACGAGCTCATCCGCCATGTCTTTGAGCGCGGAGCGGACTTTTTTCTTCGTTTTGATCCATTTGTCGCTGCCCAGAGAATTGAGCTTGACGTTGGCCGTTTCACTCCTCGGGCCGATATACTTCGATATTAAATCGAGCTGAGTGACAGGCACGTAGAGGATGTCGCCCTTCGCGTACCTGATCTTGATATAATCCTTTATCGCTCCGCCCGCCGAAAGCTGGACGATACCCTCGTACAATCCGATGCCGTGGTTGACGTGAACAACGTGATCGCCCACGTTCATCTGGTCGAGCGAATGGAAGCTGTTCGAGGATTTGTAAGTCCTGTTTTTTCTTAGCTTCGATTTGACTATCCTCGACGAATATGAAACGATCTTCAGCTTTGCGGACGGAAGATCTGCGCCCGCGCTCAAGCCTCCCGGCATCACGCAAACGCCGCCGGGAATCGGCTCGTCGAACCGTTCTCTGTAAACGCTGTTATACCCTTGCGCGTACAGGTCGCCGCTGAGAGCCTTCGCCGCTTTGTCTGTTCCGGCAAAAACTACGGTCGAAAAATCTTTTTTCTTTTTTATCGGAGCAAGGTCATCTGTCAGCACGCTTGCAGAACCGTTCCAGGGAGTTGTCTGTATACAATTAAAATTCACAAGCCCCTTTACCGCCGTGTCAAAACTGCCCCGGGGCAGATTGTCCATATATATCATGCCGCGATCTTTATAGATATCCAAAAGGTCTTCCTTGCCGACCATGAAATCTTCAAGCCCTTTGCAAAGAGTGCCGGATTCGACGAGAGCTCTGAATTCTCCCGAAAACAGCTTCAGCGCCGATTCCGCCTTGTTCCTGACGTTAACGCTTTCGCACACGACGAGCAGAGTGTTCCCCTCATCAAAATAATCGATAACGCTCGAAACGGACGGATATGCTATGGGCAGATATTTGTCGAAAGAGTCAAGCCTGATGCCATTTCTTATCATGTCGATGTCGGCGTTGATCTTTTCCCTGATTTTGACCGATCCTTTGCCCTTGACGGTCGAAACAAAATCTTCAAGCTTCTTTACCGCCTGCTCATCGCTGTCAAAGAGCACTTCCCTTGCGGGGATGACCATAACTTCGTCCACGTTACGGATGCGTCGTTGGCTCTCGACGTCAAAGAACGCAACCGTGTCGACTGTGTCGCCCCAAAACTCGATCCTCACAGGGTTGTCGCAGCAGACGGGAAAAACGTCGATTATGCCGCCCCTTTGGCAAAACTGTCCGACTCCGTCGACCTGACTGCTTCGGACGTAGCCGCCTCGAAGGAGAATATCGATCACCGATTCCGGCGGCATCTCCTCGCCCGAAACTATCGTCACGCTTCTCTTTTTAAGCTCCTCAGGCGGTATCGTCTTTTGCAAAAATCCCTCTACGCTGCACACCGCAACGTCATATTCTCCCGCGACGATTTTCGCCAATGCATTAAGGCGAAGATATTCGTATTCCTTCGAGGTCGTCTGATTTGTCTCGAAAGAAAAATCCCTCCCGGAAATTTTAACCGTCCTGCTCCCGAGAGTCGCAATGTCCTCCGCAAGCCTCGCGGCGGACGCTTCGTCGGGCGCGACAAGGCAGAGCTTTTTGTTTTCCGTAACATTCAGGGCATGGCAAACCAGCGCCTTGCCCACGTCGGGAAGGCCGAGCACGCCGAGCGGAAGCCTGCCGGATCTCACTTCGCCGGCAAGATTTTCATAGCTTACGTCTTTTTGGATTGCAACGGAAAAACAGGACATTATTTCGCCTTTCTATACGTCGAAATGCCGCAATGCCAAAAATGAGGGCATTACGGTTTTCGTAAATTATACTCTTTTAAAACTGAAAAAACAGTCAAAAATCGGCGATGAAATTCTCCACCGCCGAATATTTTTTTAGCCGATAACTCTGACGCTCTTGACGCATTCAAGCGCATTCAGTTTTTCAACGTCGCCCTTTACGTCAGCCACAGTGTAGGCGATGTCGCCTCTGACAAACGTGGTTGCGTCGCCGCCGAGGATATCTTTCACCTTTGCGGCGCATTCCGCGGAATGGATGACGCACGTTCTTGCGCCACTGACCTCGGGAAGCACTGCTCTGGGAAGGTTGACGGAATTGACGATCTCGCCCTTTTCGATAGAGGCGATGAGCTGATCCGCCGCCATAACAGCGCAGTTGTCCTCCGATTCGGGAGTGGAAGCTCCGAGGTGAGGAATGGCTGTAACGCCTTTGACGTCGATCATCTCGTCCGACGGGAAGTCAACGACGTAAGCTGCAACTTTTCCACTTTCGAGAGCGGCAAGCATATCGTCCGAATCAACAAGTCCGCCCCTTGCAAAGTTGAGGATCCTGACGCCGTCCTTCATCTTCGCTATCGTTTCGGCGTTGAAGAAGCCTTTTGTTTCGTCGTTGAGCGGGATGTGGATCGAGATGTAGTCGCATTTTTCATATATCTCTTCGACAGAAGAAGCGATGATGATCCTCTCGTCGTCGCTCGTCGGGTTGCCGAAGCTGTCGTAAGCGTAGACGGTCATGCCCAGAGCGGCAGCGGCTTTTGCAACCTTTTTGCCGATCGCGCCGTAGCCGATGATGCCGAGGGTTTTGCCGAGGATCTCGGGACCTGCGAAAGCAGATTTGCCTTTTTCAACTTCTTTTCCGACTGTGTCGCCGTGGCCTTTGAGCGTTTTGCAGAAGTCAAGAGCTTCGGCAACTTTCCTCGAAGCCATGAAAAGTCCGCAGATAACAAGCTCGCAAACGGCGTTCGCGTTGGCGCCGGGGGTGTTGAAAACGCAGATGCCTTTTTCGGTATATTTGTCGATCGGGATGTTGTTCGTTCCTGCGCCTGCGCGGGCAACGGCGATGACGCTGTCTGCGATCTCCATGTCGTGCATTGCGGCGCTTCTTACCATGATCGCAACGGGGTTTTCCACGCTGTCGCCGCACCTGTACTGCGTTTTGTCAAAACGGTCGGTACCGCAGGCAGCGATCTTATTTAGTGTTAAAATGTTTTTCATTGATAAATCCTTCTTTCAGAATGATCAGATATTCTCTGCTTCAAATTTCTTCATGAACTCAACGAGTTTTTCAACGCCTTCGACCGGCATTGCGTTGTAGATGGAAGCTCTCATGCCGCCGACGGAACGGTGACCTTTGAGGTTCACGAAGCCGGCTTCGGCAGCTTCCGAAACGAACTTGGCGTTCATCTCGTCGGAATCGGTGACGAAAGTGACGTTCATAAGAGAACGGCTCTCCTTCTGAGCAACAGGCTTGAAGAGCTTGCTGTTGTCAAGAAAATCGTAGAGGATCGCGGCTTTTTTCTCGTTTCTCTCTTTCATCTTTTCAAGTCCGCCGACTTCGTTCTTGATCCATTCGAGAACGAGCTTGCACATATAGATGCAGTAGCAGGGCGGAGTGTTGTACATGGAATCGGCGTCAGCCATAACTTTGTAGTCCATGACTGCGGGGATCTTTTCGTCGGCTTTGCCTATAAGGTCCTCGCGGACAACGACTATGGTAAGTCCTGCGGGAGCGACGTTCTTCTGCGCGCCGCCGTAGACAAGACCGAACTTGGAAATATCAAGCGGCTCGGAGAGCATGCATGATGAAATATCGGCTACGAGCGGAATATCGCCTGTCTCGGGGATATAGGGGAACTTCGTGCCGTAGATGGTGTTGTTGAAGCAAATGTAAACGTAATCTGCGTCGGGAGTGATGTCGTCCTTCGTGATCTTCGGAACGTAGGTGAAATTGTCTTCTTTAGAAGAAGCGATAGCTTTTACGTCGCCGTATTTCTGAGCTTCTTTATAAGCTTTGGATGAAAACTGTCCGGAAAGGATGTAGTCGGCTTTCTTGGAGCCGTTGAGAAGGTTGAGCGGGATGGCCGCAAACTGCAAAGACGCGCCGCCCTGAAGGAAAAGCACCTTATAGTTGTCGGGTACATTGTAAACCTCTCTGAAAAGAGCTTCAGTATCCTTTGCGATCTTGTCAAAAACTTTCGAGCGGTGGGACATCTCCATAACGGACTGTCCGCTTGTCTCGTATTCAAGCATTTCCGACGCAGCTTTCTTCAAAACAGACTCGGGAAGCATTGAAGGACCGGCTGAAAAATTGTAAACTCTTGACATAATAAACCTCCGATATATATTGCGGATAACGTATCGCATCCGTCAAAAAATTTCAAACTAAATTATATACTTCGACATTTTATTTGTCAATGATAATAACACGATTTTCATAATTTCGTGGTATTTGACAAAAAATTAACGAATTTTTCCAATCTTTGTTGTAAATCGTACTTGAAAAATTTCCGATAATATAATAAAATAGTATGTAGCTGTATACTTCAAAACAAAAAGCTTAAATATAACAGGTAAAGAAAGGAAGTACCTCATGAACGTATTGAACAAAAAAACAGTTGAAGACATCGACGTAAAAGGCAAAAGAGTTTTAGTCCGCTGCGACTTTAACGTTCCGCTTGAAAACGGAGTGATCACGAGCGACAAGAGGATCGTCGCTTCTCTCCCGACGATCGAGTATCTTATCAACAACGGCGCAAAAGTCATCCTCTGCTCCCACCTCGGCAGACCGAAGGGTGAATTCAAGCCTGAATTCTCTCTTGCTCCCGTAGCCGTAAGGCTTTCCGAGCTCCTGGGCAAGGAAGTCAAAATGGCGACCGACGTTGTCGGCGAAAGCGCGCAGGCTCTCTCCAAAGAGCTCAACGACGGCGACGTTATGCTCATCGAGAACGTTCGCTTCCATGCTGAAGAAACGAAGAACGATCCCGAATTCTCCAAAAAGCTCGCCTCTCTCGCAGACATTTTCGTAAACGACGCTTTCGGCTCCGCTCACAGAGCTCACAGCTCTACAACGGGCGTTGCCGACTATATCCCCGCTGTCTGCGGTTACCTTATCCAGAAAGAGATCGCCTTCATCGGCGGAGCTCTTGAGAATCCGAAGAGACCTCTCGTCGCTATCCTCGGCGGCGCAAAGGTTTCCGACAAGATCGGCGTTATCACAAACCTCCTCGAAAAAGTCGACACGCTCATCGTCGGCGGCGGCATGGCTTACACGTTCATGAAAGCTCTCGGACATTCGATCGGCGATTCTCTCCTCGAAGCCGACAAGATCGACCTTGCAAAAGAGATGATGGAAAAAGCGAAAGAAAAGGGCGTAAACTTCCTTATCCCCGTTGACAACGTTGCCGGCAGAGAATATAAGCCCGACACCGAAGACATGATCGTTCCCTCCGACGAGATCCCGGACGGCTGGATGGGACTTGACATCGGACCGGAAACGAGAAAACTTTTCGCCGACGCCATCAAAGGCAGCGGAACAGTTATCTGGAACGGGCCTATGGGCGTTTCCGAATGGGAAAAATTTGCAGCGGGCACTATTGCCGTTGCGACGGCTGTTGCCGAATCCGGAGCCATCTCCATCATCGGCGGCGGCGACTCCGCGGCCGCAGTTAAAAAGCTCGGTTTTGCCGACAAGATGTCTCACATCTCCACCGGCGGCGGCGCTTCCCTTGAATACCTCGAAGGCAAAGAACTCCCCGGCATCGTAGCTCTCAACGATAAAGACTGATTTTGAAAGGATAAAACTACTATGAACAAACAATTGCGCAAAGCCGTCATCGCCGGCAACTGGAAAATGAACAAAACTCCCGCCGAAGCCGCCGCGCTCATCGACGAGATGAAACCCCTTGTGAAGGACGCCGACTGCGACGTGGTCATCTGCGTTCCTTATGTTGACCTTCAGACCGCTCTTGAAAAGACTGCCGGCACAAACATCAAAGTCGGCGCAGAAAACTGCCACTGGGCAAAGAGCGGCGCATTCACCGGCGAAGTTTCCGCCGAGATGCTCACCTCCATGGGTGTCAACTATGTTGTCATCGGCCACAGCGAAAGAAGAACTTATTTCGGCGACACCGACCAGACAGTTAAAGACAGAGTCCGCGCGGCTCTTGACGCAGGCATGACCGTCATCCTCTGCGTCGGCGAATATGAACAACAGAGGCTTCAGGGCGTTACCTTTGAAGTTGTCGGCAGCCAGACGAAGATCGCTCTGGGCGGCGTCAGCAAAGAGGAGCTCTCCAGGATCATCATCGCCTACGAACCCGTTTGGGCGATCGGCACCGGTCTTACCGCCACTCCCGAACAGGCAAACGAAGTCAACTCGTTCATCCGCAAGACTATCGAAGATCTTTATGACAAAGAAGCTGCCGATGCTTTCGTAGTGCAGTACGGCGGCTCGATGAACGCCAAGAACGCCGAAGAGCTTCTTGCAAAGCCCGACATCGACGGCGGCCTGATCGGAGGCGCTTCGCTCAAAGCTGCCGACTTCGCGCAGATCGTCAAAGCGGCTTCCAAATAATAAATCTTAACGGGGCGGTCAACGCCCCTTTTTTCAAGGAGTAAAAAAAATGAAAAAGCCTTTAGTTTTATGTATCATGGACGGCTTCGGCAACAATCCCGAGGAAAAGGGTAATGCCATCAAAACCGCTAATACACCGAGGATCGACGCTATGCTTGAAAAGTATCCGTACACCTTTATCGGCGCTTCGGGAATGGACGTCGGTCTCCCCGACGGTCAGATGGGCAACAGCGAGGTCGGCCACACCAACATCGGCGCAGGCAGAGTTGTATATCAGGAATTGACGAGGATCACGAAGGCTATTTCCGACGGGGATTTCTTCAAAAACGAAGCGTTCCTCGCCGCGATCGAAAACGTCAAAAAATCCGGCGGCGCTCTCCACCTTATGGGACTTCTCTCCGACGGCGGCGTGCACAGCCACATTGAGCACCTCTACGCTCTTGTCGAAATGGCGAAGAGAAACGGTGTCGACAACGTCTTTATCCATGCTCTTCTCGACGGCAGGGACGTTCCTCCCGCAAGCGCGGCTGACTACATCGATCAGGTCAACGCAAAGCTTGATGAAATAGGCGTCGGCAAAATTGCCACCGTCATGGGCAGATTCTACGGCATGGACAGGGACAACCGCTGGGAAAGAGTCGGCAAGGCCTATGCCGCTCTCGTCTACGGCGAAGGCATCAAGACCGATGACGCCGCGGCGGCAGTTCGCTATTCTTACACTCAGATCGACGAAGAAGGCAAAAACATCACCGACGAATTTGTTCTCCCCACCGTCGTCAACGGTACGCAGAGGATCAAGACCGGCGACAGCGTTATTTTCTTCAACTTCCGCCCCGACAGGGCAAGAGAGATCACCAGAACCTTCGTCGATCCCGACTTCGCAGGATTTGAAAGGATCGGCGGCCGGCAGAAGGTTTTCTACGTCTGCATGACGCAGTACGACGCATCCATGCCCAACGTGGAGATCGCCTTCAAACCACAAAGTCTTGTCAACACAATGGGCGAATACCTTGCAAAGAACGGCATGACGCAACTTCGTATCGCCGAAACGGAGAAATACGCCCACGTTACCTTCTTCTTCAACGGCGGACGTGAAGTTGAATTTGACGGCGAAGACCGTATTCTCGTCGCATCCCCGAAGGTTGCTACATACGACCTCAAGCCCGAAATGAGCGCATACGAAGTCTGCGACAAAGTCTGCGAAGCAATCGAGAGCGGAAACTACGACGTCGTTGTTCTCAACTTCGCAAACTGCGACATGGTCGGCCACACCGGCATTTTTGAAGCGGCGGTCAAAGCCGTTGAGACGGTCGACGAATGCGTCGGCAGAGTCTCCGACTCAGTCATCAAGATGGGCGGCGCAATGCTTCTCACCGCCGACCACGGCAATGCCGACAAGATGTACGACGCGGACGGCTCCCCCTTTACCGCTCACACAACTTTCCCCGTTCCGTTCGTGGTCATAAACCATGATTGCTCAATCAAGGACGGCGGCAGGCTGTGCGACATTGCTCCGACAATGCTTCAGATCCTCGGGCTTCCTCAGCCGGAAGAAATGACGGGAGAAAGCCTTATTAAATAAAAAGGTATAAAACTCTTGCAATTGATTAAATAATATATTATAATAGTTTTCAACGAGTCTTCTTGCGAAGCTTTGTTTTGGTCAAGTGGCGTGTGGGTCCTGTGCGATGGTGCGCCGTGAACCATGTCAGGCGGGGAACCGAGCAGCATTAAGCGGTCAGCACCGTGCGCCACAGTCCGCCTACATGCCACGTGACCAGGATAAAGCTTCGCAGTTTTATAGAGGGGAGTGAAAAATATGTACCAGGTGCTTTATCGAAAATACCGCCCGAAGGTGTTTGACGACGTAGTCGGTCAGAATCACGTTACGGCTACCCTTTCCAACGAAGTGCGCGAAAACAGGCTTTCGCACGCATATCTTTTCACAGGCTCGAGAGGTACGGGCAAGACGACGTGCGCGAGAATTCTCGCCAAAGCTGTCAACTGCCTGCACCCCGTTGACGGAAATCCCTGCAACAAATGCGAGGTCTGCAAAGGCATCGACAACGGCTCGATCCTTGACGTTATCGAGATCGACGCCGCCAGCAACAGAGGCGTTGACAACATCCGGGATCTGCGCGACGAGGCGAACTTCACCCCGTCCGAAGCGACCTACAGGATTTATATCATCGACGAAGTCCATATGCTCACGATCGAAGCGTTCAACGCTCTTTTGAAAACGCTCGAAGAGCCGCCCGAACACGTCAAGTTTATCCTCGCGACCACGGAAATACATAAGCTCCCTGCGACGATCCTCTCCCGCTGTCAGCGGTTTGATTTCCGCAGGATCTCTCCCGAAGATATTGCCGCAAGACTAAAACAGGTCTGCGAAATGGAAAGCCTGACCATCGACGACGACGCAGCCATGCTCATCTCGCGGATCGCAGACGGCGGCATGAGGGATGCGCTCTCTCTGCTCGACCAGTGCGCGAGCATCTCGGGCAAAGTCGACGTCGAGGTCGTCACAAACTGTGCCGGGCTTGCAAACCGAAGCTATCTCCGGACTCTCTGCGAGGCGATACGCTCCGGCGACTGTTCCTGTGCGCTGAAAACCGTCGACGAGCTCCACAACGCCTCCTGCGACATGGAGCGTCTTTGCACTGAGATGACGAATTATTTCCGTGACCTGATGATCGTCAAAACCCTCGACAAGCCCGAGGAGCTTATCGTCTGCACGTCAGACGAGCTTGAAAACCTCAAAAATACTTCCGAGGGATTTACTCTCGAAAACATCCTGCGTGCGCTTTCTGTTTTCGAGGAAACAGCCGGAAACATCAAACGCGGCGTAAACAGACGCGTCGAAGTTGAAATGGCGCTCATAAAGCTCTGTTCCCCGAAGCTTGACAACGACGTCGGCTCGCTCATCGGCAGGATCTCGGCGCTCGAAGCGAAGATCGCGAAAGGCAATTTCGCCATCGACGAAAAACCGCCCGAAGCCAAAAAACCTGCTGCCCCCGCTTCGGCGAAGGCAGAAACAAATCCTGCGCAACAGCCTGCTCACACAGCGCAGGAAGCTGCGAGTCCGTCACCGACAGGCGACATTCCCTTTACACCGTGGAAAGACGTTCTTTCGCTCATCAGCGAGAGGAGTATGCCGCTTTTCGGACTGCTTACGGGCACTTCCGCAATTCTGCGGGGCGATTGCATCGGGATCGTGTCGAGCAATGCGGCTCTCGGCAGCTTTATCAAAGAAAACTCCTACAAGACCATTATACTGCAGGCAGTTTTTGACGTTACAGGGAAAAAATATCGCCTTGCGATCGCTCGCGGCAACGCAGTCGAAAGCAAAAACCAAACTGTAAAAGATCCGCTGGACGATCTGATCGGAAAGATCAGCGACAGCAACATCGACATTAAAATCAACTGAACGGAGGACCACCATGAAAGCAAGAATACCGGGCGCCCAGAACGGCGGCAACATGATGAAAAAAATCCAGGAAATGCAGGAGAATATGGAACTCAGACAGGCTGAGATCGAGCAGAGCGAGTTTTCCGCTTCCGCAGGCGGCGGCGCGGTTGAGGTTACCGTTGCCGGAACCCATGAAGTGAAAACAATCAAGATCTCTCCCGAGGTCGTCGACCCCGACGACGTTGAAATGCTTGAAGACCTAATCTGCGCCGCAGTGAACGAATCCATTAAAAAGGCGACAGACGCAATGGATAACGCCATGGAACAGGCAAAAGCAGGTCTCGGCGCTCTCGGCGGCGGACTGGGCGGTCTTTTCTGATGGGATACAAGGTTGCGCCTCTCGCGAGGCTTATTGAACAGTTTGAGCGTTTCCCCGGAATCGGCAAAAAGAACGCTCAGCGCATGGCGTTTTACGTCCTCAATCTCACGGACAGCGACGCCGACGATCTTGCGAAAACCATTGCTGAAGCTCACAGCAAGATACACCGCTGCCGTGTCTGCGGCGACCTGACGGACGAGGAGCTCTGCCCGATATGCAAAGCTCCCAACCGCGATACCGCCACCATCTGCGTTGTCGAAGACCCTGCGGACGTGCTCGCATTTGAACGCTCCGGCGAATACAGAGGGCTTTACCACGTTTTGCACGGTGTCATCTCCCCCATCAACGGCGTCGGCCCGGAAAACCTCAACATCAAATCGCTTCTTTCAAGGCTCAACAACGACGATGTCAAGGAAGTCATCATGGCGACAAACCCGACCGTTGAGGGCGAAGCGACGGCGATGTATCTTTCAAAACTGATCAAACCTCTCGGCGTGCCGGTCTCAAGGCTTGCCTATGGAATACCCGTCGGCGCCGACCTCGAATACGCCGACGAAGTTACGCTCAAGAGAGCTATCGACGGCAGACAGCAATTTTGAATCAAAAAGGAGTGACAGGCTTTGGAAAGCGAAAACAAAACTGTTGCGAAAAACAAAAAAGCCTATCACGACTACTTCGTGCTCGAAACTTACGAGGCAGGGATCGAGCTTTTCGGAACGGAAGTCAAGTCCATCAGGGCGGGAAAAGTCAACCTCAAGGACTCATGGTGCAATTTCAAGGAAGGCGAAGTTTTCGCAAACGGTATGCACATAAGCCCCTACGAGATGGGCAACATCTTTAACCGTGACCCTCTGCGCCCGAAAAAACTGCTTCTTCACAGGCGTGAGATCAACCGCCTTTACGGGCAGACAAAGCAGCAGGGACTCACGCTGATCCCGCTGTCCGTATATTTCAAAAAAGGCAAGGCGAAGGTTGAGCTCGGGCTTTGCAAGGGCAAGAAGCTCTATGACAAGAGGGAGTCCGACGCCAAAAAGCACGCCGAAAGGCAGGCCGAAAGAGCAACAAAAATATTTTGATATAAGGGGATGAAAGGATTTCGACGGGGATCTTGAACCGAGATAAGCGAGTAGAGCTGCGGAATCTCTTTAAACCGCATGTTTATAAATAATAAACGACAATAATAAAGTTTTACTTGCTGCTTAAGTTTTAAGCGGCCGTTCTTACCGAAAGTACCGCGGTTCGGATAAGGGCGTCATTTAGCGGTGAACGTGCAGGGCGAAGCGCCTCGGTCGCCCTCATGCACAAGAGGCTACCGTAAAAATGAGTCTGCCGACTGACGCATTTTGAGGGGAATCTTAAATAATCGGCTACACTCGTAGAAAGTTTCGCGGATGGGTTTTCGGACGCGGTTTCGATTACCGCCATCTCCACCAAAA
>JAFTCG010000051.1 GCA_017454815.1 Clostridia bacterium
GCCGACGACATTCTCGGAACGCTTGCGGCGGCGGCGGGCGAAAACGATCGCTGCTATATCGCCACGGGCGACCGCGACGCTTTGCAGCTTGTGTCCGGCAGGGCTTTCGTTTTGCTTGCGTCCAACAAAGGCCATACGCTCTACGATGAGAAAAAAATCATGGAGGAATACTCCGTCACCCCCAAACAGATGATCGAACTGAAAGCGTTGCAGGGCGACAACTCCGACAACATTCCCGGAGTCGCCGGGATCGGCCCGAAAACCGCCGTTTCCATCATCTCAAAATACGGCGATATCGACGAAGTATATAAGGATGTTGACGCGCTTGATTTGAGCGACGCCGTCAAGAACAAGCTGAAGAACGGCAAGGATTCCGCCTATTTAAGCAGAGAGCTCGGCACGATATGCCTGTCCGCCCCGATCGAAAGGGACTACAGCTTTTACGCCGCAGAATCTCCGGATAAAGATATCGACGAGGCGGCGAGAATACTCACAAGATACGAACTGTTTAAGGCGCTCGAAAAGCTTGGGCTTGAAAAAACGGAGGACGTTGAAAACGCCGAAAGCGAAAAAGAGGTTTCATTTAAGGAAACCGACGTCGACTTTATCCGACAGAAAATCAAAGACGAGGATCGGATCTTCGTTTTCTTTGAGTTTGACAACGATCTTATCAAATCAGCGCATTTTCTTATTGACGATGAGGTTTTGAGCGCCGAAAACGGCAACCTGCAGTTTTACGGCTTCATCGGTGAGCTACTGACGGACGAAAGCAAAAAGCTGATCGTATACGATTCAAAGCCGGTTTACAGATATGCTTTTGAAAACGGTTTTGAATGCAAAAACATCTCCGACGACGTAATGCTCGGGGGATATGTGTTCGATCCGTCGCTGAGAAGCTACGACCTGTTTGAGCTTGTCAAAAAGTTCAAACTTCCGCCGGCAAAATGCGAAAGCGAAAATGCGCTCAAGGCGTGGTACCTTCGCGAAATATTTGAATACCTTGCACAGCAGTTTAAAGAAAACGGCCAGGAAAAGCTCTATCTTGAGATCGAGCTGCCTCTCTCCGAAGTCCTTGCGTCGATGGAGCACGAGGGATTTGAAGTTGACCGCGAGGGTATAGAAAACTATTCCGTGGCGCTCGACGCCATGGTGAAGAGCCTGACTCGGGAAATCTACGACCTTGTCGGGCACGAATTCAACATAAATTCCCCGAAACAGCTCGGTCAGACGCTTTTTGAAGAGCTTGGGCTTAAAGGCGGAAAAAAGACGAAGACAGGGTATTCCACCAACGCCGAAGCGCTTGAAAACATCAGGTATCAGCATCCCGTTGTCGAGCTGATACTAAGGTACAGGCTTTTTTCAAAGCTCAAGTCGACTTACTGCGACGGTCTTCTGAAAGTCATCGGTCAGGATGGAAGGATCCGATCGACCTTTAACCAGACCGAAACGAGAACGGGCAGGCTGTCGTCTGTCGAGCCTAACTTGCAGAATATACCCGTCAGAACTCCCGAGGGCAAGGAGTTCCGAAAATTCTTTGTTGCAAAAGAGGGGTATGAGCTTGTGGACGCGGACTACTCCCAGATCGAGCTGAGAGTGCTGGCGAACATGGCGAACGACGAAAACATGATCGAAGCTTTTAACGAGGGCAGGGATTTCCACACTGCAACGGCGTCAAAGGTTTTCAATATGCCCGAGAACATGGTCACCGACCTCATGCGTTCGAGGGCGAAAGCCGTAAATTTCGGCATAGCCTACGGGATCGGAGCTTTTTCGCTTGCGAAAGACATCGGCGTTACGAGGAGAGAGGCGCAGCAATATATCGACGAATACCTCCACCACTACCACGGCGTGAGAGATTACATGAAGAACGTGGTCGAAAACGCCCGTCAGCTCGGATATGCACAGACTTTGATGGGTAGGAGAAGATATCTTCCGGAGCTTTCCGACTCGAACGCAATGATAAGAAAATTCGGCGAGAGAGTTGCGATGAATATGCCGATCCAGGGCACTGCCGCCGACATCATCAAGATCGCTATGATCAGGGTGTACGACAGGTTGAAAAAGGAAAACATGAAGTCGAAACTCATAATGCAGGTGCACGATGAACTGATCGTCGAATCCCCGGAGGACGAAGCCGAAAAAGCGCGTGAGATCCTTGTGCATGAAATGGAGAACGCGCTGAAAATGAAGGTAAAACTCGTTGCGGAAGCCGGGATCGGCAAAAGCTGGTACGAGGCGAAGGGATAAAAAATGAAAATACTTTTTGTATGCACGGGCAACACCTGCCGCAGTCCGATGGCGGAGGGCATTTTCCGTGAGATGATAAAAAAAGAGAATATTGAAAACGTCGAGGTTTCAAGCGCGGGCATTGCCGCGATGGCGGGCGACAGCGTGACGGAAAACGCAGTTGTTGCGGCGCGAAAATACGGCGCGGACATCTCCTCGCACAGGTCGAGGGCGTTGAACGCATATCTCGTCATGGATACGGATCTGTTCGTCTGCATGACAAACCGCCACAGGACGGCGCTCGCTTCTGCGATCGGCTCGCAAAGGGTGATAACACTCGGAGACGATATTTCCGATCCGTTCGGCGGTGATTTGGCGACTTACGAAAAATGCGCGCAGGAGATTCACAGCGGTCTGTTACTGCTGTTCGACAGGGTGAAAAAAGAAACCGACGTGATTGCGATGAAGCCCGAACACGTTGCTGCGGTCGCAGAGCTTGAAAAAGAGTCTTTCAGCGCGCCATGGAGCGAAAAATCATTGCTGGAGGAGCTTGAAAACCCGAACTCGCATTTCCTCGTCGCTCTGAAATGCGGCGAAGTGCTGGGATATATCGGGATCCAGAGCGTCTGCTCGGAGTGCTACGTCACCAACATAGCGGTGAAAAAAGCTTGCAGGATGCAGGGCGTCGGAACGCTCCTTCTTGACAGAGCTTTTCGCGACGCGATTTTGCGAAACGATGAGTTCATAAGCCTTGAAGTGAGAAAAAGCAACAAAGAGGCGATCTCACTTTATTCAAAATTCGGTTTTAAGATAGAAGGGGAGAGGAAAGATTTTTATTCATCCCCGAAAGAAGACGCGCACATTATGACTTTGAGATTGAGGGTGGAACAATGAAAATTCTCGCGATAGAATCATCTTGCGATGAAACTGCGGCGGCAGTTGTTGAGGACGGGAGAATAGTCCTCTCAAACGTTGTCGCCTCGCAGGTCGATGAACATATAATCTACGGCGGAGTTGTGCCGGAAATAGCTTCGAGAATGCACGCCGAGGCAATATCCGGCGTGACAAGGCAGGCGCTTGAAGAAGCGGGATGCGGGATAGGTGACGTTGACGCCATCGCCGTGACATATGCTCCCGGCCTGATCGGTGCGCTGCTCGTCGGCGTAAACTTTGCGAAGGGTCTCAGCTTTTCCTCCGGGAAACCGCTTGTCCCGGTGCATCATCTTCGCTCCCACGTCGCGTCCAACTATATCTCCCACCCGGATCTGAAACCGCCGTTTCTGGCGCTCGTTGTCAGCGGAGGCCATACTCATATCATCGAAGTCAACGATTACACCTCATATAAAATCATCGGCAAAACGATGGACGATGCCGCGGGAGAAGTGATGGACAAGGCGGCGCGGACAATGGGCTTGCCCTATCCCGGCGGACTGAATCTCGACAAAGCCGCTGCCGACGGCGACAGGACTGCTTTTAAATTCCCGAATCCGAGGGTTGACGGCAGACCTTATGATTTCAGCTTTTCGGGGCTGAAAACTTCCGTGATCAATACGATCCACAAGTTTGACCAAAAAGGCGAAACCTACAGTGTGCCGGACCTCGGCGCAAGCTTTATCGAAGCCGTGACGAACTGCCTTTGCCAAAAGGTCGAAATGGCGGCGAAGGAATTCGGCCATAAAAAAATCGTCCTTGCCGGCGGCGTTTCGGCGAACAGCGTCCTGCGCGCGAAGATGCAAAAAATCTGCTCCGACAGCGGATGGGAGCTGTATATGCCGGAGCTGAAATATTGCGGCGACAACGCGGCGATGGTGGGCTCCCAGGGCTACTTTGAAGCCCTCGGCGGCAGCTTTGCCGACGCCTCGCTGAACGCTTACGCCACCATGCCGATCGATAACTGTACATTTTAACATAAAAAATGAAATAAGTTGACAATTTATTAACAAATTCATACTTGAAAATTGACTTGCAATTTTATATAATAATACCCGTAGAAAAAGTATCTGTCAGAAAGGATGAAAACTATGGCACTTACAAACAA
>JAFTCG010000001.1 GCA_017454815.1 Clostridia bacterium
ACGATCTGCATCGCTCTGCCGCCGAGGACGAACGAAGGTCTGACGAGCACTGGATAGCCGATCTCGTTTGCAACCCTGACGCCGTCTTCGATGTTTGTGACCGCGGCGCCCTTCGGCTGGGGAATATTGAGCTCTTTCAGGACTTTTTCAAACGAATCCCTGTTTTCCGCTCTCTCGATCGCGGCGCAGTCTGTGCCGATGATTTTAACGCCCCTGTCGGAGAGCGGCTCGGCGAGGTTGATGGCTGTCTGACCGCCGAGCGAGGCGATAACTCCGTCGGGTTTTTCCAGCTCGATGATGTTCATAACGTCCTCGACCGTCAGCGGCTCAAAATAGAGCTTGTCGGAGGTCGTGTAATCGGTGGAAACCGTCTCGGGGTTGTTGTTGATGATGATGGCTTCAAAGCCTTCGTCGCGGATCGTCTTGATCGCGTGAACGGTCGAATAGTCAAATTCGATTCCCTGACCGATCCTGATGGGTCCGGAGCCGAGAACGATGATCTTCTTCTTGTCAAGTACGACTGATTCGTTCTCTTCCTCGTAGGTTGAATAGAAGTAAGGGACGTAGCTCTCAAACTCGGAAGCGCAAGTGTCGATCATCTTGTAGACAGGGAAAACACCGCATTTTTTCCTGAAATTCCATACGTCGAGCTCATCGGTTTTCCAAAGCCTGGCGATGTATTTGTCCGAGAAGCCCATCCTCTTCGCTTCGATGAGCGTATCTTTGTCGTATTTTGCCTCGGAAACACGGACTTCCTCGTCGATGATATTCTTGATTTTTTCGATGAAAAGCATATCGATCTGCGTTGCGTCGCAGATCTGACCGATGTCCGTCTTGCGGCTGATGAGCTCCGCGATGGCGTAGATGCGGTCGTCCGTGCCCTGGCGGATGTATTCGAGCAATTCTTCCGCACTCATCGGGTCGAATTTGTGCATATAAAGGTGGCAAACGCCGATCTCAAGCGACCTTGTCGCCTTGAGAATGCTTTCCTCGATCGTCCTGCCGATGCTCATGACTTCGCCGGTGGCTTTCATCTGGGTCGAGAGCTTGTTGCTTGCATCCGTAAATTTGTCGAACGGGAATCTCGGCATTTTGCAAACTACATAGTCGAGCGTCGGCTCGAACGAAGCGGGAGTGTTCGCAAGCATGATCTCGTCGAGTGTCATGCCGACGGAGATTTTTGCCGAAACTCTTGCGATCGGATAGCCGGATGCCTTTGAAGCGAGAGCGGACGAACGCGAAACACGCGGGTTGACTTCGATGAGGTAATATTCAAACGAGTGCGGATTGAGCGCAAACTGGACGTTGCAGCCGCCCTCGATCTCAAGCGCACGGATGATTTTGAGCGCGCTGTCGCGCAGCATATGATATTCCCTGTTGGTGAGCGTCTGGCTTGGGCAGATGACGATCGAGTCGCCCGTGTGGATCCCGACGGGGTCGATGTTTTCCATGTTGCAGATGGTGATCGCCGTGTCGTTGGAGTCGCGCATGACTTCGTATTCAATTTCTTTATATCCTCTGATGCTCTTTTCAACGAGCACCTGGGAGACGGGGGAGAGGGCGAGAGCGTTTTTCATGATCTCTCTGAATTCTTTCTCGTTGTCGGCAAAGCCGCCGCCCGTTCCGCCGAGAGTGAACGCAGGGCGAAGCACAACGGGATAGCCGATCTTCTCTGCGGCTTCGAGACCTTCTTGCATGGAGTTCGCGATCATCGACGGGAGAACAGGCTCGCCGATGCTTTCGCAAAGCTGTTTGAATTTTTCCCTGTCTTCCGCGCGCTCGATGGACTCGACCTTTGTTCCGAGCAGTTCAACCTGACATTCGTCGAGCACGCCCTTGCGCTGAAGCTGCATGGCGAGGTTGAGGCCTGTCTGCCCGCCGATGCCGGGGACGATGGCGTTGGGTCTTTCGTGGCGGAGGATCTTCGCAACGTATTCGAGCGTCAGAGGCTCCATATAAACTTTGTCGGCGACGGAAGTATCTGTCATGATGGTCGCGGGGTTGGAGTTGGCGAGGACAACTTCATAGCCTTCTTCCTTGAGCGCAAGACAAGCCTGCGTGCCGGCATAGTCGAATTCGGCAGCCTGACCAATGACGATGGGGCCGGAGCCGATAACAAGGATCTTTTTCAAATCTGTCCTTTTAGGCATTGTCTTTCGCCTCCTTCATTTTGCCGATGAAAATGTCGAACAGGTACGAGCTGTCCTGCGGACCGGGAGAACTTTCCGGGTGATACTGAACGCTGAAAACTTTGTCCGCGTCGCATTTTACTCCTTCGACGGTGTTGTCGAGAATGTTGATGTGAGTTATTTCAAGATCGGTGCCGTCGACCGAATCGGCGCTGACGGCGTAGGAGTGGTTTTGGCTTGTGATCTCTATCTTGCCCGTCTGGAGATTTTTGACGGGATGGTTGCCGCCCCTGTGGCCGAATTTGAGCTTGTACGTCTTTGCGCCGTAAGCAAGGGAGATGAGCTGATGGCCCAGACAAATTCCGAAGATCGGAACTTTGCCGCGAAGCTGCTTGACAAGCTCGATGACGGGTGTGACGTCCTCGGGGTCGCCGGGGCCGTTGGAGATGAAAACTCCGTCGGGATGCATATCGAGCACGGTTTTTGCATCTATGTCAAAGGGAACTACCGTGACGTTGCAGCGGCGGTTTGTCAGCGAACGAATGATGTTGAGCTTTATTCCGCAGTCGATGGCAACGACGTTGAACTGCGGGTTTGCAGTCCTCGAATACCATCTTTTTTTGCAGCAGACGCGGCTGACTGCGTCATGCGGTACGGGAGTATTTTTTATGATCTCCAGGGCTTCCTCAACGGGAGTGTCGGCGTTGGTGATGACAACTCTGCGGCTGCCGAGGTCGCGGATGCTTCTGGTGATCTTCCTTGTGTCAACGCCGGAGATGCCGGGGATCTCGTTTTCCTCCATGATCTCTGCGAGAGTTTTCGTGTAGCGAAAATTGGAGGGGAAATCGTTGTATTCCCTGACGATGAGGCCTCCGATGGTGGGGACTTTCGTCTCATAGTCCTCGTCCGTCACGCCGTAGTTGCCGATGAGCGGATAGGTCATGACTACCATCTGGTCGGTGTAGGAAGGGTCGGAGACGATCTCCTGGTAGCCGACCATTGAAGTGTTGAAAACTATCTCGCAAACTTTTTGGGTGCGGTAGCCGAAGCTGAAGCCGTAATACTCGCTTCCGTCTTCAAGCACGATTTTACAATCCGCAATTTTTGCCATAAAAAAACCTCCCGGTCAAGGTGTAAAAAAACATAAAAAAAGTGCAACCGCTGTTCAAACGCCCGTACAACACGCAGCCGAACAATTCACGATCCGCACACCGAATTGATAATGGGGAAAAGCCGGACAAACGGCAGTAGACGACGGATGATTTTGGCACGGAAAATGTTCAGTTGTCAAAGACAGGATTTTCATCATTTTCCTCCAAAAAAACCGCCCATTCCGGCAAAGTTACATTTGACGAAGCAGACGGCTTGCAATTAAGTATAATCTTTGTCGGAACTCCCCGAAAAATCTTTTAGGATATAATAGCAAAATTGTGCCCGTTTGTCAACAGAAAATGATAAACTTTTAGCCTATATAATGAAAATAATACAATCAGCGCTTTCGACGGGAGCGAAAGCGGAAAGAAAAAATCATTCAAAAATGACCGAACCTGTGACCGATTTTGATTTATCGTTCAAAAACGGTCAAATAGCCCCTTTTCGTTGTGCCTAATTACCATATAAAATGAAAGATTTTGGTTGAAACGCTGAAAATATTGAATGATATTGACTGTTTATGATCGTTTCTGATATAATAAGTACAGATGGAAGGGAAAAGAGGTGACCGAAATTGCTGACTCAGGAAAGACGGCAAAAGATCATGGATCTACTCAACGAAAGAGGAAGCGTGTCCGTCACGCAACTGTGCGAGATGTTGCGCGCGAGCGAGTCGACCGTCAGGAGGGATCTGGCGTCGCTGTCCCAGATGGGCAGGCTCAACAAAGTCCACGGAGGAGCTACGGTCATCTCCCAGGAGTTTCTTAACG
Organism: Clostridia bacterium; assembly: GCA_017454815.1. Classification (GTDB taxonomy): domain Bacteria; phylum Bacillota; class Clostridia; order Oscillospirales; family Acutalibacteraceae; genus SIG575. The sequence goes on from JAFTCG010000001.1 coordinate 4,052, forward strand.
GCGAGGCGAGCGTCAACGTCAAGGTGAACACGTCCTACAACGAGAAAATGGAGATCGCAAAATATGCCGCTTCCCTGATAAACGACAGCGATTACATTTTCCTGGATGCCGGGTCGACGACTTTTTTGCTCACAACGCAGATCGAGAACACAAAGGCGACCTTTGTCACCAACGGCATCGCCCACGCGCGCGAGCTTGCGTCAAAAGGGTGTAGGGTGATGGTGCTCGGAGGAGATCTGAAGCGCACGACGGAGGCGATCGTCGGGATCGTGGCGGCGCACAATCTCCAGAAATACAATTTTTCCAAGGCGTTTATCGGCGCAAACGGCATCAGTGAAAAGCAGGGCTACACCACCACGGACACGGAGGAAGCGATGATCAAGGCGATAGCGGTCGAAAGAAGCTTTGTCAGCTACGTCCTCGCCGACTCCAAGAAGTTCGGAAAAGTTTCGCCCGTGAGCTATGCTTCGCTCGACAGCGTTTGCATAATCTGTGACAGATGCGACGATAAAGAAATAAAAAACAAAACTGTTGTCAAAGAGGTGATGTAAGCATGGTATATACCGTAACTCTCAACCCGACGCTTGACTACTACATGAACGTCGAAAAACTCAGGTACGACGACATCAACCGCTCTTATGAGGAGTCGATCTGCTACGGCGGCAAGGGGATTAACGTTTCGGTTATTCTCTCAAGGCTCGGCGTGGATAACGTTGCGCTCGGCTTCAAGGCGGGATTTACGGGCGAAAAGCTCTGCGAGATGCTGGAGGATGATGGGATCAAGTGTGATTTTAACACGCTTGAGAAGGGTAACACCAGGATTAACGTCAAAATCAAATCCGACGTTGAGCTCGACGTCAACGCCGAAGGCCCCGCAATAGGCCATCAGGATGTGGAAGAGCTGATGAAGAAGCTCGAAAACCTGAAGGAAGGCGATTTTCTTGTGCTCGCCGGCTCCGTTCCCAAAACGCTGCCGCGCGACATTTATGAAATCATTCTTCAAAGGCTGGACGGCAAGGGTATCAATTTTGTCGTTGACACAACGGGAGAGCTGCTGCTCAACGTTCTCAAATACAAGCCCTTCCTCGTCAAGCCCAACCACCACGAACTCGGCGATTTCTTCGGAGCGGTCGCCGGGACAGATGAAGAGGTCGCGTTTTACGCCCGAAAGCTGCAAGAGCTGGGCGCAAGAAACGTCCTCGTCTCACGCTCCAAAAAAGGCGCGTTTCTCCTCGACGAAAACGGAGAAACGTATATCATCGGGAATGCAGAAGGAAAGCTTGTCAACAGTGTCGGTTGCGGTGACAGCATGGTTGCGGGCTTCGTTGCAGGATATAAACAAAAGCAAGACTATTCTCACGCGCTGATCCTTGGCTCTGCTTGCGGAAACGCAACGGCGTTTTCGGAAGAACTTGCTACAAAGCAGGAAATCGAAAGAGTATACGATGAAATGAAAAATCTTATCAGGAGGTAAACTATGAGAATTATCGACCTACTCAAAAAAGAAGCAATCGATCTCAACACCGCCGTAGCTTCCAAAGACGAAGCTATCGAAAAGATGGTGGCGCTCCACCAAAAAGCGGGCAACCTTGCCGACGCGGGAGTTTACAAACAGGCGATCCTTGAAAGAGAATCGCAGTCATCGACCGCTATTGGAGAGGGCATTGCAGTTCCTCACGCAAAGAGCGAAAGCGTCAATGTTCCCGGACTTGCGGCGATCACCGTTCCCGCCGGCGTCGATTACGGCGCGCCCGACGGCAAACCTTCGGACATCCTCTTTATGATCGCGGCGCCTCTTGACGGAGATCTTCACCTCGAGATACTCTCCAGGCTTATGGTCATGCTTATGGACGCGGAATTCTGCGCAAAGCTTCGCGGGGCAAAAACTCCCGACGAATACCTTGAGATCATCGACAAAGCGGAAGCTGAAAAATATCCCGAGGAACCCGTGGTTGAAGAAGCTCCCAGAGAAGGCTATCAGATCCTCGCCGTAACAGCCTGCCCGACAGGCATCGCCCACACCTACATGGCTGCCGAAGCGCTGAAACAGGCGGGCGAAAGATTGGGTATCACCATTAAAGTCGAAACAGACGGATCCGATGGAGCGAAGAACGTTTTGACCAAGGAAGAAATCGCAAACTGCGACGGCATCATCTGCGCCGTTGACAGGAACGTTGAGATGGCTCGTTTTAACGGTAAACCCGTTTTGAAAACGTCCGTTTCCAACGGTATCAACAAACCGGAAGAGCTTATCAATAAGATCCTCAACAAAGAAGCTCCTACCTATTACAGCGAAGACGCTGACGGTTCCGAGGAATTTGCCGGAGATGATGAGAGCTTCGGCAGAAAAGTATATAAGCACCTCATGAACGGCGTATCCCACATGCTTCCGTTCGTTGTCGGTGGCGGCGTTCTGATCGCTCTCGGTTTCCTGATCGACACGATTGCAGGCAACGCAGACGTCGGCGGAACGTTCGGTTTCACCAACCCTGTCGCGGCAGTTGTCTTCTGGATCGGTAAAGCAGCGTTTGCATTCATGATCCCGATCCTCTCCGGATACATCGCAATGTCAATCGCCGACCGTCCCGGACTTCTCCCCGGTATCGTAGGCGGATATCTTGCCACAACGGGCGCAACGCTTGCACTTCCGACGGGCGACGACAAAGCTGTTTCAGGTTTCCTGGGCGCATTGCTTGCAGGTTTCCTCGCAGGTATAATCGTTAACTTCCTCAAAAAAGCGTTCAAGTGGATGCCCAAGGCAATGGACGGCATCAAACCCGTATTCATCTATCCGCTTCTCGGAACTCTTCTGATAGGTCTTGCAATGCTCCTCATCAACCCCGTTGTCGGACTTCTCAACACAGGACTTTCAAATCTTTTGACAAGCCTCGGCTCAACAAGCAAGATTCTCCTCTCGGTCGTTCTTGCCGCAATGATGGCGATTGATATGGGCGGCCCGTTCAACAAAGCAGCTTATGTTTTCGGTACGGCGGCAATTGCCGATGGAAACACATGGATCATGGCGGCCGTTATGATCGGCGGCATGGTACCTCCGATCGCGATCGCGCTTTCAACAACGTTTAACAAGAAAAAATGGACGCCCCAGGAGCTTAAGAGCGGCCCCGTAAACTATCTGATGGGACTTTGCTTCATCACGGAAGGCGCAATTCCTTACGCCGCATCCGATCCGCTTCGCATCATCCCGTCATGTATGGTCGGCTCAGGCGTCGGCGGACTTGTTTGCGCTCTGTTCAAATGCGCTTGTCCGGCACCCCACGGCGGCATATTCACCTTCATCGTTGTAGAAAACCCGATAGGCTATATCATAGCTCTCATCGCAGGTTCGGTCGCAGGCGCTCTCATGCTTGCACTGCTTAAAAAGACCAGAAATAAAGCATAATTACGGCACAAATAAAGCATAATTACGGCACAAATAAAGCATAATTCCAAAGCAAGAAAGGACTAAAAACAATGGTACAAAAGAGCTTTACACTAAAAAACAAAATGGGATTCCACATGAGACCGGCGCAGGTTTTTGTCGGCGCAATGGCAAAATATCCGGCTGACATCAAGATCGAATTCAACGGCAAAGAGATTGACGGCAAAAGCATCATGAATATCATGGCCTCGTGCATGAAATGCGGCAGTGAGATCACCGTAAAATGCAGCGGCGAAAACGAAGAAGCAATGCTTGCTGAGGCGGCTGCCATGATCGAAAGCGGTTTCGGCGAAGAATAAACAAAAGGCATACAGGGGGCTTTATGCCCCCTTTGCGCTATGCTTAAAGAAAGAAGGAATAATAATGTTGCAGGGAATCGGCGCTTCGCCGGGATACGGTATCGGCAAAGCGATCATCATAGAAGATGCAAATCTGGACTATTCTTCCGTGAAATACTCCGGAGCGCAGGAAGAAAAAGACAGGCTTTACAAGGCTGTCGAACAGTTCAACGAAGAGACGAGAGAAATGGCGGAAGGCCTCAAAAAGAGCGCCGGCGAGAAGGAAGCGGAGATCCTTGAGGGTCATATCACAATGCTTGCCGATCCGTTTATGCTCTCTCAGATGGAGGAAAACATTGATTCGGGAGCGGTTGCCGAAGCGGCTGTTGACACCGTTTGCACAATGTTTTACGATATGTTTGCGGCGATAGAGGACGAGATGATGCGCCAGAGAGCGTCCGACGTCAAGGACATCAAGGACACCCTTATTAAGATCCTTCTCGGCGTCAAGAGCATAGACATTTCGGCTGTTGCGAAAGATTCGATACTCATCGCAAACGATTTTACCCCATCGATGACAAGCCAGATCAATGGCGACAACGTCGCGGCGATCATTACGGAAGTCGGCGGAGTTACCTCCCACAGTGCGATCCTTGCGAGAGCTATGGGCATCCCGGCTTCGCTTTCTGCGCCGAATTGCATGAACGTCATCCAGAACGGCGATATGCTCATCGTCGACGGATTCAAGGGTAAGGTTTATATCAACCCTTCGGACGACGAGATCAACGAATTCAGGCAAAAGCAGAAGGTCTACCTTGAAGAAAAAGAGGGGCTCAAAGTTTATTTCAACAAAAAAACCGTCACAAAAAGCGGTCTTGTCAAAAAAGTTTACGGCAACATCGGCAAACCCGACGACGCTCAGAACGTCATCCAGAACGGCGGCGAGGGAATAGGACTTTTCAGGACGGAATTCCTGTTCATGGACAGGGATCATGAGCCGACCGAAGAAGAACAGTTTGAGGCATATTCGACCGTTGCAAAGACGATGGACGGTAAAGAGGTCATTATCAGAACACTCGACATCGGCGGCGACAAGGCGATAGATTATCTGAAGATCGGCAGGGAAGACAACCCGTTTTTGGGATTCAGGGCGATTCGATATTGCCTTAAAAACAAAGAGCTTTACAAAAAGCAGATCAGATCCATCCTCCGCGCGGCGTGCTTTGGCGACATAAAGATCATGCTTCCGCTTGTTACCTGCCTTGAAGAAGTCAGACAGGCGAAGGAGCTCATCGCCGAATGCGAACAGGAGCTCGAAAACGAGGGCATCAAGTACAGAAAAGCGCCCCTCGGAGTTATGATCGAAACTCCATCAGCGGCGATCATTTCCGATTTGCTCGCGAAAGAAGTTGAGTTTTTCTCCATCGGCACGAACGATCTGACGGGATACACTATGGCTGTCGACAGAGGCAACGCAAACGTAAGCCACCTTTACGATGTTTTCCAGCCGTCGGTACTGCGCGCGATAGAGATGACCATCAAGAACGCAAAAGCGGCAGGGATAATGGTCGGCATGTGCGGAGAAGCGGCGGCAAACGAGCTGCTCATTCCAAAGCTCGTTGAGTGGGGACTTGACGAATTCTCGGTTACCCCGTCATCTATATTGAAAACAAGAAAAACCATTTGCGAGTGCGAATGACATGAATACTGAAAGCCGTCGGCTCAGCCGACGGCTTTCATATTTACGCTTCTTCAAGTTTATCCCGCAGCTTGATAAAATCTTCAAACGCGAGCGGCTTATTGTTCGGGTTTCGCAAAAGCGCGGCGGGGTGGAACGTGCCCATCATCAGCACACCGTTTTTTTCAAAGAAAACGCCGTGTTCCTGCGTGACCTTGAAGTCCGGCGAGATCAACCTCTGCGCCGAGATTCTTCCGAGGCAGACGATAACCTTCGGGTTGATGAGCCTGACCTGTTCGCGAAGCCAGTCGATGCAGAGATCCTGTTCTTCGGGCAGGGGATCCCTGTTTTTCGGAGGTCTGCATTTTACGATATTTGCAATGTATATGTTTTCGTTGCGGTCGAGCTCAACGCATTTGAGCATGGCGTCCAGGAGCTTTCCGCTCCTGCCGACGAAGGGCTCGCCCTGCAGATCCTCGTTTTCGCCGGGTCCCTCGCCGACGAACATCACCTTTGCCTTTTCGTTGCCGATGCCGAAAACGAGATTAGTCCTCGTCTTGCAAAGGGAACATTTTTCGCATTTTTCGCATTCTGTTTTCAGCTCATTCATGTCTTTGTACACCTAAAACCCCCCTGACAGGTATATCATATCATAATTTGCGGAAAAATTCACCTGTTTTACTTGAAAAAAATTCAAAAAAGGTTTATTATATTGAGCGTAGCAAAAAAGATAAATTATTTTGGAGGAAGAATAAATGAAAAAAGAAATTTTAGTCGAAACGTCTGCAAGACATCTTCACGTTTCACAGCAGGATCTTGAAACTCTCTTCGGCGAAGGCTATCAGCTCACTCCCAAAAAAGATCTTTCTCAGCCCGGACAGTTCGCCTGCGAAGAGAGAGTACAGGTCATCGGCCCCAAGAGCAGTTTTGCCGCGGTTTCCATCCTCGGCCCCGTCAGAAAGAACACTCAGGTCGAGCTTTCCGCGACCGACGCGCGCTCCATCGGCATCAAAGCTCCCATCCGTGAATCCGGCGACGTCGCAGGCAGCGGCGCATGCAAGCTCGTTGGCCCCAAGGGCGAGGTTGAACTTTCCGAAGGCGTTATCGTTGCGAAGAGACATATCCACGCCACTCCCGCAGACGCCGAGAAGTACGGCCTTAAGGATAACCAGATCGTCAACGTTAAGCTCGAAACAGAGGGCAGAACTCTCGTTTTCGGCGACGTAGTCGTCAGAGTCAGCCCCAACTACGCATGGGCAATGCATATCGACACCGACGAAGCCAACGCCGCTTCGGCAACTCCCGGCCTCATGGGCGAGATAATTGATTGAAAATTGAATATTTTTTGAATATTCATAAGCGTTTATCTCATAAAGTTCCCATCGGACGAAAATAATCATTGACAAGTATAATCATTTAATGTATAATTATAAAAAAATTTAAAAGGAGTCATCACTATGAAGAAAATCATTTCCATCGCACTCGTAGTTGTTCTCGCAGTTTCAATGCTCGCAACTTTCGCGGCTTGCGGAACAAAACAGGAAACTGAAAAACCGGCAGACACAAAAACAACTCTTGTCATGGCTACAAACGCAAAGTTTCCACCGTATGAATTTTACGGTGATGATGGCAATTTGACAGGAATAGATGTTGAGATCGCAGGCAAAATTGCCGAAAAACTCGGTATGAAACTTGAAATTGTAGATGTTGAGTTTGACACAATTATCGCCGGCGTTGCTGGAATTAATGGAGAAGCAAAATATGACATCGGTATGGCAGGTATGACTATAACTGAAGAAAGAAAAAAGAGCGTTAATTTCTCCGAAACATATCAGACAGCAAAACAGGTCGTTATCGTTAAGGCTGATTCCAAAATAGTAGATCCCAAGGAAGATATCAAATCTGACGGATCAATGAAGATTGGGGTGCAGCTTGGCACGACTGGTGATATCTATGCTGTAGATGCTTATGGTAAAGATAATGTTGTTGAGTTTGAAAGTGGTGCAGATGCAGTTCAGGCACTTGTAAATGATAAAGTTCAGGCTGTAATCATTGATAACGAGCCTGCAAAGAATTATGTAAAAACAATCGACGGTACGAAAATTCTTGATGTTGCATTCGAAGATGAAAAATATGCAATTTGCGTTAATAAAAACAACAGCGAACTTCTTGAAAAAATCAATGCCGCTCTTGCAGAGCTCAAAGCTGACGGCACTCTTCAGTCTATCATTGACAAATACATCAAAGCGGAATAATAATCGCTGAAAACCCAAAACAACAGGGCGGTGCAGATCATCGCCCTTGTTTTACTTTTCGGAGGTGTGACGAATGAACGATTTTTTTGCCTCGGTGGTGGATAAATTTACCCGTTGCTTTATTGCAAAAAGCTATTGGAAAATGATATTGCAAGGGTTTAGAGACTCTTTGATAATAACATTCTTTTCAATAATTTTGGGGTTATTGATAGGTGTCATTCTTGCTACCATAAGAACATCTTATGACAAGAATGAAGAATCGTTGAAGATTAAAGGCGGAATAGGATACTGGTCTCTGAAGATTTTAAATAGTTTATGTAAAGCATATATTGCTGTCATTAGAGGTGTTCCAGTCGTTGTACAGTTATTGATATGGTACTTTATAATACTTGCAACACAGAAAAATAGTATTATTGTTGCCGTTGCTGCTTTTGGTGTCAACTCCGGCGCATACGTTGCGGAGATTTTCAGAGGCGGTATTATGTCCGTTGACGTCGGACAGTTTGAAGCGGGCAGATCGCTTGGCTTCAACTATGTTCAGACGATGATCCATATTATTATCCCTCAGGCGTTCAAGACCGTTTTGCCTACACTCCTCAACGAGTTTATTGCTGTTCTTAAAGAAACATCAATTGCGGGTTATGTAGGAATAACCGATTTGACCAGAGCGGGGGCTATAATCAGGGCACAGACCTTTGAAGCGTTTATGCCTCTAATTGCCGTTGCGATAATCTACCTTGTTACGGTAATTGTTCTTACGGCATTATTCACAAGGATCGAGAGGAGGTTGAGGAACAGTGAACGGTGATGTACTCATTAAAGTAATAGACCTAAAAAAACACTATCTCGGCGGAAAAGTCAAGGCTCTTGACGGGATCAATGTCGAGATCCAAACGGGCGAAGTCGTTGTTATAATCGGCCCTTCCGGCAGCGTAAAATCGACTCTCCTGCGCTCGCTCAACCTGCTTGAAATACCGACGGGCGGTTCTATCATTTTTGAGGGCGTGGACATCTGTGACCCGAAACAGAACATCAATCTCCACCGTCAGAAGATGGGAATGGTTTTCCAGCATTTCAACCTTTTCGCAAACATGAACATCATCGATAACATGACCATTGCGCCGAGAAAACGGCTGAAAAAATCGAAGGACGAAGCGACTGAAAAGGCGATGGAGCTCCTGAAGAGAGTCGGGCTTGCCGACAGGGCGAACGACTATCCCAGCCAGCTTTCCGGCGGACAGAAGCAGAGAATTGCAATCGTCCGCGCGCTTTGCATGGAACCCGACGTGATGCTCTTTGACGAGCCGACGTCCGCGCTCGACCCCGAAATGGTAGGCGAAGTTCTGGACGTCATGAAATCTCTCGCAAAATCCGGCACGACGATGATCGTCGTAACGCACGAGATGGGATTTGCAAAAGAAGTCGGCAACAGAGTCATCTTCATGGACGGCGGAAAGATAATCGAGGAGGGTACTCCGCAGGAGATTTTTGAAAACCCGCAGAGCGACCGACTTAAATCTTTCCTCGCAAAAGTGCTTTAAGAGGCTCAATTGAATACTGTTTTTGATTAGCATAAGACTAAGAGGCGTCCTCAAAAAAGAGGACGCCTCTTGCTACATTATTCGCTTTGTCTGAATTTTTCATTTAGATTCTTGAGCTTATTTCCGGCGAAAATACAGATCACGGCTTTCGCGGCGTCGAACGGTATGTAGGGGAGAGTCCCTGCCGTCAGCGCGCCGAGGAAGGTCATGTTCGCCTGGATCTTCAACCACACCGTGCCGAGCAAATAGCAGACGGCGATGCCGAGCATGATGCCGAAGAACTGAATAAATTTCTTTTCGCTGAATCTTTCGATAAACAGCCCCGAGATCAGCGCGAGGAAAACGAAGCCTGCAAGATAACCGCCTGTCGGCCCGATGATTTTTGCAAAACCTCCGCTGAAGCCGGAGAACACGGGCACGCCGAATGCGCCGAGCAGTAGGTATATGCAAACGCTCAAAGTTCCAAGCTTCCACCCGAGAACATAAACGCTCAGGAGAATCCCTACGATGCCCAGAGTGATCGGAACTGGGCTCAAAGGTATCGGGACACTGATCGGGCCGAGCGCACAGATGACCGCAGTCATGATCGCCGTTTTCGTGAGAGTGAAGACGTTGACGTTGTTCAGGCGTTTGGGTTTATTGGTCGGTTCCATCTTCTTTTTTCGCTTCAGCGCCGGGCTTTTTCAGGAACTTCGGCACTGCGAAACACGCGCCAGCGATCAGAATTGCGGCAACGACGATGATAACAGGTACGATTTTCGACCTTTCGCCCGTCGTCGGCAGAACTGCCGCCGCGCTGTCGATGGCAAAGGAGTTGATGATCGCGCCCGCAAACACGCCGATAAACATCAGCGCCGCAAGGACGATCGCCACGATACGGATTGCATTTTTGCTCATAAAACATTACCTGCCTTTTCAGTCGAGCCCGAGGAGAGTTTTCATATTAACGCTGATGTTTTCAACGGTCTCGTCGGATTCTTCGGGAGTGTTGCCGCAGACGATGACGTAGATTTTGATCTTCGGCTCCGTGCCCGACGGACGGACGACAACGATCGCACCGTTTTGGAGATGATATTCGAGCACGTTGGACTTCGGAAGGTCGATCTGTTTTGTGATACCGCTTGCTGTTTCAACGCTCTTGCCGGCGAGATAATCAAGCGATTCCACGACTTTTGACGAAGCGATTTGGGCGGGAGCGTTTGCGCGCATTTTTTCCATGAGCGCTTTCATCTTTTCCATGCCCGACGCGCCTTCAAACTGGAAGTTCAGGAGCGCATTCTTGTAGTAACCGTATTTTTTGAAAAGCTCTTCAAGCACTTGTGTCAGACGCTTGCCCTGATTTTTGTAATATGCCGCCATCTCGCAGATGAGTGCGCTCGCAACGACGGCGTCCTTATCTCTGACGTGAGTTCCCGCAAGGTAGCCGTAGCTTTCTTCCATGCCCAGGACGTATTTGTCGGCTTCGCCTTCGCTTTCAAGCTTTGTGACGAATTCGCCGATATATTTGAATCCCGTCAGGAAATTCATCGTTTTACAGTCGTAGCTGTCTCCGATTTTTGCGATAAGATCGGAGGTGACGATAGTCTTGACGAGGTAAGAGCCCGGAAGGAGCTCGCCTGCTTCCTTCTTTTTGCGAAGAACGTAGTCGCACAGCAATGCGCCCGTTTCGTTGCCGTTGAGGAGTTGGAAGTTGTTGTTTCCAATGTTTACTGCGATGCCGACGCGGTCGCAGTCGGGGTCGGTCGCGAAGAGAAGGTCGGCGTTTTCCTTTTCGGAAAGTTTTATGGCGTATTCAAAAGCCTGCTGGATCTCCGGGTTCGGGAAAGGACAGGTCGGGAAATTGCCGTCCGGATTTTCCTGCTCCGGGACAACGGAGATGTTCTTGAATCCGAGCCTCTTAAGCATATGCCTGACGGGCTTGTTGCCGGTTCCGTTGAGGGGGGAATAGATGATTTTTATGTCGCTTGAAGCGCAGATCTCGGGCGAACACTGCTTTGCGACCTCATCGTAGAAGCTGTTGAAAACGTCGCTGCCGATAATCTCGATTTTTCCGTGAGAAACGGCGTTGTCGAAATCGATCTCCTTTACGTCGGAGAAGATGTCGATCTTTTTGATGCAGTCATAAGTTTCGGCGGCGGCTTCGTCCGTCATCTGGTAGCCGTATTCGTTGTAGCATTTGTAGCCGTTGTATTTTGCGGGGTTGTGGCTGGCGGTGATCATGATGCCCGCCTTGCATTTGAGGTATCTTACGGCGTAGGACAGCATCGGAGTCGGAACGAGTTCGGGGTAGATGTAGACCTTGATGCCGTTTGCGGCGAGAACGCCTGCGGCGCTTTTGGCGAAGATGTCGGATTTGATCCTGGAGTCAAAAGCGATGGCTACGCTCGATTTTTCATATCTTGAATTCAGATAGTCGGCAAGCCCCTGTGTAGCACGGTTTACGGTGTAAACGTTGAGCCTGTTGGTGCCTGCGCCTATAACACCGCGCAGTCCGCCCGTTCCGAATTCGAGGTCGCTGTAAAAACGCTCATTGATCTGAGCGCTGTCGCCGTTTATCCTCTTGAGCTCCTCGGCAACGTCTTTGTCCTTGGTTGCGAATTTGCACCATTTTTCGTAAAGCATCATGATGTCTGACATAAAAATCATTCCTTTCGTCCGTTAATCGGAAAGCTAAATCAACGTATACATTTTATTCTTTATCATTTTCAAAGTCAAGGCTTTTCAGAGCAATTCAAAGCAAAAACCGAAAGTGTTTTTATTTTCCGACGCAAAAGCGTGAAAAAATCTCATTTACGACGCTTTCGCCCGCTTTTTCGCCGGTAAGTGACTGGAGAAAATTTACGGCGGAATCGATCATCACGTTGACGGCGTCGAGGGTAACTCCGCAGTTGAGTGCATCGATCGCCTCGTCAACGCATTTGAGGGCTTCCTTGGTGCAGTAAAACTGCCTTTCGTCGCTCAGGATCGCGCTTGAAGCGTCGATTTTGTCGGTGCCGAGGACGTTGGCAACACACTTTGCAAGCTCGTCTTTGCCTTCGCCCGTTTTTGCCGAGATCTCGACGACGTTTTCGACGTACTTTTCGATTTCCGACCTTGTGTTTTTTGCGTCGAGGTCGCATTTGTTGATGACGGCGATGCAGATTTTGCCCTTGCAGCTTTCAAGCAGTTCAAAATCCTCGCGCGTCAGGTCTTCGGAGCTGTCAAAAACGGCGAGAACGAGGGTCGCAAGGTCAAGCTTTTTCCTCGCGATCTCCACGCCGATGGATTCAACGGGGTTGTCGCTTTCGCGGATGCCCGCCGTGTCGGTCAGGTGGAGGACTATACCGCCGAGAGTCACCGTGTTTTCGACAGCGTCTCTTGTCGTGCCGGCATATTGCGAAACTATACTTTTTTGCGCACCGGAGAGAAGATTCATCAGCGTCGATTTTCCAACGTTTGGTTTTCCGACGATCACGGCATTGACGCCATGCATAATAGTTTTTCCCGCGTCGAAGCCGTTAATCAGTTTTTCGAGCTTCTTTTTTGATTTTTCAAGAGTATCGAGCAAAACGTCCTGTTTCAACTCTTCGATGTCCTCATCAGGGTAATCGACCCATGCGCCGAGGCTTGCGGAAGCGGAAATGAGACCGGATGCAACGCCTTTTATTTCGCTGCTCAGTGCGCCCTCAAGAGTTGCAAGAGCGGCGTCAGCAGATTGTTCGCCGTGAGCGTTGATCAGATCCATCACAGCCTGAGCCTGGGTGAGATCGATTTTTCCGTTGAGAAAGGCTCGCTGGGTGAATTCGCCAGCCGACGCAGGAGTTGCTCCGGCTTCAAAAACGGCGCGCAAAGCCTTCTTCAGCACGAAAAGACCGCCGTGGCAGGAGATTTCCACAACGTCCTCGCCCGTGTAGCTGTGAGGAGCACGAAAAACTGTTGCAACGCATTCGTCGATGTCCTTGCCGCCGTCGGAAACTTTGCCGAAATAAGCCCTGTAACCGACGGAGTCGGAGAGCTTTTTTTGGGATATGCCGGAGAATACCCTGTCGCATATCTCGGTTGCTTTGCTGCCGCTGACGCGGATCACGCCGATACCTCCGGCGGATTGTGCGGTTGCGATCGCGGCTATGGTTTTTTCTTCAAACATGGTGTTTCCTCAATTAATAAAACCGCCACGGTCATGCCGCGACGGTAGTGTGATATTACTGTTTTGCTTTTGGCTCGATTTTTCCGTAAAGGGATGCGCCCGAAACGTCCGACTTGGGGGGAGTGTTTCTGACGGGCTCGGAGTTGGAAGAATAATTCCTTCTGCCGCCGCGATTGGAAGAATGAGTCGGCTTCGCACCGTCAACGAGCTTGATGACAACACGCCTGTTTTCGTCGGTTCCAACAGAGTAGGATTCGACGTTTTCAATGTCCTGAACGGTCGTGTGGATCACACGTCTTTCAAAAGGATTCATCGGCTCGAAAGTGAAAGGTCTGCCGTATTTCAGAACCTTGTTGGCGTTGCGCTTTGCGAGCTCGCGGAGAGTCTGGGAACGCTTTTCTCTGTAGTTGCCGATGTTGACGCTGACTCTCTTGTATTCGACGTCGCCCCTGTTGACGACGAGCCTTGTCAGGTACTGAATGGCGTCAAGAGTTTCGCCGCGTCTTCCGATGACACAGCCGTAATCTTCCTCGGAGATGACTTGGAAAGCGATGGATTCATCGGTCTTGCTTGTAAGGACACTAACGTTCTCGATGCCAAAACCTTTGAGGATGTTTTTGATGTACTGTTCAAAAGGACTGTTTTCTTCAACTCCCTCGAACTGAGGCTGCTCGGCGACTTGCTTGGGAGCTTTTTTTGCTTCGGGTTTTTTGTCTTCGATTTTTTTCGTTTCTGGTTTTTTTGCTTCCGGAGCTTTTTTCTTTTCGGGAGCTTTTTCCGCCTTTTTGGGGCTTTCCTTCTTCGACTCGCCTTTTACTTCGATCTCGTAGTATGCGCGTGCCTTGTAGATGGTACCGCTTTTGAAAATGCCGAGGATCTTTTTATCCTGAATGTCAACGACCTCTTTGACGACATCTGCGTCGGAGGGAGCGTTGAGTTCTCTTTCGGCGTTGGCAATCGCCTCCTGAGCAGTGGTGCCCGTGCCGAAAGCTTCGATTGTTTTCTTCAAAATTTTCACCGCCTGTGTGTTGTTATAATTGTTACAAATAAATCATTTACCGCGCGAAATGAGCTTGTCGTTCGCTTCTTTTGAACGGCGCTCGATCGTTTCTGCAACCATCATCCTTGCCATAACCTTTTCGTTGCTGTAAGTGTGGTTGAGGATCACCATCTGGATCGCGCTGAGGATGTTCTGGAAGATCCAGTAAAGACCGATTCCCGCAGGGAACAGGAATGTAAAATAGACCGACATGAGCGGCATCATAAAGGTCATGCAGCCCGAAGTCGGGTTTTTCGCCATTTCGGGATTGGTCTGCTTCTGTCTGACAAATGTGATGATACCGGTCAGAAGGGATGTCAGACCGGAAATGAGGGGGATAAGGAGCAATAATTTTGCGCCCTTGTCGGCAGAAGCCCAGTTTTTCAGCGTACTGAATTCCGGCTGTTCTCCTAGGGAAATGCCGAAAAGAGTAAACTTGTCGATGAACTGTTCTATTCTTTGAAGAACGGTGCCGTCTGAGATCACGCCTTTGATCTGGTCAAAGTTTTTGATGACCGATTGTTCAAGAAGTCTGGAAGCGATCGTCTTGTCGCTGAGTCCCTGAGCAGCCTTTTTAAGAGCGTCAAGAACACCGGAATCGATCCTCAGAACGTATTTCAAAGGATTGTAGATGACTTCGTAGAGAACGTAGATAATCGGCAACTGGATGAGCATGGGAAGACAGCCCGCATTCATGGGGTTGTAGCCTTCACGCTGGTAGAGAGCCTGAGTTTCTTCCTGGATTTTCTTCTGATCTCCGGCAAATTTAGCCTGGATCCTTCTGACCTTGGGCTGAAGCCTCTGCTGTTTTGCCATACCCTTCTGCTGAGAGATGGAAGACGGCAAAAGAATGATCTTGAACACGATCGCAAAAAGCAGAAGAGCTAAAACGTAGTTTCCGCCAAGGTTGTAGAAAGCTCTCAACAGCCACGCAAAAGGTGTGATGATGTAATCAATGAAACTCATTTTAAGCTGCATTATTGTTTATCCTCCGGGGATTTACTTTTTTTGGGAGGTACGGGATCATACCCTCCGGGGAAAAGGGGGTTGCACCGTAAAAGTCTTCCCAGCGCCAGAAAGCCGCCTTTGAAAGCGCCGTGCGTCTCGATGGCTTCGAGGGCATAGTGCGAGCAGGTGGGATAAAATCTGCATCTGGCATGGAAAAGCGGCGATATTTTCCTTTGGTAGAAACGTATCGCTGAAATAAAGAATTTTTTCATTGTCTGATGACCCCGGCGCTGCGCAGATGGCGCAGCATAGCTTTTTGGACGATCTGACTTTTCATAAACTTGGTTCTGCCCCTTGCGACAAAGACGATGTCGTAGCCGCGCTCAACGTCCTTTTGCAGGGCGAAAAACGCCGCGCGGATAACCCGCCTTGATCTGTTGCGCTCGACCGCATTGCCGATCTTTTTGCCGGCTGTGATGCCGCAACGAGTGACCCCGAGGTTGTTTTTCATCACATAGGTGACGAGAGAATTGTCGGGGAAGGACTTGCCGCGGGCATAAACGCGCCGAAAGTCACTGTTTTGGTTGAGAGCAACGATTTCAGACAAGTTCAGGACCATCCGTTCCAAAAAAATCAAATCAGTAAGAAAGCTGCTTCCTGCCCTTTGCCCTGCGGCGAGCGAGAACCTTGCGGCCGTTTCTGTCGGACATTCTTTTGCGGAAGCCGTGTTCCATTTTCCTATGACGTTTTTTAGGCTGATAAGTTCTTTTCATTAGAAACCCTCCATTCAAAAATATTATTCAATCAATTAAAAAATTGAAAATGATGACGAAAGAACATAATCCTTCAGTCTGACAATACAGTATTATATAATATTTTCATACCCCGTGTCAAGCCTTTTGGAGCAAAAAATCCCTTTAACTTTTCAGAAGGAATAAAAAACGGATGATCGCAGTTGAAAACACGTACGATCACCCTTTGAAGTCTTTGTTTATTCCGCTTGCTCGCGCACTTCGGCAAAAATTCAGACAAACGTCGGCATGGCTTGCCTTTGGGCGCAGCCGACCTTTCGCCGGGCGCGTCAGCCCATGAAGCTGCCGATGAAGGCGTATTATTCGGCAAATCCTGTCTCGACAAGAGCGACGAGATCGTTGACCGCCTGCTCCTCGTCAGCGCCGCCGGCGATGATGTTTATGGTTGTTCCGCCCATAATCCCGAGGGAAAGAACGCCCAGAAGGCTCTTGGCGTTAACTCTTCTTTCATCTTTTTCAACCCAGATAGATGATTTGAACTCGTTGGCTTTCTGGATAAAGAAAGTTGCCGGACGAGCATGAAGACCTACCTGATTCTGTACAGTAACTGATTTTGCGAACATATTGATTATCTCCCACATAAAAATTTATGTTTTATGCTTAAATTATATCACAAAACTTGTCCCCGTCAATGGATATTCCGAAAGTTCATTGATAAAAACAAACTATGACTTTTTCTAAACCCGTTCTTTGTTCAATTTGCACACAAATTTTTTTGGTTTTTCGTTACATTAAACAAGAATTTGGTAACTGTGCAAAAAAATGACGGAACGTTCTGCATAAACATTATATTCGGTAAAATAGAAATTGTCGAAAAAATATTTCACGATCTATATATTATCTTTTGTATATTGCAATGCAAACTGTTTTTTGTTATAATGATTAGCGTGTATTTCTTATTCAGGATATACACTCCTTTTTATAATGTCAAACAGTGGAGGGATTTATTATGAATAAGTGGGAACGAATACAGTATCAGCCATGTATTCCGCTCGGTGAGGACTCAAAGCGGCTTACCGGCTGTCAAAAACATATAGATATTTCAAGGCAAGCTGCTGCGGAAGGTATGGTATTGCTCAAAAATGACGGTAATATTCTGCCGATTCCGAACAAAGCGAGCGTTGCCCTGTTCGGAATTGCTTCGGCGGATTACGTCAAAGGCGGCGGCGGAAGCGGTGAAGTCTTTACAGAATACTGCAGAAATCTTTGCGAAGGCATGAGGGAAAAAGAAAATGAGGGCAAGATCAGGCTTTTTTCCGAAACAGTTGATTTTTACGAAAACGAAGCGAAAAAGCAGTATGATGAGGGAGTAAAAATCGGTAAGACGACCGAACCGGAACTCCCCGATGAACTGCTGAAAAGAGCAAAGGCGTTTGCAGATTATGCGGTGATAAGCATCTGCCGTTTTTCGGAGGAAGGCTGGGATCGCACCGACAGCGACTTTTATCTGACAGATGAAGAAAACAAAATGGTGGAAGCCGTGTGCAGCGTTTTTGAAAACACTGTTGTAGTTTTGAACGTCGGCGGTGTTGTGGATACGTCTGAAATCAAAAACGGCACCAAAATCAAAGCGGCACTGCTTGCCTGGCAGGCAGGCATGGAGGGCGCTCTTGCCGAAGCTGATATACTGTGCGGCGACTGTTGCCCCAGCGGAAAACTAAGTGATACGTTTGCATCGGCTTTTGAAGATTATCCGTCGTCCTCAAACTTTAACGAATCGGAAGATTATGCAGAGTATATTGAGGATATCTATGTTGGCTACCGCTATTTTGAAACAATGGAAAATGCGGCGACAAAAGTGGCTTATCCCTTCGGCTTCGGATTGTCGTATACCGATTTTGATATCAATGTTCTTTCGGCAGTCAAAAACGATAATATAATCGATCTGGAAATTTCAGTCAAAAACGTCGGAACTTTTGCAGGCAAGGAAGTTGTTCAGGTTTATTTTGAAGCGCCTGTCGGATTGCTCGGCAAACCGAAACGCCAGTTGATAGGCTTTAAGAAGACGGGACAGATTTTGCCCGGTCAGGATGAAAAAGTCGTGATCTCCATAGACGTTTTACAAATGGCGTCTTTTGATGATTTGGGTAAAATCCAAAAATCCGCCTATCTTTTAGAGAAGGGCGAATATTCTATTTATGTCGGCAACTCGGTAAGAAACGTTGATAAAGCGTTTGTTTTTACGCTTGAAGAAAACATTATCACAAAACAGTTGACGTCTCTCGGCGCTCCTCGAAAACTCAGCAAACGTTTGCTGTGCGACGGCACATATGAAGCTTTACCGACAGGTGAATACAACGAGGATAAAACCGACCGTTCCGATTGGCCGCAGAAGCCGAGATGGACGTATGAGCCGATCCAATTTGAGTATGAGCGGGAAAGCAAAGGCGGATTTTACGAGGTCGCGGAAGGAAATATGACTCTTGATGAGTTTATGGATAAGCTTTCCGATGATGACCTGATTGATCTGGTAGGGGGAAGACCGAATAAGGGTGTTGCCAACACAAGAGGATTCGGCGATTTGCAGCGCTATAATATACCGCCTGCATTGACCGCTGACGGACCTGCCGGTTTGCGCTTGAATGACGGAATTTATGTTGCAACAACTGCCTGGCCGTGCGCAACGCTTCTGGCGTGCACGTGGAATACCGAACTTGTGAGAAAAATCGGCGCGTGCGGAGCAAAGGAAGTCAAAGAAAACAATTTGGCGGTTTGGCTGACGCCGGGTATGAATATCCACCGCAGTCCGTTATGCGGCAGAAATTTTGAATACTATTCGGAAGACCCGTTTTTGACGGGCAAGATTGCCGCCGCAATGATAGACGGAATACAATCTGAGCATATTGCCGCTACGGCAAAGCATTTTTGCTGTAATAATAAGGAAACAAACCGTCATTTCTCTGATTCCCGTGTTTCGGAAAGAGCGCTGAGGGAAATCTACTTAAAGGGATTTGAAATTGCGGTTTGTGAAGCAAAACCGTGGGCGCTGATGACTTCCTATAATAAGGTAAACGGCTATTATCCTTCGGAGAACAGTGAACTGTTGAAAGGAATACTGCGCGACGAATGGCATTATGACGGCTTGGTTACTACCGATTGGGACAATGATGCAGAACATGACCGGGAAATTATAGCCGGAAACAACGTAAGAATGCCATGCGGAAGCGGTAAAAGGTTGCAGAAAGCATTGCAGCAGGGCTTGATAACAAGAGAAGATTTGCTGATAAATGCAAGGAAAA
Source organism: Clostridia bacterium (assembly GCA_017454815.1). Taxonomy (GTDB): domain Bacteria; phylum Bacillota; class Clostridia; order Oscillospirales; family Acutalibacteraceae; genus SIG575. The sequence goes on from JAFTCG010000001.1 coordinate 23,407, forward strand.
TATTGGAACTTATTTTAAAACTCGATTAAAGACATATAAAATTAAAGCATTTTCTTAATTGCAAATATACATGAAGGTGAAAACATTGAAGCAAAGAACAGATTTAAGAAACGTTGCAATTATTGCGCACGTTGACCACGGAAAGACTACTCTTGTCGATGAAATGCTCAAACAGAGCGGCACGTTCAGGGCAAATGAGCAGGTGCAGGACAGGGTAATGGACTCCAACGATCTTGAAAGGGAGAGAGGTATTACCATTTTGTCAAAGAACACGTCCGTTCATTACAAAGACGTAAAAATCAATATCGTCGATACTCCCGGTCACGCTGATTTCGGCGGTGAAGTCGAAAGAATACTGATGATGGTTGACGGCGTGCTGCTTTTGGTTGACGCATTTGAAGGCTGTATGCCGCAGACGAGATTTGTACTGAAAAAAGCATTGAGCCTTGAAAAGAAAGTGCTTGTCGTCGTCAATAAAATCGACCGTCCCGGCGCAAGACCTGAGGAAGTTATAGACGAAGTGCTCGATTTGTTCATAGAGCTCGGCGCAAACGACGATCAGCTTGAATTCCCGATAGTCTATGCTTCGGCAAAAGAGGGTTATTCCTCGCTCGACAGCAGCGTCAGGAGCGGCGATATGCGCCCACTGCTCGATTCTATCCTTGAAAACATCGAGCCGCCCAAAGGCGACGTTGACGGACCGCTTCAGATTTTGTTTTCTTCGCTTGACTATGACGACTATATCGGCAGGATCGGCGTCGGCAGAGTTGAAAGGGGCAAAGTCAAGAAGAATCAGCAGGTTGCTTTGTGCAACTCCGACGGCAAAAACGAGCTTGTAAAAGTGTCAAGGCTTTATCAGTTTGAAGGGCTCAAAAGGGTTGAGGTTGAAGAAGCCGCGGCAGGCGATCTGATCTGCGTGTCGGGCATTGAGGACATCAACATCGGCGAAACGGCTTGCGATCCCGAACATATAGAGATATTGCCTTTTGTAAAGATAGATGAACCTACGATCTCGATGAATTTTATCGTCAACGACAGTCCGTTTGCCGGCAGAGAAGGCAAATTCGTAACTTCAAGAAATCTGAGGGACAGGCTTTTCAAAGAGGTCGAAACAAACGTCAGCATGCGCGTTGAAGAGACCGAAACGACCGACACGTTCAAAGTTTCGGGCAGGGGAGAGCTTCATCTGTCGATCTTGATCGAAACGATGAGAAGACAGGGCTATGAATTCCAGGTTTCCCGCCCGAAGGTTATCATGAAAGAAAAAGACGGCGTTATGCTTGAGCCGATCGAGCTTATCATCATCGAAGTGCCGGAACAGTATGTCGGCGCAGTCATCGAAAAACTCGGTTCACGCAAGGGAGAGCTTGAAAACATGGGCGCGCGTGACGGCGGAACGACTCACCTTGAATTCAAGATCCCGTCGAGGGGACTCATCGGCTACCGCTCCGAGTTCATGACCGACACCAACGGCAACGGTATCATGAACCAGCTTTTCTCGGGTTATGAGCCGTACAAGGGCGACATCGAAACGAGAGAACGTGGCTCGATAGTGGTTCACGAAACGGGCACGACGACGGGCTACGGACTTTTCAATACCCAGGACAGGGGCAGGCTTTTTGTCGGACCGGGCGTTGAAGTTTACGAGGGCATGATCGTCGGCGAATGCGCCAAAAACGAGGACGTTACCTGCAACGTCTGCAAGAAAAAGCAGATGACAAACACCCGTGCGGCAGGATCGGACGACGCTTTGAGGCTTGTGCCGCCTTCGGTGATGAGCCTTGAACAGTCGATGGAATTTATCGGCGACGACGAGCTTCTCGAAGTCACTCCCGAAAGCCTGAGACTTCGCAAAAAAGTCCTTTCCAAAGAACAGAGAATGAAACAGATGTTCAGGAAAAAATAACTACAAAATTACAGGAGGCACGACATGAACTGTAGATACGTTTTCTTCGATTTTGACGGAACGATCGCCGACTCGTCTGAGGGGGTCATCGAGTCCATCGCCTATGCGTATAAGGCGTTCAACAAACCGCTTCCCGATTACGAAACGATAAAATGTTTTTTCGGGCCTCCGCTTATTGCGTCGTTCATGAAATATGCCGGCGTAGACGAGCGCACAGGAGAAGAGATGACCGAAAAGTACAGGGAGTTGTACACCGACAACGCAATGTACCGTATAAAGCTTTACGATGGCTTGGAGCGGCTTCTCAAAAACCTTTCCGACGACGGCATAAAAATTGCAATAGCTTCATCAAAGCCGACGATGTTTTTTGAGAAGCTTCTGACATATCTCAATATCAAGCAGTATTTTGACGCCGTTTGCGGAGCTGAGTCGGACGAAAAATCAACGAGCAAAACGGATATCATCCTTTCAGCCTGCAACCACCTCGGAGTAGAGGACAAAAACGAGGTCATCATGGTCGGCGACAGAAAATACGACATCCTCGGCGCAAAGGGAGCGGGAGTGAAAAGCATAGGCGTTCTGTACGGATACGGCGAGCGAAGCGAGCTTGAAGAGGCCGGAGCCGACTTCTTTGCCGAAACGACAGACGAAGTTTATAAGATCATAAAAAATCTCTGAACAAAAAAAGAAGCTGTGGGAGTTATTCTTCACAGCTTCTTTCTATTACTTCAAGGTCACGCGGTGTCAGCGTGTCCTTTATTTTTTCTATCATGTCGGGGCGTTTTTGCGCCGTAATCTCAAGCGATTTGTCGCGTCTGAAACGTTCGATGTTTGCGTGATGACCGCTCAGGAGGACGTCCGGTACGGTTTTGCCGCGCCATTCATAAGGTCGGGTATACTGCGGATATTCAAGCAGTCCCGAATAATGGCTTTCGTTTTCAAAACATTCGTTGCCCGAAAGCACGCCGGGGAGAAGCCTCGTGATGCTGTCGGCAAGGATGAGAGCGGGAAGCTCTCCGCCTGTCAGGACGTAGTCGCCGACGGAGATTTCCTCGTCAACGATCTCCTCGAGTACTCGCTCGTCAACGCCTTCGTAATGGCCGCAGAGAATCACAATATTGTCAAGCTCCGAGAGTTCTTTAACTCTCTGCTGGGTGAGGACTTTTCCTTTGGGAGACATATATATCAGGTGCGGTCTTTTGCCTGTGTCGGTGCAGATGGATTCGTAACAGTCGTATATCGGCTGTGATTGCATTATCATGCCCATCCCGCCGCCGTAGGGGGTGTCGTCGACGTTGTTATGCTTGTCGGCAGTGTAATCCCTGATGTTGCGGCAGTTTATCTCGACAAAACCGTTGGCTCTGGCGCGCCCGATTATGCTTTCGTCGAGGACTCTCTCGCACATTTCGCAAAAGAGAGTCATTATGTCAATTCTCATCGTCAAAAATTCCTTTCAGGGGCTTTATGCGGACAACACCCTTTTCCACGTCAACGCCTTTCAAAACGTCGTCGATCGCGGGGATGAGGTATTCCGAACCGTTCTTGGCGATATGCCAGACGTCGTTTGCGCCCGTTTGGCTGACGTCGGAAATAACGCCGTAGACAATGCTTTCATCATCGTCGTCAACAACGGTGCAGTCGATCAGCTCTGCGACAAAATATTTGCCCTTCGGGAGCCTTGCGTCCGAGCGTTTGATGTAAAGAATTTTACCCTTCAGCTTCAGCGCGTCGTCGACAGTGTCAACGCCTTTGATTTTCATTATCGCAACGTTCCCGTGCTCGCGAACGCTCAGGATATCGTAATGATCGCCGCCATTTTCGTCGGTGTAGAGCTTTTTGAATTTTTTGAGGAAATCTACGCTGTCACACCATGGCTGAAAGCGTACTTCGCCGCGAACGGCGTGCGTGGAAACGATCTGCCCCGCCTGGAGATATTCTTTAATCATCCTTGTATTCAACCCCGTTGCTTTCAACTTCGATTTCGTCGTTGGATCCGGCGAGCTCCTCGATCTGCTTGACGTAAAGCGACGTGATCATGTTGGTCGAGCCGATCAGGACGAAAATTATTCCGAGCATTTTGATCGCAATGTTCGTCATTTCGTTTTGGTTGAAGCAGATGAAGATGCCCGCAACGATAATGAAAACGGAAAAAATCATCGGGAATATGTAGCCTTTCTGCTGATTTTTGTGGATCTCGGCTGTGCGGGCGAGGTTGATGGCTCCGCTGATGATAATGAGGATGCCCAGGAGGGAGAAGATGTATTTGCCGATGATGCCCGGCGTCGCGATGACGAAAACACCTGCAAGAGACAGCAGTATTCCCCACGCAAGCGAGAGGGGAGACGAGTATTCCGAAGAGCGTTCCCTGAAATATTCAACGATCCTTTTAATTCCGAAAAACAGGATTATTACCCCTGTTGCAAATCCGGCAAAAAAGCGCACGTAACTCGAAAAGAATATTATCGTCAACCCGAGCAAAACAAAAGCGATGGACAGAATAAAGAGTTCCTGCCGAAGTTTTTTAAAGAGAGTATTCATCACCTTATCCTCCAAAAAAATCAAAAAAAGCTGCCGGAAAACCCGACAGCTGAATCAAATCAGTCAATGTCAACTACGACTTTTGCGTCATGTCTGACTGCAGCGGCGCGCATAACGGTGCGGATAGCTTTGGCGATCCTGCCCTGCTTGCCGATGACTCTGCCCATGTCGTCGGGAGCGACGTTGATGTGGAATTTGATAACGCCTTCCTCGTCGGGCTCGTCAACAGTGACTTTAACGGCGTCGGGGTCTGTCACAAGACCTTTGACCATTGATATCAAGAGTTCTTCCATTGTTTGAAAATCCTTTCGTATTGATTATTGCAAAAGAAAACCGATCAGATCAGATAATGTTTTCTTTTTTGAGCAACGCTTTTACCGTATCGGTGGGCTGAGCACCGTTCGAGATCCACTGCTTGGCTTTGTCGCCGTCGATTTTGATGTCGGCGGGATCAGTCATGGGGTTGTAGTAACCGATCTCTTCGATGAATCTGCCGTCGCGGGGATATCTTGAATCCGCTACGACTACACGATAAAAGGGTGCTTTCTTTGCGCCCATGCGACGCAATCTGATTTTTACTGCCATTGTTGTTTACCTCCAAATATTATATGTTTTATTATTTACGCAATACATAAGTAAGCGTTAATTTACGTTAATTCGTGTTTTTAGAATTTAAACCCGTTCATGGAATTCATGTTGCCCGGCAAATTCATCATGTTCTTGTGTTTCCTATGCTTTTTGCCGTTGGGGTTCATCTGCTTGAACATCTGCTGCATCTGTCGGAACTGAGTGAGCAGTTTGTTGACGTCCTCGACTTTCTGGCCGGCTCCCGCCGCAATGCGTTTTTTGCGGGAAGCGTCGATGATGTCGGGCTTTTCGCGCTCTTTCTTCGTCATCGAAAGGACGAGAGCTTTCGTGCGGTCGAACTGCCTTTCATCTATGTCAACGTCGTCAAGCTTCCTGCCGATGCCGGGGATCATCTTGAGCGTATCCTTGATCGAGCCGAGCTTCCTGACCTGGTCGATCTGTTCGATGAGGTCGTTGAGATCGAATTTGTTTTGGCGGAGCTTGCTTTCGAGCTCCATCGCCTTTTTCTCGTCAAGAGTTTGCTCCGCTTTTTCGATCAGGGAGAGAACGTCGCCCATGCCGAGGATCCTCGAAGCCATTCTGTCGGGGTGGAAAACGTCGAGATCGTCGAGCTTTTCGCCGATGCCCACGAATTTTATCGGTTTTCCGGTCACGGCTCTCGCGGAGAGCGCCGCGCCGCCTCTGGTGTCGCCGTCGAGTTTGGTGAGCACAAGGCCGTCGATGCCGAGCGCTTCGTTGAAGGATGTCGCGACGTTGACTGCGTCCTGACCCGTCATGGCGTCCACCACGAGAAGTATCTCATGGGGATGGACTTCGTTCTTGACGTTCTTGAGCTCGTTCATAAGCTCTTCGTCAATGTGGAGTCGGCCGGCGGTGTCGAGGAAAACGTAGTCGTAGCCGTTGTCCTTTGCAAGCTTTATCGCTTCCTTCGCGATCAGAACGGGATCGGATTGCCCCATTTCAAAGACGGGAACGCCTGCCTGCTCGCCGACCACCTGAAGCTGTTTTATGGTGGCGGGGCGGTAGATGTCGCAGGCGACGAGAAGGGGACGATGCCCCTGCTTTTTGAGCATCAGGGCGATCTTCGCGCTGTGGGTCGTTTTACCGGAGCCCTGCAGACCGCACATCATGATGACTGTCGGCGGATGCGGAGCGGTGGCAAGCCTTGACTTTGTTCCGCCCATGAGGCTTGTGAGCTCTTCGTTGACGATTTTTATGACCATCTGACCGGGAGTCAGACTTTCCAGTACTGTGGCGCCGATTGCTCTCTCGGTCACGGTGTTGGTGAAATCCTTGGCGACTTTGAAGTTGACGTCGGCTTCAAGCAGCGCAAGGCGAACTTCGCGCATTGCCTCCTTGACGTCGGACTCGGTGAGGCTGCCTTTGCTTTTCAGTTTTTTAAAAGCTTCTTCAAGCTTGTCGGCAAGACCTTCAAATGCCATTTGCTGTTCTCCTTAAAGTTATTCGGAAAGTTCGTTTACGATGGATCTGATTTTAACGGTCAGGTCGCTGATCTCCTTGGAGATGGCGCATTTCATGTTTTGCTCGCTGATCCTGACGGCGCAGTCGCCGATTTCTCTCAGACCTGCTTTGATCTCGTCGAATCTCCGGACAAGGCCGAGCTTTTCCTCCGCTTCAAAAAGCTGAAATTCGGCGCGCTTTATGGCGTCCCTGACGCCCTGACGGGTAATTCCCTCGTTTTCGGCGATCTCAGCCAGCGAAAGATCATCATCGTAGTAGTAATCGAGAAAAGAAAGCTGCTTTTCGGTAAGGATCTTGCCGTAAAAATCCTTGAGCAAAGCAACCTGCAGATTTTTTGCCATGATCCTAACCTCCGCAGTAATATATGTAAAGCCGTTCAGCTTTACAGCTTCATCATTATACTACATCGAAAACCCTTTGTCAAGCACTTTTTTCAAACAAAAAATCAAAGTTTTCCACACCGGTTTGGGGAATGTGGAAAACTTGATGTGCAAACTCTATCTATTGTGCCCAAGGGTAATATCGCGGGGGTACATATAGATATTTTCGGGGGAATTTCATCGGGGAAAAGTGGAAAAAATTTTTTATTCTTTTGATATTTCCTCAACGTAGGAAATGATGCAGCCAAGCGGTGGAAAAGTGCAGTATTTTGCGTAAGATACGACCTTTCCGGCGTCGGCGAGGCTGACGCTGAAGAACGGCGGATCCTCGCTGCTGCCGTTTTCGGCTTTTTCGAGCGAGAATGACGCGCTGCCGTCCTGCTTTTGCGAGCGAAAGACTTCGCTTTGCTGCCCCGAGATGACGTAGGAAGTCCTGTCGTTTATCTCCGCGATCCCGCACACCAGGAACGAAGCGCAAAGGATCAGAGTCGTGGCGATGAAATCAAGTCTCAGTATCTTTTTCATTTTTTTGCTACACGTCCTTTCATTTAAGATATGTAATCTTTGAGCAGTTCGGCGAGTGACGAGCCGAGCAGCCTGGCGGAATAGCACGCTTCGTCGAGGGTGTTGGAGTCGCTGCCGACCTCGATGAGCAGCGAGCAGTGGGATTTGTACATATTGTATCGGCGGTTGTCAAAAAGAAGCGGGCGCATGAGTTGGGGGTAGTTGTCGGTGCATTTTTGCTGAAGCTTAAGGGCAAATCTCAGATTGTATTCCCAATCGGGGAACCCTGTTACGCCGTCGCCTTCGCAACCGCTGATGATCATGATCTGTGCGGCTTTTTTGCCGTTTATGAGCGCAACGGGCTTCGTTTTTGTCCCGCTCTGATCCTGTATTGCGTCGCGGTGGATGTCGAGGATGACCTGAATTGAAGGATGCTTTTTAAGATACCCGTCTATCGCCGCGCCGGAGCGGTCGTAAGCCCCGTTGTAGGTTTTGTCGTAGATCGCGGTGTCGTGAATAACTTTGAAGCCTGCGCTTTGGAGCTGTGCGACGATTTCGTTCCCGACCCTGACCATGTTTTTTGAATTGTCCTCGCTCCTTGACGTGAAACCGACGGCGTAAAAATCACGATCGAGCATCTGATAGCTTTCCGTGGTGTGGGTGTGAAAAATCAGGATCGAAGGATCGTCTGAGGAGCTGTCGATGTGCAGGTCAGGGCTTTGGGCAAGCGCATTGCCGAAGTCAACGCTCCTGTCGGAGGCGTTCCTTACGAGGATATTGCCTGTCGAATCGGTTGCGCTCGATTTGTCGTAAAGATGTTCGACGATCGCGCCGTCCTTTTTATCGTTGGGCGACTGCCTTTCGGCTTGTTCGATCAGCTTTTTTATGTCGTCGGGGACGTAGGCTTTGTTTGATGAAGCTGATATGGTCTTTTCAAGATCATCTTTATCGTTTCCGTTGAACGATGCGTTGGCTTTTTCGATGGTGCTTCTGACGGTGGAGTTGAAGTCCATGCAGGGCAAAACAGATCCGACGCAGATTTTTGCAAAACTTTCGGACGGCAGCAAAAAAACCGACGAAACGATCAGGGCGCTCACGGTGCAGAACATTTTGCAAAACGACAGCCCTTTTTTTCTTTTGTATCTCATCTTCTCACCCCCGGATCGATCGATAATATATATGAAAAGCCCTGACGCTTTATGTGACGAGGGAAAGAATATCCTCGCAGCTGATTTCCGGCTGAAGCGCATGGTTGATCGCCATGGCGATGAGCTTCGCGGCTCTCTCGATGAGAATGTCGATCTCACTCGGGGTGACAACGGTGCCGTCGATGGCGGGGGAAAATTCTGCGCTGTCTGTCGCAACGTCTTTCACGAGAGTTTTTGCATCAACGACGGTCGGAACTCCGATGCTGATCACGTCAACGCCCAGCAGGCTTTTGTCGATACCTTTTCTCGCGTTGCCGACTCCGGAACCGGGGGAGACGCCCGTGTTGGTGATCTGGATGGTTTTGCCCAGGCGCGACAGACTTCTTGCGGCGAGCGCATCCACGGTGATGACGGCGGAAGGCATGATGCTTTTTGCAATGCCGCAGATTATTTCGCCGGTTTCAACGCCTGTTTTTCCGAGAACGCCCGGCACAACGGCTGCCACGGGACGAAGGTTATCAAATCCGATGCTTTTCGCAAGCTCCGCGTCAATATGCCTTGTTGCAAGCAGAAGATCGGCGCACCTCGGCCCGAGCGCGTCGGGCGTGATGTCGGAGTTGCCGAGCCCGGCGACCAAAACAAGCCCGCGTTTGGGTAAAAGCGAAGCGATCTCGTCGGCTATAACTTCGAGCCTGCCGTCAAAAAGCTCCGCATTATGGGAAAACGGCTCAACTTCAGCCGTGATGTAGGTGCCAATCGGCTTGGAGAAACGTTTCGCGGTCTCGTCGTCCCGGATAATGATTCGTGTGATCTTTACGCCGTTCTTTGAAAACGTCTCCTCGTCAACGGCAAAGCTGTCCTGCTCTTTCAGGATTTCGTTGCGTTCTATCGCAAGATCGGTTCTGCAGTTCATAATTCCTCCGTAAAGCTTTCTGATAATATTATTGCAAAAAAACAGACGGTTCAATCATTTTTTATTACAAATCAATCTTTTTTTCGTTAATGTATTGCAATTTGAAAAAAATTGTGTTATCATGTTCGAGCATATAAACTTTTGAAGGAGGTGTAATTGAATGGCAAACGTAAAATCTGCAAAGAAACGCGTTAAGGTTTCCAAAGTCAGAAATGAACGCAACAAGGCGAGAAACAGCGCATTGAAAACAGCGATCAAAAAGGCTAACGCTGCGATCGAAAGCAACGCTGCAGACAAGGAAGTTCTCGTCAGAGCCGCTGTCAAGAAGATCGACCAGGCAGCAGCAAAAGGTCTCATCCACAAGAACAACGCTGCAAGAAAGGTTTCCGCTCTTTCCGCAAAGCTTAAGGGCTGATTTGCTTTTAAATTGTTGTTTGAGTTTTAAGACTTTAAAAAAACAGCGCATCAAGCGCCGTTTTTTATATATCTATATATCTATCATTATATATATCATTCTTATAAATTAAAAATAATATTCACTTATTCACCATGAGCAAAAAGTTCAGTATTATCAAGGGCTTTGGCGTTTTGAAATGCTTCACTTTACGTTCAACCACTTTCATCATTTTGCAATATTCTTCACCGTGGTAAAAAAACAGCCTGATTTTTCCGCAATCTGTCGGAAGGTTTTTTACCCGGTGATTTTTTTAACAGCAAACTGCTCGTTTCTTAATAAAAGATTTATAACGCCCCTACACAGGGGAGGCAAGAAAACACAGCCGTAAAATACATCCGACTCTGGCGGGCGGATATCATCCGCCAGCGGATAACGCACACGGTTTCTGCGTAAAAGAGGCTTTGATTTTTTGTAAGGTTGGTGCGCTGCGACTTGGCTCCCTTGTGTAAAGGGAGCTGTCAGCGATAGCTGACTGAGGGATTGTTAATAATAAATGTTACAACCCTTCCGTCTGCCTTCGGCATCCACCTCCCCTTACACAGGGGAGGCAAGAAAACATAGCCGTAAAATACATCTGACTTTGGCGAGCCGGTAACGCACAATTGTATTGCGTAACAGCAACTTATTTTCAGTGCCATGTAAGTGCGCTGTGCCTCAGGCGCTTTCTTACTTTATAACAGTATATAACGGAAGGTGAAAACAGGAAAAAGAAATGGGAAACGGCGCAGGTTTTTGCCTGCGCCGTAGATTTATTTTGGTTGATTATTATTTGTTATAATCCTTATTCAATTGTAATTTTAAAACGTCTTTTGATTTTCGACTTTTGGTTTTCACATTGTGTGAATTTTATATTTTTGTATTCGTTTCAAAGTTTCCTCAAAAAACGTTCTGGAATGTTACTATTTGAACATCGGAACCACCTGTTTCGGATTTTGGTGTTTTATTTCAGTTCTTTAAGTGAACATCGGGACCACCTGTTTCAAGTTTTAATGTTCTGTTAAGTATTGCTTAACTGTACATTGGAACCACCTATTTCAAGATTTTATGGTTTTGAGATTTGAATTTCAAGTGAACATCGGAACCACCTGTTTCGGTTTTATTTGCCGATCACCTCAGGCGACCGGAGATCTGAAGGTTTGATCATATGAAACATCTCAATCGCCCCCTTTGGTTTATTTCATACGCTTCGGTATGATCAAATCGCTTGATTTGCTTCACTGTCTTTCCTTTTGTCACCCTTATAATATCACTTTGTTTGTGCATTGTCAATAGTAAAATTCAAAAAAGTTGAAAATTTTTATATCTTTGTTACATTTGCACAAAAATTTTGCCTTAAAATGCCAAAACAAAACTTCCCACTTGACTAAATTTGAAATAAAGGTTAAAATATAATGTAATTGCATTTCAGAACTTTTGGAAAGCGCAGGTTGATCTTATGGATGAAAACAACGAAAAACTCGGCGGCGAAGAGCTTGAAGAAGAATATAACCCCGACGTTGTCAGCGTGATCGACGAGGACGGAGTTGAGCATTTTTTTGAAGAACTCGACAGGATCGAAGACGACGACGGCAAATACGTTGCGCTGATCCCGATCTACGACGACGCGCAGGATATCCTCGACGACGACGGCGAGCTGATAATCCTCAAGGTCGAGGAAGAAGACGGCGAAACATATCTCTGCCCGATAGAAGTCGAGGAAGAATTCAACAGGATAAACAAGATTTTTATCGAGAGACTTTCGGACAACTATTTGTTTGAATGATATATATAAATTAATACACCCTGCCTTGTGCGATAAATTCGGCTATATTAACCCAACACATTTATAAAAGGGAGCTTTTCTCCGGTAATGGGAGTGCAGGCCTCCCGCGTTTTTGCGGACGATGGAAGCCCAAAGTTATCGGGACGCACCCACCTGCAACAGAGCAGGTTATTATCAGCCGTCTCCGGCTTGGCGGGGTTTTTGGGTGATTTGATTTGAAAAGAATTGTTGACAGCAGCGTTCTCGACGTTGTGGCGTTCCCGAGCGGCTTTGTTTTTGCCAAAAAGGAGGAGTCTCCCGAGGGTGCGAGGGCGGCGTTTTACTGCTACAACGTGGTGACGAAAAAAATGGAGGCTGTCAGGCGTTCGGCGTATCTTCAGTGCAAGTTCGGCGAGAACTTTGAAAAGATCGTCGGGATCGTCGGCAACTTCATTTTCTGTGACTGTGTTCGGATGCCGAACACGGGCGAGGTCGTTGTGCTCACGGAGGATTCTAAGATGTTTTACATATCGGCGCAGGGCGAGCTTATATGGAACGAAGAGCTCTGCTACCGTGATGCGCCGGTGAGAGATTTGACTGTCGACGATAACTGCGTCTGGTGCGCCGTGCCGGACAAATCCTCGGTCGTTCGTTTTTCGCCGTCGGTGAAGAAGGTTTATATCCGCGTCGGCGGAGCGGAGACCAGGACTTTTTCAAACCCTGTCGGCGTTAGCAAATATGCAAATGACCTCTACGTCAGCTGCGGCGAGTTGAACAAGATCAGGCGGATCGATTTCCAGACCTACAGCGTTAAGGACTACAAGATATTCGACGAACCGGTTTTCAAATACTATAAAATACACGACAGAGAATTTGCCCGCCTGGAGTCGGGACTGTATATGCTTTGAATTGCGCCGGAGCCTGGAGTTCGGCGCTTTTAAAATTGATATGTTTCGGAGATGAGTATGAAAAAGATCACGAAAAATGAAATACTGACATATATCCTCTTCGGAATATTGACGACAATTGTCAGCTGGGGAAGCTATACGGTTCTCGTCAACGTGTGCCGTATGAGCGTTTTTTGGGGCAATGCGATCAGCTGGCTGCTTGCGGCTTCGTTTGCGTTCGTGACCAACAAGATCTGGGTTTTCAAGTCGCAGGAGATGAGCCCGAAAGGTCTTGCCCGAGAGATTGCAACTTTCTTTTCGTCGAGAATAGCGACGGGAGCGATCGAGATCACGCTCGTCCCGCTCATGGAAAAGCTGAAATTCGACAGCCCGTTTTTTGCGATTTGCTCTGCGATCGGGCTCAGGGCAAAGTTGCTTTTCACGGCGGGGATCTATTCAAAGATATTTGTTTCCATAATAATCGTGATCCTCAACTACTTTCTTTCAAAGCTGTTTGTTTTCAGGGAGAACGGCAAAAACGACAAATGAGAGTCAATGCGGATATATTTACCGAAAAACGGCTTTTGATGCCGATCGTTCGGGTTTAATATATTAAACAAATCACCGGATTTATAAAAGGAGAAAGAAAATGAAGAAAATTATTACTGTCCTGCTTGCGCTGATATTTGTATTCAGCATGATAATTCCCGCGTTCAGCGCGGAGGTCAGCGAGGATCTTCCTCTCGTTTATTTCAGCGGGAGAGGCTGCGAGCTTATCCGCCCGGACGGAACATGGGTGTGGGAGCCCGAAGGCAGCGTTATCGACAACATGAAGGATAACCTTTCCGACATCGCCAAAACGATGGTGAAGGGCAACCTTACACGGAATTTCAGCGAGTTCAACGATCTTGTATACAACTGCGTAGCACCCGTTTATGCCGATTCCGCTCTCGGAAAAGACGGTTTCCCGACAGACGGCTCAGGCGTTCCCGATTATATTAACTGGCGTCTGGGGCTTGATAGGGTAAAGACGACCATTCAGCTTGACGAGGGACGCTATCCCGTCTACCGTTGGCACTACGATTGGCGTTTGTCCCCGATAACTCTCGCAGACGAGCTCAACGAATATATCAACGCCGTGCTCGAAGATTCCGGCGCGTCGCAGGTCAATATTCTGAGCCGCTGCGAAGGCTCGACCATCACATACTGCTATCTTTACAAATACGGCGGCGATAAAGTACATTCCTGCGTTTTGAATTCGGACATCACGAACGGCCTTGATTTCACGAGCGCACTGTTTTCGGGCGAAGTTTCCATCGATCCGCGCGCGCTGAACAATTTCGTTCAGTATTTTGCGGACGCTCTCGACATCACCGTCAAAAACGAGGAGACGACCGAGATGCTGTTGGATCTCATCTCGTATCTGCAGTCTTCCGGCGTTCTCAAGGTTGCGACAGAGCTGCTGGAGTACGGCTACGACACCGTCAAGGACGACCTCATCACGAGAATACTCAAAAGCTCCTTTGCCACATTCCCCGCGTACTGGGCAATGGTCACGCCGGACAAATACGAGCAGGCAAAGAAGTTTATTTTCGGCGGAAAAACAGATGAATATGCAGGGCTTATCGCTCTTACGGATCAGTATTATGAGATGCAGAAGAACAGCGTAAACTTCCTGAAATCAATAAAGGACAAAGTCAATATCTGCATCATCTCGAAATACGGCATGCCGGAGATTCCGCTTTCCGAAAACGCAACGGAGGAATCCGACATTTATCTCGCGACAAGGCTTTCCTCTTACGGCGCGACCTGCTCGGACTATGACGGTACGCTTTCGCAGAAGTATATTAACAACAGAACAAAGGCGGGATTCGGAAAATATATCTCTCCGGATCGCAAGATCGACGCTTCCACCGGCGCTCTGCCGGATACGACATGGTATATCAAGGGCATGGCTCACAGATGCTTTGCCGCCTGCGTTGATACGCTTTCGGTCAGATTTGTCAACAGCGAAAAAATGACGGTTGACAGCGATCCGAAATATCCGCAGTTTTTGCAGTTTAACCCCACAAACGACAGCCTCAACGACGCAGAGGGTTACCTCACCCCCGTCGCGGCGGTCGAAGCGAAAGATCAGTCGAAGTTCGGCGCAATCTTTGAAAAAATATCAACTCCGTTCGTGCGTTTCTGGGAATTCATTAAATCCTTTTTCAGATTCATCAAAACGCTGGGATAAACCCCATATTGCAAATAAATACAGGGGCTGTCGCATTTAGCGAAAAACATTAAAGTAACAAAAAATATAATGGATGATTGTACGAACATTCGACTACGATCATCCATTATCATTATATCTGAAGAATAATTTGCAGAATAAACACTTTAATTCGTCGTTTTCATCTAAATGCAACAACCCCTTATTTTTCTATATCCGATCCATATTTTCGCCGGGCTCAACAGATATTCTTTAATCTATTGACGCGCCGACTTCGCGAAGGACGGCCTGAACTTTTTTTACGTCGACGGTATGGGCGCTTTGGTTCGTCTTTTTGGCGACCGAAACGGCGATTCCCGCCGCTTCGCCCATGTTGGCGCAGATCGGCATGATGCGTACCGCCGAGTGAGCTTCGTGCGTTGCGGAAAGGCAGCGACCGGCGACGAGCATATTGTCGTATTCCTTCGGGAGGAGGGAGCGGTAGGGAATCTTGTAATATTCACCGTCCTTGAAATCGTAGATCGTCGTGCCCGTGCCCGTCGGGTTGTGGATGTCGATTGAATAGCATCCGAGAGCTATTGTGTCCTCAAAATCGACTTTGTTTTTCAGCTCGTCCGCCGTGAGGATATGCTCGCCTTTGAGCTTACGGCTTTCACGCACTCCGATATGGCTTGCGATGGAGATGAGCTCGGCTTTTTTGCACGACTGCGCATTTTTCTTAAGGAAAGAAAACATTTCAAGCACCTGTTTTCTCGCCAGGATCTCCGCTTCGGAAATCTCGAACGGGTCAACGGGATTGTGCTTTACAACGCGCGTGGTGTTGAAATGGATAATATTCTCGCCCAGACCGTAGAAAACGAGAATATCTTCCCTTGGGTTTTGGATCTCGCCCTTTTTTTGAAGCTCAAGATACAGCTTTGTCAAAGCGCCGAGTTCCTTATTGAACAGTTTGGTATCGACGTTGCAGATTCTGAAGCAAGTTGTCATCGGCTGGCATAAGCCGTCGCTCTCCCTTCCGAGTTGGCAGTCGCAACCGGTCATATAAATCAGCTCGCCATCGCCGGAAGCGTCTATGAAGAAGTCGGCTTCGAATTCGGCGATTCCCGATTTTGTCGCGACGCAAACTCTTTTGACGCTCCTGCCCTCGACTTCGGCTTTGACGAGCGTGGAGTGAAACAGCACGTCCGCGCCCGCTTCGCTCACCATGTCGTCAAAAACGAATTTGTAAAACTCCCACGAACGCTCGTTGAATCTCTCGAATCTGTCCACCATTTCGGCAAACAAGCCTTTGCTCGTGCAGATATTGTTTTCGCCGCCGGTGTTGTATCTCATGAACGGATAAACAAGGCTGCTGCTCATGGCGCCGCCGAGGTTGCCGTATTTTTCGATAAGCAGCACGCATAACCCCTGACGGCAAGCGCTCACAGCCGCCGCAACGCCGGAGATACCGCCGCCGACAATAATCAGATCGTATTTTTTCATTACAGATCACCTCGTAAATATTCTTGTTTTATCTTTTAAGCAAAGCCGGATTCACCGGGAATTCAAAGTATGTGTCCGGGAACGGCTCGTCCTTCAGGGTGAAATGCCACCATTCGCAATCCAACGGCTCAAAGCCGTGCCTTAACATCACGTCCCGGAGCATCATCCTGTTTTCGTGCTGTTGCGCCGTGACGCCCGTATAATCAGGGTGAGACCTCTTGCCGAAAAAGTCGAACGGGCTGCCCATGTCGATCTCCCGATCTGATCCCATGTCGACGAGCGTCAGGTCAACCGTGCTTCCGCGGCTGTGGCTTGATCTGGCGGCGATGTAGCCAAGACGGAAAAGATCACGCTTCTCGATGTCGGGATAGAAATACTGTTTCATCCGTCGGTCGTCATCGTCCTGCCCCCAAGCCATAAAATGCCTGACAGCGGTTGCAGGACGGTATGCGTCAAAGATTTTCAATTTTAAGCCTCTCGACTGCATCTCATCGCTCACGCCTTTGAGAGCCAGAGCCGCCTCTTTCGTCATGATCGCGACAGGCTGTTCGTATCCGGCGATCCTGTCGCCGACGAAATTGTAGGTCGTGTAGTAACGTATTTCCTCGAGCGCAGACTCTACGTGATCAGACAACAGCACAAAATCGGATGCGTCGTCAGGAATTATGGTTTTATGATCCACCGTTTAACATCTCCGTCATGAATTTTGTTATCGCAAAGCCCATATCGCCGTTGTTCGGGCACAATACGAGAGCTGTCTTTTACGGGAAAACATTATACCATGCCTTTGGACTTTTTGCAAGCGAAAACGCCATTATTACATTATATTCCCTGTGCCGTAGCGACGAAAAGATCATGCGGCGCATTTCGTTTCAAAAGCGGAACGTTTTCTTTCTCCACTCATAATATGGTATTGAAGTTTACTAAATTTCAATATTTTCAAAGGAGGAGACAATATGGCGGATAACAGATCATGTCAGTTCAGCATGAACCCTCGTTCAAGAGAGCCTGTCTGCATAGATACAAAGAGAATCTACGATTCATGTTGCGACAAAGACTGTCTTGCCGATTTAAAGGTGACGTTCCCGTCGTCGGCGCAGGCTGTCATCGACAGCGCAAACGCCGTGCGTTGCCGCAAGGCGGAGATAGTCAACTGCTGCGTTGACGTTGAGCCGCTCCAGTTCAACAAGGGCTGCTACAGCGTTGACATTACCTATTATTTCAAGCTCAAATGCGATTTCTTTACAACTGCGAGCTGCGATCCGACGTCGGCGTGCGGCCTTGCGACATTCACAAAGACGTGCGTTCTTTACGGCAGCGAAGGCGACGTGAAAGTTTACAGCTCCGACTACGCCGAGGACGCAATGGACAGCCGGCTTCCTGCCTCGAACACCAACCCCAGGGCAAAGGTGCAGGTCGTTGACCCGATAGTCCTTGACGCAAAGCTCTGCGACGTGTGCGAGTGTTCGGACAGCGAAAGCAGCGTCAAGATCCCAAACTGCGTCGCGCGTCAGTTCGAGGGCAATCTGGCAAGACAGACGTCAGGCACAGCCGTCAAAGTTACGCTCGGTCTTTTTTCGATCGTTGTTCTGGAAAGAGACGCGCAGATCCTTGTGCCGTCGGCAGAGTACTGCATACCGAAGAAAGAATGCTGCTTCAACAACGACGACCCGTGTGACGGATTCAAGAAAATCAACTTCCCCATGAATGAATTCTTCCCACCCTCAAGGTAAATGTCGAGTATTCCCAAAAAAACCGCCTTTTTGGCGCAGGACAGTTTTGAAAAAACTGACCATGATGCCGGTCACACAGATGTGTGGCCGGTATTTTTTTGCTCATGCAAAACATGGACTATGTCGGTTCGAGTCCCGGCTTAAGGACATTAAACGGCAAACGGAAAAGGGACACCTTGCGATGTCCCTTTACTTGGAGCTACTGGTCAAACCCGACGGAGCGACTGCGTCGCTTCCGTCGCTTTGCAACGATTGTATGTCCGTTTTGCTTGCGCAAAACATGGACTATGTCGGTTCGAGTCCCGGCTTAAGGACATTAAACGGCATACAGAAAAGGGACATCGCAAGGTGTCCCTTTACTTGGAGCTACTGGTCGGACTCGAACCGACGACCTGCGCATTACGAATGCGCTGCTCTAC
>JAFTCG010000052.1 GCA_017454815.1 Clostridia bacterium
CACTCCGGGAACAACGCCCGACTTCGCTCCACCGTCACAATGGACGGCATAGGCAGAGTTTAAGCTTTTTGCATAATCTAAGTAGGAAAAGTTCGGATTTGAAGTGTGATCGGCAACAAACGTAATGTTTTTTACCGTTACGTTGCCTCCCTGAATATTGATTGCCGGGTGAACATATTCTCCGGTTGTAGATCTGACAATCGTGCTTTCTTTATCTTCTCCTATAATAGTAAGCCTGTTGGCAGATCCTCTGATCAAAAGTGGGTTATTTGACCCTGCCGGATCGTTCTGCGTTATATACTCGCCTTTATCGACATATATGGTTGCGCACGGTTTTTCGTCTGCGATCCACCTTTTAACAGCGGAAATTAAATCAGAATACTCCTGCCCGTTTCCAACGTGGTAAATAACCTTAGGCACTTGTTCCTGTTTGTAGATCCTCGCATCGGGATATCCATCATTTTTCCATTGATCCATAGCATCTTTTACATCGCAATATGGGTAATCACCGGTTGCTTCGTAACCGATTGCCTCCCATGTAGTACTACTGTAACGTACCGCTAACATAGTCAAAGCGTTTTTCGGAATACCTACGATATCAAATGTTGTGTCTGTTTTCGATGTTTTCACTTTGCCGCCTGAAATAAAAGTTGTTGAATCAAACGTATCTGTTGAGCTATAAAAAGCATAGCTATACCATGACGAACTTCTCGATTGACACTTTATAGTTGTGGGAATGTATTTGGATAAATCAAGTTTTTTTATATAGTTTGAGCTACTAGCTATAAGATCCCCTTTGTTGTTGATATAATACCTGCCGATTGTAGGAACTTCTTCCTTGATGCTGATGGTTTTCTGATTGTTCTTATGTCCGACAAAATACTTATGCCCGGGAAAAGCGTCAATATCATCTGTATTATTACCCAATGATTCTTCCGGGAAAGAATAAAAAACGATAATGTAAGCAGTGCCGTCAATAGTGGCGATCGCAGTAGCGTTGCTCCTTGAATAAAGGGTACCGTTCCTGGAAATACCCGTATCGCCCGTAAGATTTGAGAACGTAATCTCCGTACCGTCAGTCAGCGACGGAAACACGGAAATATAATCCGAACCCGTTTTCACGTTCAATGTAATAACTCTGCCCCGCACGCATAATTCGGCGCCGGAATACCTTAGTAATCTTTCAATGTCTCTGTCTTTTTTACCAAAATCAAACTGAATGGTGTATTCCTCACCATCTATTGTTGCAGTAGCAAAGCCGGAATTTCTCGCAAAAAGCGTTCCGTTTTTTGAAGTTCCGACATTCCCCGTAAAGTTAGAAAACGTTATTGCCGTTCCGTCTTTCAATGACGGATACAGGCACATAATGTTTGACGCATCTTTGACTGTAAAAATAAACGTTTGACCATCATTTGTAACGACAGCGTTTGAATACCTGAGCTCACTCACGTTGACATCCCGCTGCTCAACGACGTTTGATGGTTCATCACCAGAATTCGATTGACCATTATCTGTGCTGCCATTACCAAAATCAAACAGAATAGTGTATTTTTCACCATCTATTGTTGCAGTAGCAAAGCCGGAATTTCTCGCAAAAAGTGTTCCGTTTTTTGAAGTTCCGACATTCCCCGTAAAGTTAGAAAACATTATTGCCGTTCCGTCTTTCAATGACGGATACAGGCACATAATGTTTGACGCATCTTTGACTGTAAAAATAAACGTTTGACCATCATTTGTGACAACGGCGTTTGAATACCTTAGTTCGCTCACGTTGACGGTGCGCTGCTGAACTTCATCCTGCGCATAGCTTTCTATTGAGAAAAAGCCATTGTTGTCACGCATTGGAACGATACCAATTACGAAAATAATAACAGAAAAAGCAGAAATAGCTTTTGTAATACATTTTTTTACTCTTTTTCCACTTTTACAGTCCTTTTTAGGTATAAAAAAAGACCGTAAATGAGCAAAAATGCCACTTACAGAAAAAGTTTTACTATTATTTACGCAGAGATACTCACCGACAACGTGGTTATCCGTTGTCGGTCTGTCGGTCTGTCGGTCTGTCTGTCTGTCTGTCAGGATTTTGCCATTTTCTCACGGTCTTGTCAACACCTTTTTTAAACTTTTATCGGTATTTTTTTAAAATTATACATAGAAACACTCTGTTTGTCAATATAAACATCACAAACAAAAATCGGAGCAGTTTTCAGCTGCCCCGAAAGTTATCCTATTCTTCGGCTTTTTCTATCAGAAGTTTTTCAAAGCCGTTCTTTTTCAGCTCCAGAAGTCCCTCGACCGTCGTTCCGCCGGGTGAGCAGACGTTGTCGACGAGCTGACTCGGATGGATCCCGCTCTCGTCCATCATGACGGCGCTGCCGTACACTGTCTGGCGGGCAACTTCAAAAGCGGTTTGCCCGTCGATGCCGTTTTCAGCAAGGAACTTCGCAAAGCTCTTTATCAGATCGCCGCACAGCGAATCGGTGTTGCGGCAAAGCTTTTTTTGAACGTCGCTCATTATTCTTCGGCTTCTTCCGGAATATCGGAAGTACAATGCGGGCATTTTGTAGCTTCGATATCGATCTCGCTCTTGCAGAAGGGGCAGGTCTTCGTTGTGGGAGCTTCTTCCTCTTCTTCTTTCTTTCTCTTTGCGGCAACTTCTTTGGCTTTGTTTGCGCTCTTCATGATGCAGAAAACAATGAAGGCGATGATGATGAAGTTGAGAATCGCAGAGATGAAAGAACCGATGTCAACTTTTGTCGCCTCGTTGTTTGGTATGATCTCAAAAGCGAAGCCGATGTTGGTGCCGCCGAAGCAGGCGATGATGGGGTTGACGATATTTTCGATCAAAGCATTGACGATCGCGCCGAAAGCTCCGCCGATGATAACGCCGATCGCAAGATTGAGGGCGTTGCCCTGAGCGATGAATTCTTTAAACTCTTTCATGAATTTGCCGGTTTTTCTTTCTTTGTCAGACATAATAACTCTCCTTTTGATGTTTTTTATGATTATATCACTGCAAAAATGATATGTCAATCAGCTATTTGATTTCAGCCTCAAACCGCGGCGTGAAACGAAAAACGCCGTCATATTGCAACAAAAGTCAGCCCTCGAAGTTTGAGATATACATCAGGAACGCAAGATCCGTTGCGTCAATGAAACCGTCCTCGTAGATATCCGCGGCCTTCATAAACTCCGCGCCGTCGGGCTCGGTGAAATTGTTGATATATTCACCCGCTATAGCCATGTCAAACGAGTCAACAAATCCGTCGGAGTTCAGATCTCCGGAAATCGCGGCCTTGACTTCATCGATAACCGCGCCGGAGCTTTTTGTGATATAGAACGAATATCCTGTCGCCACTATATCCCCGGACGAAGCCGCCTGACCGTTTGGTTTTTTGACCAATATATCAGAGCTGTTGCTCAACTGTTCCAGTACTTCCGCAACAGTTCTGCCCTGGCCGACTCCAAGCAGAACGCCTTGCGAAATCAGGTAATCAGAGTTGTTGACAAGCGAAATCTTTTTTTTGATACACTTTACCACTATCTTCTGGGAGTCCGCCGTGAAGAATCCGGTGAACGGCGTTTTATAAGAAGTGTCCGTATAATACGAGCAGTAATAATTCTCTAACCTTTGGTCGAAGTATGCTTTGGGATCTTCGCTGCCTGCGAAATACATCACGCTGACCGCCGTGGTGGAGTCCAGTTTTATCGTTGCGCTGATCTTGTAGACAGTATCCCTCGCGTCGGCAGACAGAACGGGATGGCCCTGCCCTTTTGTCCAGATAAATTTTGAGCTTTTCAGGTAATAGGCAACATAGCCGTTTCCGAAACGTTCAACAGAGCTGATGCTTACGCCGCTCACGGTAGCTGAGTTTGAAGATATCCTTGTGCCTCTCGAATAGCAGTTGTCATAGGTCGAAGCCGAATATCCGGCAAAGCCGCCCACCATGTTCTTCGTTCCCTGAGATGAAGCGAACGCAAAGCAGCTTTCGGTCATCGCCGACGCATTGTAGCCGATCAGACCGCCGACGTATCCTTTGCCCGTCACCGACCCATTGCCGCTGTAGCAGTTGTATAAGCTGCTTGAGAGAGATTTTCCTATCAGCGCGCCGACGTTGCTGTTTCCCGTAACGCTGACATTCTCAAGCCCAACGTACTGAATGACGCTGTTTTCGCCGGTATATCCGAACAAGCCGACGTTGCTTTTGTTCGGCAAAGAAACCGTGAGGTTTGAGATAACTTTTCCGTTGCCGTCGAAAGTACCCTCGAAGGGATGGCTTTGCGTTCCGATCGGGGTGAATTCAACGCCCGTCATGTCGATGTCCGAAGTCAGCACTACCGACTTCCATTGGTAATCCCTGCCGTTGTTGACCTTGCTCGCAAAAGCCAAAAGCTCCTCAGCCGTCCCGATCTCGGTACGGTCGGGCTCGCCGAATTCAGAAGGGTCGGCGGGCGAAGCGAACGCCTTGACGCAGACGTTGTTGTATCCCCGTTCGCCGGAATCGTACCAGCTGTTTGACGAGGTGGTTTTGAAATAGCTCTGTCCGGGGGATGAACTGTAGTTTTCCTCGGCCCCGACGAAAGTCGATCCCGACTCTCCCTCGGCGGGGACATAGACTTTTTCATCCGATTCGACAGTGACGACGACGGAGAAAACAGTGCCCTGCCTGACAAGAACGTTCTCCGACAGGTCTACCGTATGGTAACCCTGATAATCGAGATCGCCGCTCTGGGAATAGGCGAGGACGCCCCCGTCAATCGGGTTTTCGTAATCCTCCGGAAGCGAGGAATAGACGTCGACGGTATAATGCAGATTGTCCATAACGGTGTAGAAAGCCACGCTGTTAATGCTCTCATCTTTTTTTGCGGTAAACACGTTTCCGAGCATTACGGACTTGACGGGATTGGAGGCTCCGCCGAACGAGAAGGACATCCCGTAGCCGTAGCCGTCGTACTGATAAATAGTCTCGCTTTTGTCGTTTTTTTCAACCTCTATGGCGTTAAAATGCGAAGTGGTCTTGTCATAATATGACAGGTAGAAATATCCGCCGTTGCCCCAGGAAGTTCCCCAGCTGTTTTTGACTATCCACGCTCCGTTTGAAGGCGGAGTGCCTTTCTGGAAATTGCTTGCAGAATAGTTGTCGTCCCAGCCGACGATCGTGACCCTGTGGTTTGTCGATTCGTTCAAAGGACAGTAATAGCAGTAATTCCCGGACGTTTTTGTCCAGTAGGTGTTCGATGAATAAAACGAAACCGTTAAAGAGCCGTTTTGGACAATTTTTTCTTTTATTGCAATCGTCTCGTCGTTGGGGACGAGACAGGAATCAGTCAGGCGGTATTCGCTGATGTATCTCGTCGACTCGCTGTAATTTCCCATACGGCTGAGGTTGTAGGGATAGAACGGAAAGTCGCTGTCGTAAGCAAAGCCGCTTCCTCTCGAAAGTGAAAAAGCGGAATGCAGCCAGTTTCCGCCCGACTCATAAGGCGATTCGACCGTCAGGCCGTCGCCGCTCGTGGGATCGTCCGGGTCATCGATGAGGCTTCTGTGGGCAAACCAGACGTGATGCGCTTCGGAAAAATCAAACCGACTCTGGTTTTCGGGCAGCGGCTCGGACTGTTTCAGCAGATAGCTCTCCGCCGCCGACACCTCCGCGAAAGCCCAGCAGTTTCCGGAGTCACCCTGGTCTTTGACGCTCGTGACATACCCTTCCTCAACGCTGTTGTATCTTGAAGGCAAAACCGAACGTCTGCGGAAAGCTCCTGCGTTTGAAGCTCCGCTGTCGAAATCGACTTCGTTCCCGTTCTCGTCGACCCATTTGTAGTCGCATTCGCCGCACGGCGAGGCTTCGCTTGTAACGAGCTTATAAACCTGTATTTCCTCGGAATCATCCTTCGCAAAAGCGGGGATGCTGCCGAGAATTATCAAAACACAGACGACGAGCGCTGTGATCTTTTTCATTGAGTCCACTCCTTTTCGGCTTTGACGCTGATATTCTTCATTCGAAATAATTATAACATTCCGAAAAAACTATATCAATCGACACAAAAAAGCCCTCCCCTGAAAATCAAGTGCAATTAGGGGGAGAGCCGTTTTTTATCTTCCGGTTGCGGAAAGCATGGCGAAGGGAGTTTTGAAGATGATTTTCAGGTCTCCGATCGCGGTGCGGTTTTCGATATAGTTCAAGTCCATATCGACCCAGATGTCGAACGGGATGTCGTTGCGGTTGTCGGCGATCTGCCAGTCGCAGGTGATGCCGGGAGTCACGATCAGCCTGAGCTTGTCGTAGTCGGTATACTGCGCGACCTCGTTGGGGGGAGGCGGCCTGGGGCCGACAAGGCTCATATCGCCGCGAAAGACGTTGAACAGCTGCGGCAATTCGTCAACGGAGAGCTTGCGGAGGATCTTCCCCAGACGGGTGATACGGGGATCGTCCTTGATCTTGAAAACAGGTCCGTCCATCTCGTTTTGCTCCATCAGCTCTTCCTTGCGCTTGTCGGCGTCAACGTACATCGTGCGGAATTTGTACATATAAAACTCGTCGCCGTGACGGCCGATCCTGATCTGCTTGTAAAACGGGTTGCCGTGCGGATCGTCAATAAAAATCGCAAGCGCAACGATCAGCATCGGAATCGCCGCGATGATCAGAATTATCGTCGAGACGATGAGGTCGAACGCTCTTTTTTTGCGCCAGTAGGATTTGAAGGATTTGTTTTCGATGATTTCCTTCAATCTCTGCTCCGTTTTTTCATCAATTTTTCCAAACTCGAGATATGCCATTTTGCGAAATAACCCCCACAGATAGTATCTCTCATGCTTTACGAACACAATTATAACATGTTTTTGCCGTTTTTCAAGATGTAAAAACGAAAAAATCAAGTTTTTTTCACAAATGACAATTGTATTTTTCAATTCAGAAAATCGTTTATTTTTCTCTTGATTCCGGAAGGGATCATGTTTTTCACGGTGCGCACAACGTGATCCTTCAGGTGCATTTTGTACCCCTGCCTGAAAGCGGAATACCCGTTGTTTATGTAACCGTTGAGAAGTGTTTTATGCTCCGGCAGCGGCACGCTGGGAGAAGTCAGCTGGTGATTCCTTTTTTCCGCGCTTTTTCTGTCGGAAACGGCGATGGCGACGTTCTTTTCTATCAGGGAGAGCATACGTTTTCCTTTTTCGGTGTTAACGAGCACACAGGAGATCCCGAGATCCGGGTCTGCGCCGCCCATACCGGCGACCAGTTCGCCGCGCACTCCCCAATAGTCGCCCAGAGTTATGTCGCCCTGGCGTCCCTCCGACGGGAATCGGCAGTTGTAACAGCTTTCGCGGTAGAGCTCGCCCTTGAGAAAATAAAAATAATACGGTGAATTTCCTGCGTTATATTTGATTTTTGAATCTCCGATCGAAACAGACCCTTTCACTCCCCATCCGTAACGCTTATCTCTGAAACGGACGTCCCTGATTTCGGAATATTTGTCGGAGCAGACGTATTCCAGGTCGTCGCGAAGCATTTTCATGCTCGGCACGCCGTGGCAAACGAGATCAACGCACAAAAGGCCGTCGTAGTCCCTGCCGAGATACGACTTCAGCCCGGAGATCTGGCAGGGAGTTGCGCAGTAGCAGACCTGTCTGCCGTCATCCAGGATCTTCTTTGCCCGGCGGAAAGCGTCCCCGGTATTGCTCTGGACATACTTTGAGCCGCGTAGTTTATAAAGCTCCGACTTGTCCTCAACGCAGAAGTGAGCAAGAGTAAGGTCGTCCGTCCAAGCGGCGCCGAAAACGGCTCCGCCGCGCTCAAGCACGGCGTTGGCTATCTCTGAAAAAATTCCTCCCGAAGAAGACTGTTCCAGAATTTCACGGTTTTTGGACGCAGCCGCATAGACCTCCGGCTCTGCGTTGGCTCCCTTGTTTTTATCCGTGAAAACGCAGACATCGACGCATTTGCCGCACAAAACGCACTTTTCCTCGTTGACCGAGGGATAGATAAATCCCGCCTCGTCCTCTTTCATTTCGATCGCGCCGAGGACACAGGCATTTGCGCAAGCGCCGCATCCGCAGCATTTTTCGGGCTTTTCAACGACGATATGGTTTTTCATAATTACCTCCAAAGGTGATATCTGTACTTTTTTATTCTATTGTACTCAGATTGTTTTCAAAACAGTTGATAACATCGGATCAATGTGCTATAATAGGCTGATTTTTGATTTTATTGCCGTTTTGTTTTTCGATCAGGCGGCGTTTTCGCAAAAACCGTATGGGGGTCCGGAAAATGAAGATCGCAATGATAGGTCACAAAAGAATACCCGGAAGGAGCGGCGGCGTAGAAGTCGTGGTCGAAGAGCTTTCGACAAGAATGGTGCAAAAAGGTCACGATGTGGTCGTCTGCAACCGCAACAGCGGCGAAGAAAAAATCAGCGAATACAAGGGCGTAAAGGTTTGCGAAGTGCGGACTTTCCGCAACAGCGCGCTCAACGCCATGGTCTATTCTTTTTTCGCTACGCTCCGGTGTGTTTTCAAAAAATATGACGTTGTTCATTATCACGCCGAAGGCCCCTGCGCCATGATCCCTCTCGCCAAGCTGTTCGGCAAGAAGGTTGTCGCCACAGTCCACGGGCTTGACTGGCAGAGGAACAAGTGGGGCGGATTTGCCTCCAAATACATCCTTTTCGGCGAAAAGATGGCGGCGAAATTTGCCGACGAAGTGATCGTGCTTTCCCAAAACGTGCAGAATTATTTCAAAGAGAAATATGATTGCGACGCGCTCCTCGTGCCCAACGGGATCAACCCCGTCACGCCGCAGGACGTCGATTTGATAGGCGAAAAATTCGGCCTTGAAAAAGACGGCTATATCCTCTTCCTTGCAAGGATAACCCCCGAAAAAGGGCTTGATTATCTCATCGACGCATACAAGCAGCTCGAGACCGACAAAAAGCTCGTCATCGCCGGAAGTATCAACCCCGAAACACAATATATTTCCTCAGTGCTGGAAAAAGCGAAGGGCAACGACAAAATTATTTTTACCGACTTCGTCAGCGGCAAAACTCTCGCCGAGCTTTTTACAAACTGCTACGTTTACGTTCTCCCGAGCGACATCGAAGGAATGCCGATGAGTCTGCTTGAAGCCGTCGGATACGACGCGCGTGTAATAGTCAGCGACATCCCCGAAAACACCGTCTGCCTTGACGGATACGGCAACAGCTTTGAAAAATCAAACACGGACTCTCTGCGCGAGCAACTGTGCTTGTGCCTGTCGAACCCCGAACTGAAGGACTGCGACTTCAAAAAAGACGTCTCCCCCGAACAGGTCCGGGCGAAACGCGAAGAGCTGATGAAAAAATACGATTGGGACGTTATCACAGATCAAACGCTCGAAATATACAAAAATCTCAAGAAATAACAAAGCGAGAAAAATTATGGCAACAAGAACACAACACGCAAGACGCAACATTTTAACTTCCGTCATAAACAAGCTGGTCATCATGCTGACCAATTTTATAATGCGCACGGTGCTCATCAAGTATCTGGGCGAGGTCTACCTCGGGCTTGACAGCCTGTTCGTATCGATTTTGCAGATCCTTTCGCTGACCGAGCTTGGCATCAGCGCCGCTATGGTTTACAGCATGTACAAGCCCCTTGCCGAAAACGACACCCCCGCGGTCTGCGCGCTGCTTAAACTGTATCGCACGGTTTACAGGTGGATCGCGCTGGCGATGACCGTTCTCGGGCTTGCGATAACGCCGTTCTTGCATCTGATCGTCAAAAAGGATATGCCCGGCGACGTCAATTTATACTTGTTGTTCTTCATCAACCTTGCAAACACGGTGCTCTCATACGTTCTGTTTGCGTACCGTTCTTCGCTTTTCACGGCGGATCAGCGCTATTCGGTCAACAACAACATTTATTCCGTCTTCAAGATCGGCTCGACCGCCATCCAGATAGTCGCCATCATACTGTTAAAAAATTACTACTTTTATACCATAGTTCTTCCGCTCACCACAATACTCAAGAACCTTGTAACTTATCTCATCTCCAACAAGATGTACCCGCAGTACAAATGCGAGGGCGTTGTTCCCAAAGAGGAGATCAACAACATAAAAAAACGCTGCGCGGGAATGTTTTTGCACAAGCTGAGCTTTGTTTTCCGCAATTCGCTTGACAGTATTGTCCTGTCGGCATTTCTCGGGCTGACGGTGCTTGCGAAGTACAACAGTTACTATTATATCATCAACGCCATTTCCGGCATCATGATCCTTGTTTCAAACAGCGTTACGGCATCCGTCGGAAACTCGATCGTAGTTGAAACAAAGCAGAAAAACTATGCCGATTTCAACAAACTTCAGATGCTTTACATGTGGCTCACATCTTGGCTGACGGTTTGTCTCGTCGGATGCACACAGCCGTTCATCAAGCTCTGGGTCGGCGAAAAAATGATGTTCGGCGACGGGATCATGGCTATTTTCTGCGTCTATTTCTTTTCGACCCACTTCAGCAGAGTATGCCATCTTTACCGTCAGGCGGCAGGATTATGGTGGCAGGATCGATACCGTCCGATAGTTGAAACGGTGGTAAACCTGGGGCTAAATATTTTGCTTGTGCGCTTTGTAGGCGTCAGCGGCGTTATGCTTTCCACAATCTTCTGCATAGTTTTTATAGAAGGAACTTGGGGAACGGCAATTCTGTTTCGGCATTATTTCACCGAAGAAAAACAGTCGAAGTACATGCTCAAGCTTCTGTGGTACTGGTTCATGACCGCGTTCGCCGGAGGGATCTGCTATCTTATCTGCTCAAAAATCGCTTTTGAAGGCATTAAGGCAGTTATTGTTTACGGCTTGATCGGAAGCGTCATTTCAGCAGTCGTGCTTGCGCTGGGCAGCAGTTTTCTGCCCGAATTCAAGGACGCCGTTGCATTTTCGCTCAAGCTCAGCGGAATGCAGAAACTGCTCGACAAAAAGAAAAAATAACAAATCAAAAATAAAAATCAAAGAGCAATGATCGCCTCGTAATTTCTTTGACAGTTGTTTGTGTCATTGAATTTAAAGAAGGCGTTCATTTTTTTCAGGTAAACATCATCCGGCTGAACGCCGTTTTCAAGGATCCGGCGAAGGCTGTCAACCACTTCGCCGCCTGTCGCCACGACTTCGCCAAAGCCGTCGCGTTTGAAATCAAAATAGCCTTCCTTGTAATGTTGCGCGCGGAAAGCGGCGTCGTTGTACTGGAAATAAACCATCGGCTTACGCATATATGCGTAGTCGAAGAACACGCTGGAATAGTCGGTAACAAGGATGTCGCTGTTTATCAGCAGATCCTGCACGTCGCTGTTTTTGAAGTCGGTGATTTGTACTCTCTCGTTATTGTTTTCAAAGCAATCGAGGAAACGGTGCACTTCAAAGTGAGGATAGAAGATAAGCTCATAGTCGTTTTCTTCAAGCAGTCGGGCAAGTTCTTCGCTGTTGAGGAATGAATTGAAAGTCGTGAAGTATTCGCTTTCAGTGAATTTTCGCTTGTTGCAGGTTCGGAGATTTGACCGCCACGTCGGCATAAATAGGATCTTTCTTGTCGGAGCGTCCATCTTTTTCAGGTTGTCGTATCTGCATAGTCCCGTAAGCTTTAATATGCCGTCTTTATATCCGAAAGTTTTTTTGACATACTCATATTCCGGCACAGCGGAGCAAACGAACATATCAATGTTTGTCTGGTCGGCATGGCAAAAACCAAGGTCGTCTTTTATGATGCCGTGCTGAAGAAATACTTTCTTCGATTTGTCGGGAAAGAGCTTGCCGAACTTGTGGAAAAACAATATATCCGGCGAATAGCCGTCGATGTGTGTGCTGACCTTGTACTTGGCAAGAACATAGCAAAGATAGTGTTTAAAACTGCCGTATTCGACGATTTTTCCAAGCGAAGCGACCTTTTGTCTGTCGGGCGAATCGTTCGAGATGATGTAAACCGTGTTTATCTCCGGATGTTCGTTTCGCAGGTATTTGAAGAAATGATACCCGTTATCTCGGGCGTCAACGCCCCTTTCGGAAACGATCCAGAGATCGGCGTATTCTTTGCTGCGCTTAACGAAAACACCTGCCACTTCTGCGGCAAGCATGATGAAAAAAACCCGAATATAAATTAACAGCCTTTTTGCTTTGTACATATTAACTCCCCACTTGACTGATTGTTTGAAGCAATTATACAGTATGAAAAAATCATTGTCAAGTTTAGCGGCCTCTCTGGGCAAAACGTGTTTTTTTGTTAATGCCTGTAGAATAGTTTATTTTACTATTGATTTTTTGCTGAAATTTGCTATAATTGTATCGTATATGCTTTTTTATTATAATTGGGAGAGAGTTGTACATTATGGCAATTAAACTTTCGATCGCAACTGCGGTCTATAATCTGGACGCACCGTTTTTGCGTTCACATATCGAAGGTATAATCGGTCAGCTTACCGATGAAACAGAGCTTCTTTTGATCGATGACTGTTCAACCAACGGTTCGGGAGATATCTGCCGTGAATATGTCGGGAGAGACTGCCGCGTAAGATACATCAACATGGGACAAAACGGCGGCCTCAGCCGTGTTAGAAACCGATCAATAGACGAATCGCAGGGAAAGTGGTTATTCTTCGCTGACGGAGACGACCTGCTGTCGGACAATTTCATAGAAACGGCATTGCGGTTTTGTGATTCGGACGACGATATTATTATCCTCGACAGACTGAAATTTGCGCAGGAAAAAGGCGAAGAACAGCCCTGCTCGATCACAGAACTAAACGAGCTTCCTTCGGAAGCGGGCCGTGTTTTGAGCATCTCCTGCCTTTGCCTTGACACAACGATGAGCGCACAGTTCGGCTTGTCCTCGAGAGCTTTTTATCACGCCGCGTGGGGAGCGCTTTACCGCAGAGACTTTCTTTTGAAAAACAAGTTGAGATTTCCCGACGGCCAAAAGAAGGCGCAGGATTCCGTTTTTAACACCGAAGCTTATTTTTGCGCCGAAAAAATTGCATACCTTCCCTACGTTATGTATTTCTACCGCAGCAACGAGCAGGGCATAACGCGCAGATACAGCCAAGACCTTTCCGAAGTGCTCGGCTCGCTTTTAGGTCACCTTAACAGACAGATGGAACAGCTTTATCCCAACGACAAGGACGTTGAAGCGAGATACAAAAACCACCGCGTTCTATCCGTCGTAATGGACAACATGCGTTTGAACGTTTTCCATAGGGATAATCCTGAGCCCAAGGAAAAAAGAAAGCAGGCGTTCCTTCAATTTATCCAACAGGAACCGTACAAAAGCGCAATAGACGAATACAACCCGAAGTCAAGCGGCAGATGGGAATGGCATCTTCCCATAAAGCTGATGCAAAAAAAACGATTTGCGTTGCTTGATTTGTTTATGGGCAAGCCGAAAGCTTTCCAATTCCTCTGTGCTGCCGACAAACGAATTGTAAAGCTTTTTAAATAAATTTGGATCATTTATTCGGCACGACGAGTGCTGAACTTTGAACGGCGGGAGGGCCAATGAAAGAATTTTATCCCAAAAAATCGAAGATCTTCATCGGCCTGTACATCTTCTTCATTTTCGGAGCCGCGATGGGAGACTGGAAGGTCGTAAACATGGCGCTCGGAGCGCTGCCGAAAATCATCTCCGCCGGTGCGATCGGCCTTGCGCTGATCTATGTGCTCTGGTCGGGAAATTTCAGAAACTTCAAGCCGCTGTCGAAGTTTTCGTTATTGTTCGGCGCGACCGTCATCGGGATCGTCTTTTGCTCGATCCTCATATGGATCCTTGACCTGCAATCGTTCAGCTACATCCTCAAAGGCGTTTCAAAAATCTCTTACCAGCTGCTGAACATTGCGATAGTGATGTCCGCCGTTTACCTGTTCGAGGAAAATTCCGCAAAGTACACCTTCTTTGGCATTGCGTCGGCCAACCTTGTGATAATCTTCCTCGGGGCGGCGACGACCGGCATCGGCGGCGCGATCAACGATATGATCGCAAACATCACCTCCTTCGGCGCAAACGACGTCATCAACAACTCCACCTTCATCCGAGCGATAGAGATTCACGACATCACCTTTGTGATGGGCGTTTTTGTGCTGTATTTCCTGTTTTTCTGCCCGGGTGAAAAATACCGCTATATTTATGCGGGGATCGCGCTGTTCCTGTTCTTCGCCGGTCTGAAACGTATTGCGTTTCTGAGCATGTTCCTTGCGATAATGTTTGCCCTTGTCTGCACGGTGCTCGGCCCGAAAGCTCAAAGAAGGCTGCTTGTTTTCACGGCGTTTTTTATAGCGGGATTTTGCTTCTTTTACATCATCATCATCCAGAACGGGACTTTCGCCCGGATCCTTACGGAACACGAGATCGAGCTCAACGGCAGAGAAAAGATATACGACTACATATCAAACTTCTACACAGTCTCCCCGTCGTACCGGGGAAAAGGATACGAGTTCTGCGTTCAGCTTCTTAAAAGCATGAAGGGGACAAAAGACCAGGTTGTCGCGATCACCGCCGTGCATAACGATATTCTCAAAATGTACGTTGAAATGGGATTCTGGGGATTCCTTGTTTGGGTATTGTACTATTACGTTTACCAGACTCAGTGGTTTATCAGCCGCTGCGGCGAAAAGGTTGCAGTCTGTTTCATGACCATCAGCGTTTACATGCTCATCACCTACATGACGGACAACACAATGTTCTATTACTGGTCGAGCATGGTCATCAGGATGCTTCCGATGGCGTTGTTCTTCTCCCCCGTGAAGGAGATCCCGCTCAAGCAGACAAACGTCCTGCGGATGACAAAATTCCAGCGGATGGTTTACAGAAAACGTCAGAAGAATAAAAAAGAAGCGCTGAAGCCAAGGATGAAACAACCGTTGCCGGAAAAATGATTTTTTTAGTTTGATCGGAGGAAAAAATATGATAAGAGTTTTGCAATCCGTCAGCAATATGGATCGCGGCGGGATAGAAACGATGTTGATGAATTTTTACAGACACGTCGACAGACAGCAGGTGCAGTTTGACTTTCTTTGCAACAAGCCTGCTCCCGGAGATTACGACGAGGAGATCAAATCGTTGGGCGGCAGGATATTTGTTTCTCCCGGTTTTATGAGCTACCGCTCCTACGTTGCATACATGACCGATCTCTTCCGCGAACATCCCGAATACAGGATCATCCACACCCACAACGGATCGCTCATGCTCTATGCTCTGCAATCCGCCAAGAAGAACAATATCCCCGTCAGAATAGCGCACGCGCACGCGACGGCAGTACCCGTCGGCTTGAAAA
This sequence comes from Clostridia bacterium, assembly GCA_017454815.1. Classification (GTDB taxonomy): domain Bacteria; phylum Bacillota; class Clostridia; order Oscillospirales; family Acutalibacteraceae; genus SIG575. The sequence goes on from JAFTCG010000052.1 coordinate 15,282, forward strand.
ACGAGCTCAAAAAGCTGATGCGCCCGCTCATAAAGTACGCCGCAACCGACTACTGGGGCTGCTCCGACGCTGCAGGAAAGTTCTATTTTTCCGAAAAGCGCTGGAATAACGCTCACCAACTGATCCATAACGCGATCGACATCGAAAACTTCACTTTTAACGAATCGTCAAGGGCAACGCTCCGAAAACAGTACGGGCTCGACGGAAAGCTTGTTCTCGGACACGTCGGCAGGCTCGCGCCGCAGAAGAATCAAAAAAAGATCCTCGAAATATTTGCGGTGATCCACGCTCAAAATCCCGACACTCACCTTGTCATCATCGGCACGGGCGAGCTGGAGGAAAAGCTGAAACAGCAGTCGGTTGAGCTCGGTATCTCCGACGCCGTGACGTTTGCGGGAGTTCTCAGCAACGTGAACGAATGGTACAGCGCTTTCGACGTTTTTGTGATGACTTCGCTTTACGAGGGATTGCCGGTGGTTGCAGTCGAGGCTCAGGCGTCCGACCTGCCGTGCATACTCACCGACACCATCACCCCCGAAGTGAAAGCGACCGAAGACGTTCACTTCCTCGGGCTTAACGACACGCCGGAAAAATGGGCGGACACGATCCTCCGGTTTGACCGAAAGCCGAGAATCAGCCGGGCTACGGAGCTCCAAAACGCAGGATACGACATCAATCTGGAGGCAAAGAGGATGCAGGATCTCTATCTTGAGCTGTATTCCTCCATAGATGAAACAAAAAGATGAAAATAGGAATCATAACTCACCATACGATCAACAACTTCGGCGCTTTTTTGCAAGCCTGGGCTTTGCAGGAAAAGCTGAAAACGCTTTTTCCAAAGGACGAGGTTTTTATCGTCAACTACATTATACCAAAGCAGAATATCATTAACGTCGGCGGTTTCTTCCGCTTTTATCCCGGAAGCGAGACCCCGAAATCATGGCTGAACAAAATATCTCAGCCGCATATCTTTTCAAAGACAAGAAAAGAATTTTTAAACCTTACAAAACCGGTTTACAACGCCGAACAGATCAATGCGCTCGGGCTTGACTGTATCGTTGTCGGAAGCGACGAGGTCTGGAATTACCTCGACCCGAAAAGCTTCTCGCCGATCAAATACAGCTCCGGCTTGAAATGCAAGAGCATCGTCGCCTACGCCCCGAGCACGGGGAAAGCGAGCGGCGAAAACGCTCCCGAATCGGTGCGCTCGGCGCTCAAAGGCTTTACCGCCCTCTCTGCGAGAGACAAGGGCGCACAGGTTTTGTGCGAAAACGCTTTGGGTGTGAAACCCGGCATCGTGTGCGACCCGACGTTTCTGACCGATACGCCCAAGGCAGACAACGACAAGATCAACAGTTTGACAAAACGCCCCTACGTTTTGTTCTACTACTGCAACGGCATGCCCTATGAATTAAAAAAACAGCTGATCGAATCAGCGCGCCAAAAGGGATATGAAGTTCTCGGCGCGGGCGAATATGACAAGCTCTATTCGCAAATGTCGATCAGGCTGGATCCTTTTGAATGGGCGGAATTGTTCAGGAGATCGTCTTTCGTCTACACCGGGACTTTCCACGGCGTTGTTTTCTCGATCCTCAACAGGAAAGATTTTCGCGTTTTTGCCTCGATCGACAGCCGCGTCAGGAAGATCGGAGCTTTGCTCGATCAGTTCGGCATCGGGGAACGGAACGTCACCTCCCATCCTGTTTTCGACGAAAACGATCGAATCGATTATGATAAAGTCTACAGCTACGTCTCAAAGCTTCGTGAGGACAGCAGCAATTACCTCAAACGCGCCGTAAGCGGCGAAGAGATCAAAGGAGAAAAATCATGATACAAAGCAAAGCCGATCTTAAACACTATCTCGAACAGGACAGGATCGCCCTGCGCAAGACAAAAAAGAGGCCTTCCTTCGCCGGAGATGAGATCTGGCAGTATGAGATCCTCCTGCGCAAAACGGAGTATTACAAAAACTGCAAAAAAGACCCCCTGGGCAAAGCGATTGCCGTCTGGCTCCACTACAGGCTTCGCAGAAAAGGGATGAAGCTCGGCGGCTTCCATATCCCGCCGAACGCTTTTGAAGAAGGGCTTTCCATCGCGCACTGGGGCCCGGTCGTGGTCCACCCCTCTGCAAAAATCGGCAAAAACTGCCGCATCCATCAGTGCGTTACCATCGGCGCCACCAACGGTCAGCTTCAGGCGGCGCACATCGGAGACAACGTTTTCATCGGGCCCTGCTCGTCCGTCATCGGCGACATCACCATCGGCAACGACATCGCCATTGGCGCCAACACCGTTGTGACGAAAAGCTTTGTCGAGGACGGCATTACTATCGCGGGTACCCCCGCCAGGAAAATCAGCGACAACAACTCTCATTCCAATCTTGCCCCGGGCTTGAATTTATCGTGAAAGGAAGAACTATCTGATGAGCGAAAGACAGCATATAAAAAGAAAAATGCCGTTGCCTCTGAAAATAGTATTGGTGTTTTTGTCACTCGTTATCGTGGCGGTAGGTTCGATCGTCGGCTATAATGTCTATCAGAACAAGAACTTCACCGTTTCATTCTACCAGATTAATTCGGACAAGGTCACGAGCAACATCCGAATCGTCGAGCTTTCAGACCTTCACGACTGCATATACGGCGAAAAAAACAGCAAGCTGATCGAAAAGATCAGGTCGCTGAAGCCGGATCTGATCTTTTATGCCGGCGACATGATCGAAGAAAAAACCAGCGATTATTCCGTCCTGTTCGACTTGTCGGATGAGCTGTACAAGATCGCGCCGATTTTTGCCTGCTACGGCAACAACGAGCTGGATCAGCAGCTTTTTTACGACAACCAATTTGCCGACAAGCTGGAAGAACACAACGTCACGCTGCTGAGCAACGAGGCGACCGATATTACCGTCAACAACACCGTCATCCAGCTGATCGTCGAAACGGACAACCTGAAACAATATGACGTCAAAACAAACAACGGCAAAAAATTTATTGACTCGTTGACTTCGACCGAATACTGCAGGGTGTGCCTGACCCACTACCCCGAACTGTTCAACGAAAAGCTTCTCAACAAAGGCATCGACATCGCGCTCACCGGTCACGCTCACGGCGGACACATCCGAATCCCCCACTTTGGCGGTCTTTACAGCACCGGCGAAGGCTTTTTGCCGAGGTTTACCGCAGGGGTGGTCGAAGCCGACGACGGCACTCAGGTCGTCGTCAGCAGAGGGCTGAGCAATAATGAAACCATTCCCAGGATCAACAACCAGCCGGAGCTGGTGGTCGTTGACATCTGTTGGTATTAACGCCAAGCGAAAGGAGGAGCAAACAATGCAAACCAAGCAGGAAAAACAGTTGGAGCCGGAAGAAGAAATAATTGAAGAAAGAGCATACGATCCGGAAATCGACGGCGACTTTGAAGTGACGACAAAGATGCGCAAACGTGTCCTCAAAAAACTGTTTGACAAGATCGTTTCGCCGATCGTGAAAGTTCTCGACGGGATCGAGCTGGATTATTCCGACAGCTCGAGGATGAGAAAATCGTTCATCGCAATGCTGAAGCTGAAGGTGCCGATCTCTATATTGCTCGTGATCGTGATCCTGATGTCTGCCGGATATTTCTTTTTGGACAGCGGCAAAACGGCTTACACCGAAATGAGCTTGAACTATGAGGAGAGTGCCTACGGGCTGAACCCGAACTCAACGCGCTTCAACATTTACGACGTCTCGAGCCCGGAAGTTGTCAAAAAAATGCTCACCTACTGCGGCATCGACCCCGACGACGTTGACATCAACGAAGTCATCGACTGCATATCCGTTTCGCCGATGAACGCGAAAGCGTTTTCCGAGGAAAACCTTTTCATCTCGACGACTTTCAAAATCAAGATGAAAAAACCCGATTGCATAAAAAACATCAACGTCAAAACGCTGCTCAGCTTCCTTTGTAAGGCGTACAAGGATAATCTTTATTCAAAATACACCGAAAACCGCTCCATTCTTGCGTTTGACATCGACAGATTCGACGACGATGAATACATGGTCATCGCCGACCTTCTGGATCTGAAGGCGCAGCAGATCGAGAAATACCTCAACACCAGGGTAAAACAGACCAAGTCCTTCACAGAACAGTCTTCCGACGCCACGTTCAAATCCCTCGTGCAAAAGGTTGAGGATATCAGAAATTATGACATTGCAAAATACCGCTCCTTCGTCAAACAGGCGGGATGCACTCACGACAAGTCCAACTACACCCGATCTCTGGCTTACGTCAACCGCATCAAGGGAATAGACTATTCCAAAGACATGGCCGCCTATACGGTCTACAACGCCGGCATCAAGATCTACGACGATTCCATGACGAACGTCGTCATGATCCCTTCCATTGACCAGGAAAAAAGCACCTACTATATGTCCAGAACCAAAACCGGCATGGATTATATGGCAAAAAAAGCAAACGATCACCTCGTCTCCGCCCAGGCGATCGAAAAGGAGATCAGCGTAAACAATTACCTGATCGACAAAATGAGCAGCATCGAAAGCACCCCGGAAAACCTTAAAAAAGCAGACAACATGATAAAAGATATACGTCTTAAATTTTCTGTGCTTTCAAAGGAGATCGAAAAGATCGACAAGGCGTACATCAAATATAAAACAAAGGACTATCTGACCTTCAAGACTACAAATGCATCGCTGCTGCAGAAAATCCAGCCTGAAATGCTCTTTGTGATCGCGATCGCAGTACTGTGTGCAGTATATGCGGCGATCTGGCTCAGATCAAGGTTGTTGTACGGAGGCAAAACACAGTGAAGGAATTTCAACTTTTAAGATACCTTTCCAAAGGTAAATTTATCATTCTGATCGTTGCGCTGCTCGGCGCCGTCTGGGTGTACTATTACGCAAACTCCCAGCAGGTCTACACAGCGACGACCGTCATCCGCTATGCAAACTCCGCCATCAACGAAGGTCTCACCCCAAAGGGCACAAAGCTGGACGTTTCGGAAATATACTCCTCAACGGTTATCAAGGGCGCGATCGAAGACCTCGGGCTCAACTGCTCCGTCGACGAAATCCGCTCCAAAGTCAAAGTTGAGCCAATTATCTCCGAGGAGGAGGAAGCAAAGAAGGAAACCGCCCTGAGCAAAGGCGAAGAATATTCTTATTTCCCGACCGACTATGTCATCTCCTACGAAGTCGGGTCGGAGAGATCGCTGAACTTTGCGGGCAACATGCTCGACGCTATCATCAAAAACTACTATTCTTTCTACAGCGAAAAATACGTCGACCAGCTGATACTCCCGAACAACGCTTCCAACATCAGCTCCAACGATTATGACTACATTGAAAGCGCAGAGCTGATCCAGGGGTCGCTCAAGGAGATCGACGATTATCTCATCCAGAAAAAAACCAACTACCCCGATTTCAGAGCGTCTGCGACCGGCTACACTTTTACCGACCTTGAAAACATCTACAAATACATCATGAACAACAAGGTCCCGAGCCTTTACGCAAGCATCCTCCAGAACAAATATACAAAAGACAACGATCTGCTCCTTAAAAAACAGCGCAGCACGATCGACAGCATCAACGTCGACATCAAGAACAACCAGACTCGCTCCGCGAAATTAAAAAGCCTGATCGACAACTACGGCGAAAAGAATTCCTCGATCATTAATCCGTCCGCCGCAGATTCTTCGGAAACCACTGCTACCGTTGACGGCGAACCCTCCGTCATCATGGACGTCGACGGCTACGACAGAGGCATCGACGTTATCACGACGTACGACGATCTTATCCAGGAATACGTTCGCATCAACGAGACCATAAAAGACGACGAGATCGACAAAAAGCACGCCGAATATATCGAGTCGGTATTCGTGGACAACGAAAAAACCAAAAACCCAAGCAAAGAAGTTGAAAAGGATATCAACGATCTTGTCAGCATGCTCAACGATGAATATGCGATCGTCCAGGCTACGGCTACCGAGCTCAACGAATACCTCGGCGCGAGCTATCTGAATATCCTCAATTCCGTCGTGACGTCGCAGAAGGTCAACATCAAGCTCTATCTTGCTCTGGCGGTCGTATTCTTCCTGTTCTTCGGCTGTACGGGCGCAGTTGTCGTCGGAAGGACGAAGGATTTCATCCAGTATATCCTTTACACCGACAAAGTCACAAAGCTCCCCAACAGGCAGATGTGCGACGTGCGCATCAACGCCTTGAGCGATAAGGATCTGGACGAGCAGTTCACCTGCTTCATCGTCAAGATAACCAACCTGGCGAAGGTCAACGAGACGCTCGGCCACACCGCCGGCGACACCGTCCTGAGAGATTTCGGCGAACTGCTCAAATCGATCTCACGGAGCTACGGTTTCATCGGCTGGAACCAGGGCGGATTGTTCCTTGGCCTGTTCGAGCACTGCTCGACGGACAAAGCCGAGCTGTATCTTGAAATGCTCAAGAAGTGCGTTGATGAATACAACAGCAATCAGCTTGAACTTGAAATCACGTATTCTGCGAAGTACACCAACTCAACGGAAGAAAAAATGTACAACATCAGGCATCTCATCCAGCACACGATCAGGAAGATCTGACGTCATTCTTCCGGCGGCATAGGATGAAGCCGTTGCCCGAAAGGCAATGTCGGCGGGCGTTATAAATCCTTTTATTTAACAGGAAACGAGCAGTTTCCTATAAAGTAAAAAACGAACCTGTGGAAATCCCATAGGTTCGTTTGCTTTTTGTTTGTACGGTTTTTTAGATCAATACCAAAGCCAGCCGAAAAGAGCTATCTTCACTATCCATTGCCACCATGCAAATTCGATATTGACTTTGCAAGCAGTTTCATTCGATCTGCCGTATGAGTCCGTGACGGTTATGAGTATGACCGCAGAGCCTCTGTCGAGGTTTGACTGTTTGACGGAGGTCACTGTTCCGTTTTCGTCAACCGTTGCCCTCGAAGTTTTCGACGACAAATATGTGACACTATATTCCGCTCCTTCGCCTGCAATGACATTTGGGGAAAGCGTTATGCTCGATCTGTATCTTAGCGAATATTCTTTTTCTTCAAATTCGATGCCCACAACACCCGTGTGCTTAACGGCTCCTTCGACCTTCAACGGGAAATTGTTTTCGCCCATAACGCAGGCAACTCTGCGGGAAACTTCCTTGTTGTCGATCTTTTCGCCGTCATTTATGAAGCCTTCGCTGCCATAAACGAGGAGCGGGACGTTGACGCCGGTGTGATAGTCGGTCGTGTATTCGTAAACGCCTTCGCCGTTGAGCGTCAAGCCACCCGTTTCGTGGTCAGCTGTCACGAGGACGAGAGTGTCGCCGCGCGTTTTTGCATATTCAAGCGCAACACCGATCGCCTTATCAAAAGCGAGAAGCGCATCCTCCATTCCTTCGCCTTTATTGGAGTGGCTGTTTTTGTCGATATGCGCGCCCTCGACCATGAGGAAGAATCCGTCCTCGTCGTCGTCGAGAAGGTCGATCGCCTTCCGAGTCATTTCTTCCATGGTCGGCATATTTTCAGCAGGGGTCTGCTGCCAGACGGAAGAAGTAAACTGTCCAAAGCTTCTGCTGCCCTCAGAGAGAGCTTCCATGCCCGCTTTGTCGTAGAAAACGTCAAAGCCGTTTGCTTTGGCGGTCGTTTCATCAAATGACGCTGTTTTTTCGCCCCAAATAAGGTCGAGATCACTTGAAAGCTGCTGGGCTGTGATGTCAAGCTCATTTGTGCGACTGCTTGTGTGCGCCGAGAAAGATGCGGGAGTTGCGCCGGAAGTAAGGTCGGTCGTGATGACGCCGGATTTTTTGCCCTGCGCTACGGCAAGCTCCGCAAGATTCATCGGGTGGCTTTCAAGGGCATATTTGTCGTCGGAATAAACGCCGACGTAACTGTTGTTAGTTCTGACAGCGCTTGAAAGAGCAGTGCCGCCCGCCGCGCTGTCGGTGACTTCGTTGTCCGCCGACCTCGTCTTTGATTCGCCGTTCATCGGAAAAAGATCCATATTGATCGTTTTAATTCCGGTTTCAAGCTTTGTTTTGTTGATGCTGTTGAAGCCCATGCCGTCGCCGATCATGAAGATGACGTTTTTGCAGGTCTTATAATCAGCGCCGCCGACATCCGCGGACTTTGCCGCGAGCGATCTGACGGGTACAAAAGCCATAACCGTCGCAATTATAACGCTGAATAATCTGGCGTAAAATTTCTTCATATATCATTCCTCCTGATCTTTATAAAATAATTATACACCCTGCTTGTGATTTGTCAATAAAAAACGTGAAGCCACAGAAAAAGCACCCGCCCGTGCATTGATAAGCGGGCGGATGTCTGTTTATTACTTTATTGTTTTATCACTTTATCGCTTGGGAAATCTCTGAATTTTATGTTCTCGGAAGCCAAAAACATATCGTGATCGGAAGAGCAGTAGATCGGATAACTGTTGTTCAGAATCGAGTGTTCGATCTTTTTGTATTCCTCAAGAGGTACGAATGGGTCGTCCGGATTATCAGGGTCTTCTTCGTGGACGTAGGTTTCGACAAAATATGTCTCAGTATATGATTTTCTTTCCGTTTTGCCCGAATCGAAAACATAATACTCTTCAATTGACACCACACCCTGTTGGTTGAACACTTTAACCAGCGCATTCTGCCCATCTGCGTTTTCTTCCATAAACCAATTGAATCCTCCGGCGCCGACTGTCTCCATGCTTTCCCACTCATGTATCTTTTTTACCTTATCGGTACCTTTGTCAAAAGAGAACACGCTGCCGACTATGAAGTCAGGCATAGGATCTGACGGTCTTCTCTCAACCATAAGCAGTTCGTCAACTCCATCGCCCGTTACGTCGAACATATATGCCCTGATGCAATATTTGTAACCTGACGTGAAATCTTTGTAGATCTGCTTTAAGGTCTTCGGGCTTTCTTCCTTTTTAGCTGTCGTCTTTTCGGCCTCGGCTTTCGTCGTCTCGGCCGGCGTTGTCTCCTCCGTCGCAGCCGTAGTCTCTTCGTCCCGATCTTCGTCGACGACCTCGCTTTCGGAAACAGACGGCAGATCGGTCGCATCTTCGTTCGCATTCTTGCCGGAGCCTTTATGCATCACCAAAACGCATATGATCGCGGCAACGACGACCACTGCGGCAACTGCAATTATAACCGCAACGAGCTTTTTCTTCTTTGCGGGCTCGTCTATAAGGTTTTCTTTTTGTTCCTCAACCATGTTGAAGTCCTCCGTTTGGTGAAATTGATTTACTCCTGTATTATACATTGTTTTGCCCGAAAAGACAATATAATTTCCAAACAAAATTTAAGATTTGCCCCATATCTTTCCCATGTCTGAGTTTGATTATTATATTTCTTTTTTCAGCTTGATTTAAAAGATAAGAAGGTTTATAATTGATTGCAGAACAAAACTTTATCGATTCATCCGGAGGAACAGAGATGAACAAGGATTATACAATTCGTTTTGAAGAAGAAAAAGACTACAGTGAAGTTGAAAACCTCGTGAGGGAATCGTTCTGGAACGTGTACCG
>JAFTCG010000053.1 GCA_017454815.1 Clostridia bacterium
CAGAAAGGATGAAAACTATGGCACTTACAAACAACAAAAGTATCCTTGAATGGATCGATGAAAAGATCAAGCTCGTAAATCCCGACAAAGTTGTCTGGATCGACGGCTCGAAAGAGCAGATCGAAGAGCTCAGGAAAGAAGCCTGCAAAACGGGCGAAATGATCAAACTTAACGAGGAAAAGCTCCCCGATTGTTACCTCCACCGCACCGCCGTCAACGACGTCGCAAGAGTTGAGGGCAGGACGTTCATCTGCTCCGAAAAGGAAGAGGACGCAGGCCCGACAAACAACTGGATGGAACCGAAAAAAGCCTACGAAATGCTTTACGGAATTGCCAAAGACAGCTACAAGGGACGCACCATGTACGTCATCCCATATTCGATGGGCCCTGTCGGCTCAAAGTTCTCGAAGGTAGGCATTGAGCTGACTGACTCTATCTACGTTGTTCTCAACATGGTCATCATGACGAGAGTCGGCAAAGCCGTCATGGACGCTTTCGGCGACGAGAATAACGACTGGGTAAGAGGTCTCCACTGCAAATGCCAGATCGATGAAGAGAAGAGATATATCTGCCAGTTCCCGCAGGACAACACGATCATCTCCGTCAACTCCGGCTACGGCGGAAACGTGCTTCTTGGCAAGAAATGTTTTGCTTTGAGGATCGCTTCCTACCAGGGCAAGAACGAAGGCTGGATGGCTGAGCATATGCTCATTCTCGGCGTTGAGAATCCGCAGGGCGAGGTCAAATATGTCTGCGCCGCATTCCCGTCGGCTTGCGGTAAGACGAACCTTGCCATGATGATCCCGCCTGCAGTATACAAAGAAAAAGGCTACAAGGTCTGGACTGTCGGCGACGACATCTCCTGGATCAGAAAAGGCGAAGACGGCAGACTTTACGCCATCAACCCCGAAAACGGCTTCTTCGGCGTAGCTCCCGGAACGAACGAGAAATCCAACCCCAACGCTCTCGCTTCCACGAGGCAGGGTACCATCTTCACCAACGTCGCTCATAACCTTGACGACAACACCGTTTGGTGGGAAGGTCTCGACAAAAATCCGCCCGAGAACGCAGTTGACTGGAAAGGCAACAAATGGAACGGAAAGACGAGCGACGTCACGGGCGCTCATCCCAACAGCCGTTTCACCGCTCCCGCAACGAACTGCCCCTGCATCAGCAGCGAGTTTGAAAACCCGGACGGCGTTCCGATCTCCGCGATCATCTTCGGCGGCAGACGCGCCATGCTCACTCCCCTCGTATATCAGTCAAGAGACTGGAATCACGGTGTATTCGTAGGCTCCGTAATGGGCTCCGAGACTACTGCGGCGGCAACAGGCGCTGTCGGCGTTGTTCGCCACGATCCTATGGCGATGCTTCCGTTCTGCGGCTATCATATGGCTGACTATTGGCAGCATTGGATCGACATCGGCGAAACCCTCGACCCCGACAAAGCTCCCAAGATTTTCAACGTCAACTGGTTCAGAAAAGACGAAAACGGCAACTTCATGTGGCCCGGATTCGGCGAGAACCTCAGAGTAGTTGAGTGGATCCTCAAACGCTGCGAAGGCACCGTCGGCGCGAAGGAAACAGCCATCGGCTACGTTCCCAACGCAGAGGACATCAACCTCGAAGGCATCGAGGATGAAGTAACTGTCGAAAGCCTTGAGAAGATCCTCGACGTTGACAAAGACCTCTGGACAGAGGAAACGAAGGGCATCGCAGAGTTCTATGAAAAATTCGGCGACAAGCTCCCCGAAAAGATCAAGGAGCAGTATAATATCCTTTGCAATAACCTCAAATAAAAGTCAAACGAATAATTAAAAAGACAGGATAGTCCGTGCCGGGCTGTCCTGTTTTTTCGTTTCCATGCAAAATCGTCCGCCCCTACATAGTGAAAACAGACTACTTGCTCGCGCACAAAGCTGTAAAGTCAGATAAACACTTGCACGGCATGGGTCAAGCGTCACGCTCGCCGCGTTTGTTCAACTTCACCAACAAAACATATCAACGTTTGTGCAAAAGAGCAAAATTATGCTTTAATGTTCAACAAGCCATAATAACTGCAACCTCTTTTTTCTAAAAAACAAAAAACGGTTACCCTATAAGTTTATAATTATATTACAGAAGATTTTGGGGAGGTATGCCCTTTTAGGGAAAAAGAACGTCCCCGGAAATCTGTTTTTTATCAATTTTGCATGGGTCACCCCGTAGGTCAGATGCAGATCAAAAACGGTAAAAACTAAAATCGGCATTTGTTATCTCTTTGTTAGCAAATAACTCTGATTTCGGATCACGTCCGGATTATCGTTATTTGCTATGGGCGGATGGTGTGTTTTCATTTGCTTTCATACTCTCCGCCGTCGAAGTCAGATGACGTTTCCGGCTTCGCGCAAACCCTTGTAGGGGCGGATATCATCCGCCCGCAAAGTCAGATGACGTTTCCGGCTTCGCACAAACCCTTGTAGGGGCGGATACCATCCGCCCGCCTAAAAGCAAAACGTCGGTTCATAATTGAAGCATACAACCCCTCAGTCAGCTAAAGCTGACAGCTCCCCTTGCACAGGGGAGCCGGGAAAACAGCGCGCCAACATAGCGCTGAAAAGAAGATGCCGTCCCGCAGGAAACATGTGCGTTACCCACGGGCGGATGATATCCGCCCCTACAACAGCATGTGCTGTATCGCGCTTGCCCCTCGCATTCCCGCCGATTTTACCGTTCGGCGTATTCTCAAAAAAGCAAAATTCCTTTAATAATAATTTTGGAGGTAAACAAAATGCAAAAAATGAAAAAGATTTTATCTCTCATGCTTGTTTTATGTTTCATGGCGTCAACGCTCGTCATTACAAGCGTAACGTCGTTTGCGGCTGCCGAAGGATCAGATACTGATACTCTATCAATTTCTTGTTCTCCAAATACAGTAACAACAAACAGATGCCGGAAAAACGCTTCAACTTCTGTTATCATAAGAGGTCTGAACAATGGCTCTTTATGGAGAGCAGTTGTTGTACGTGTTAAAGATTCAACAAGTGGTACTATAGTTTATCCCGAAACACAAATTTGGGAAGGTAAATATGAGGGAACAAGCACCTCAACACATCCGGTGACTTTTGACACTTCAAGTTGGTCAGCAGGCGATTATGAAGTTCAGGTACAGGTTCTATGGTCAGGTCGATGGCAAGAATGGTGGGGTGGCTGGACAGAAGGCGGAAACACTTGGTCTCTTTTCCATTCCTATTGTACAATCACCGTTGAAGACGGTGGACATACGATAGTTGAAGACGCTGCGGTAGAAGCTACATGCACCTCAACAGGCTTGACGGCAGGCTCTCACTGCTCGGCATGTAACGCAGTTATCGTTGCTCAGGAAACCGTTCCTGTTACAGCCCACAGCTACGAATCTTCTGTAACAACCCCCGCAACGTGTATTGCGACAGGCGTTATGACATACACCTGCTCCGTCTGCGGCGACAGCTATACGGATACTATCCCCACAACATCTCACACCTATAACACAGTTGTAACTTCCCCGACATGTACTGAGCAGGGTTACACGACTTATACCTGTTCCGTCTGCGGCGACAGCTACGTTGACAATTACTTTGAGGCAACCGGTCATAATTGGGGCGAAGGCGTTGTCACAACGTCTCCCACCTGCACCGAAAACGGCGTCAGAACTTACACCTGCGCAAACTGCGGCGACACATATACCGAAGCCGTCTCCGCAACAGGCCATACGGTAGTAGAAGATGCGGCAGTAGCGGCAACATGTACCGAAGCCGGCCACACAGCAGGAACGCATTGTTCTGTTTGCGGCGCTGTTCTCAGCGGAAATGAAGCGATCCCCGCAACAGGACATGATTATGAAGCAGTAGTAACAAACCCGACTTGTACAGAAGCCGGTTATACAACCTATACTTGTGCAAATTGCGGCGACACTTATACAGATGACGCAACAGAAGCACTCGGACATAACTACGAAACAGAAGTTACATCTCCGACTTGTACAACAGCAGGTTATACAACCTATACTTGTGCAAACTGCGGCGATACCTACACAGACGGTGAAGTTCCCGCAACAGGCCATACAGTAGTCGAGGACGCAGCAGTTCCTGCAACTTGCACCGAAACAGGTTTGACGGCAGGCTCTCACTGCTCAGTATGTGACGCTATCCTTGTAGCTCAGGAAGTTGTCCCCGCAACAGGTCACAGCTTTGACGAAGGCGAAATCACAACAGCTCCCGACTGCACAACAGCAGGAGTTAAAACTTACACCTGTACAGAATGCGGCGCAACAGATACGGAGGTTGTCCCCGCAACAGGCCATACCCCCGGCACAAGAGCAGTTGAAACAGTAGAAAACGTAGAAAAATATGTCACAAGATGTACAGTATGCGACGCAGTTATCTCGGTAGAAGATATTGACTCCGCTGACTATACTGCAGTAAACGCAGCTATCGCGGCGGCAGAAGCACTCACAGTAACCGAATACTATGACTTCTCAGCCGTAACAGCAGCCGTAGCGGCAGTAGAAACAGGCCTCAACGCTGAACATCAGGAAGACGTTGACGCAATGGCAACAGCTATTACAGAAGCTATCGACGCTCTTGAACCCCTTTCGGATTACTTCAAACTCGTTGACGGAACAGTTGCAACCCTCGAAGGCACAACCATCACTCTCACAGCCGAAAACGGCGCAGAGACGATCGGTATCCTCGGCAGACTTAAGGAAACAACTC